>NZ_JBHWYX010000064.1:0-35581 GCF_042728795.1 Streptomyces sp. NPDC060184
CGACGGCCCCGTCCGGGCAGGACGGGGCCGTCGCGCTGATGGACGCCCTGGCCGCGCTCCGTGCGGACGAGGCGACGCCCGAGGTGCTGCGCGTCCTCGGGGACGTACGGGAGCCCTCGGCCTGGCACGTGCGGCTCTCGGCGCTGCGGACGCTCGGCGCGTTCGGGCCGGGGGCGCGGGGGGCGGTCGGGGAGCTGGAGGCGCTGATGCGCCGGTCGGACAGGCGCGGGGCGGTCGACGCGGCGGACGCGCTCTACTCGGTCTCCGGCGACGTCGACACGGTGCTGCCGGTGCTGTTGGACGGGCTGGCAGCGGCGGAGAGCCTCGATCTGCGGGCGGCGGCCAGGGCGCTGGGACGGCTCGGCGACAGGGCCGCGGTGGCCGGACCCCGGCTGCGCGCCCTGCTGGAACACGACGAACTCTGGGTACGGGTGGACGCCGGGCTCGCACTGTGCGAGGTTTCGGGGCGGTCCGCCGAAACGTGGCCGGTGCTGCTGGCCGCGTGGACGCAGAACGCGTACGTCCGCGTCCGGGTGGCGGACACGCTGGCGCGGACGGGGACGGCTGCGGCAGGGTCCGTGGCGGCGCGCGCCCTGCGCGCCGAGCTGTCCTCCGTACGCCGTCACAACGTCCGGGACGGCGGGTACGCGGGGATGTACATCCAGGAGGACGAACGCCTGCTGACGCTGTGCCGGCAGGCGCTGCGCCACGGGGACGGCCGGGGCTGAGCCGGGCGCGCGTCCGGGGCGGCCGGACCACCGGAGTGCCGGACCGACCGGTACGCCGCATCGCGGGGAGGCGGGGCCCTCGGGCCCGCGGCACAACCGTACCGAAGGCAACAAGGAGAGACACGACATGATCATTTTCGGCACTCGGGGCTATCTGTACCAGCTGGCCGTCCTGACGATGGTGTGCGGCTGGTGCGGCAACCCGGCCGCGCACACCCTCCGCAAGCGGGTCACCAAGTTCACGCTGTTCTTCGTCCCGCTCTTCCCGATCTCCGTCAGGTACGCGACGCAGTGCACCTTCTGCGGCGGGGAGCAGAAGATAGCCAAGGAGCAGGCGGACGCGCTGCTGGCCCAGTACGCGGCCGGCCCGGACGGCGCCAACCCCTTCGGCCAGGCGGGCCACCCCGCCCAGCCGGGCCAGGCCCCGCAGCACGGTCACGCTCCGGGCCAGAACCCGTACACCAGCTGAGGCGCGCACGCCACCGGGGCGCCGCGCCTTCGGTGCGGCACTCCGGCGGGGGTCGCACCCGGCGGCCTTGCGGCACACCGGCGCACGGGGTGTCGGCCGGGGCGCACGGGCGGGAGCGGGTCTGCGGCGGATACACCCGGACGGCCCATCGGCCGTCCCCCGTCCGCGTACATCACCCAGAGCGACCCTGTACGCGCGCGGCGTGGCGAACCTAGCGTGCGGGGAGCGGCCCCCGGGTCGCGGCCCCGCACCTCGCCCCCCACGCTCCCTGGAGGCAGCATGTCCTCTTCGTCCCTCCGCCGCATCGGTCTCGGTGTCGCCGCCGGCGTGCTCGCCGCGCTGACGGCCGCGGCCCCCACGTTCGCCGGCCCCCTCCCGCAGCCGGTGGACCACCCGCACCACCACGTCATCGCCGCCGCCGACCCGGCGCCGGGGCACGAGCACCACGCCGGTCACGGGAGGCCGGCCGTCGACCCCCAGGCGAAGCCCTCCGAGCCCCAGGCGAAGCCGGGCGAGCACGGGCGGCCGTCGGCCGAGCCGCAGGTGAAGCCCGCGGCACCGAAGGTGACGTACCGGGGGCGGGTCATCGCCCGGCCGAGCCTGCTGCTCCGTGACCGCCCGACCCGCAGCAGCCGGGTGGTGGGCGAGGTGCCGTACGGCACGATCGTCGACATCTTCTGCAAGACCCGGGGCGACAACGTGGACGGCAACGACCGCTGGTACCTGCTGACCAACGGCACCTGGGCATGGGGCTCCGCGCGCTACATCGAGAACATCGGCGCGGCCCCCGACTGGTGCTGACGCACTGTCGGTCGTTGCTCCTCGACCGCACCGCCGCCGCCCGGGCCGCTCGCTCCGCGAGGACCCGGGCGGCGGCGCGTCTCCGGTCGGCGGAGCGGCGGGTCCGGGACATCAGCCCGGTCACCGAACTACGACATAAGGGAAATAACTCCCCGCACTTGCTACGTTCCTGGCATGACCGCACCGACGGTGGATTCTCCCCCGCCCCCGCTCCGGCTGCCCAAACGGCGTGGCGTGGAGCTCTCCCTCCTCGTCGCGGCGGTCCTCATCTCCGTCTACGGCTACGCGGCGGTCGGCCTCGCCCACGACGACGCCGTACCGCCCGACGTCGCGGGTTACGGCGGGGGGCTCGGGCTGCTGGCGCTCCTCGCGCATCTGGCGGTCCGCTTCCGTGCCCCGTACGCCGATCCGCTGCTGCTGCCGATCGCCGTGCTCCTCAACGGGCTGGGCCTGGTACTGATCTACCGGCTCGACCTGGAGACGCCCTCGGACACGGCGGCACCCACCCAGCTGATCTGGTCGACGCTCGGGGTGGCGCTCTTCATCGTGGTGGTGGTGCTGCTGCGCGACCACCGGGTGCTCCAGCGGTACGCCTACCTCTCGGTCGCGACCGCGCTGGTGCTGATGATCGTGCCGATCTTCTTCCCGGCGGTGAACGGCGCCCGCATCTGGATCCGGGTCGGCGGGTTCTCCTTCCAGCCGGGCGAGTTCGCGAAGATCCTGCTGGCGGTGTTCTTCGCCGCGTACCTCGCGGCCAACCGCAACGCCCTGGCGTACTCCGGCCGCACGGTCTGGAAACTCCAGCTGCCCACCGGGCGGGTGCTCGGTCCCATCGTGGCGATCTGGCTGCTGAGCGTCGGGGTCCTCGTCCTCGAACGCGACCTGGGGACCTCGCTGCTCTTCTTCGGGCTGTTCGTGATCCTGCTGTACACGGCGACCGGGCGCACCGGCTGGATCGCGGTCGGACTGCTGCTCGCGGCGGTCGGGGCCTTCGTCGTCGGCTCGTTCGAACCGCATGTGCACAGCCGGGTGCAGGACTGGCTGGACCCCTTCGCCACCATCGACGCGGGACGGGGGCCGAGCCAGCTGGCGCAGTCGCTCTTCGCGTTCGCCGAGGGCGGGATGCTCGGCACGGGGCTCGGGCTCGGCCACTCCGTCCTGATCGGCTTCGCCGCGAAGTCCGACTTCATCCTGGCGACGGCGGGCGAGGAGCTGGGCCTGGCCGGGCTGACCGCCGTCTTCCTGCTGTACGCCCTGATGGTGGCGCGCGGTTACCGGGCCGGACTCGCGCTGCGCGACCCGTTCGGGCAGCTGCTCGCCGTCGGACTCGCCTCGATCCTGGCCCTCCAGGTGTTCGTGATCGCGGGCGGGGTGATGGGGCTGATCCCGCTGACGGGCATGGCGATGCCCTTCCTGGCGCAGGGCGGCTCGTCGGTCGTGACCAACTGGATCATCGTGGCGCTGCTGATCAGGGTCAGCGACCAGGCCCGTACCCCGCGCCCCGGACAGCCGGAGACCGGTGTGATCGCCCCGATCGTGGAGGACGAGCAGTGATCCGGTACATCCGGCGGGCCGCCGCCTTCTGTCTGCTGCTGTTGCTGGCGCTGCTGGCGAACGCGGCCCGCGTCCAGGTCTTCGAGGCCGACGAGCTGACCGCCAATCCCGCCAACCGCCGCAACACGATCGCCCGTTACGACCAGCCGCGCGGCAACATCCTGGTGCACACGGGCAGCGGCGACGCGACCGCCACCGTCACCGGCTCCACGGACACCGGCGAGCAGCTCGCCTGGGAGCGCACCTACCTCCACGGTCCGCTGTACGCCCCCGTCACCGGCTACGCCTCGCAGACCTACGGCACCACCCTCATCGAGAACGCCGAGGACGACATCCTCTCCGGGACCTCCTCGCTGCTCGCCCCGCTGCCGCTCTGGAACGACCTCACCCGGGGCCGGCAGCCCGGCGGCGACGTGGTCACCACCGTCCGGGACGCGGTGCAGCGGGCCGCGTACGAGGGGCTGGCCGGGCGCAAGGGCGCGGTGGCCGCCCTTGAACCGTCGACCGGGCAGATCCTGGCCCTGGTCTCCTCCCCGTCGTACGACCCCGAGCGGCTCTCCGGCACCGGTTCGGCGGTGACCGACGCGTGGACGCGGCTCAACGCCTCGGAGAGCCGGCCGATGCTCAACCGGGCGATCCGGCAGACCTATCCGCCCGGTTCGGCGTTCAAGATCGTGACGGCGGCGGCGGCGCTGGACGCCGGGGTGGTGGACGACCCGGACGAGGAGACCGACACCCCGTCCCCGTACGTGCTGCCGGGCACGTCCACCGTGCTGCCCAACGAGTCGAGCGGCTGCGAGAAGGCGTCGCTGGCGGAGGCGATCCGGGTCTCCTGCAACACCGTGATGGCGCATCTCGGGGTGGAGGTGGGCCTGGACGGGATGGTGGAGGCGGCGGGCGACTTCGGTTTCAACGACGACGGGCTGCGGATTCCGTCGGGGGTGGCGAAGAGCAACTTCGACACGGAGATGAGCGACGACCAGCTGGCGCAGTCCTCGATCGGGCAGTTCGACACGACGGCCACCCCGCTCCAGATGGCGATGGTCGCCGCCGCCGTCGCGAACGACGGCGAGATCGCCCGGCCGCATCTGGTGGACCGTACGACCAAGCACGACGGCGACACCGTGTCACAGACCTCCACCCGCTCCTACCGGCGGGCGATGAGTCCGTCGACGGCCGTGCAGCTGCGGCGGATGATGGTCGACGTGGTGGAGAACGGCACCGGCACCAACGCGGCGATCGACGGTGTCACGGTCGGCGGCAAGACGGGCACCGCGCAGCACGGGGTGGACAACACGGGGGCGCCGTACGCCTGGTTCATCTGCTGGGCGCAGTCCGAGGGTTCCGCCCGCCCGGAGGTGGCGGTCGCGGTGGTGGTGGAGGACGCGGCGGCGGACCGCGCGGACATCAGCGGCGGCGGCAGCGCGGCGCCGATCGCGCGGGCGGTGATGGAGGCGGCGCTGGAGCAGGAGTGATTCCGGCAACCGGCCCCCGGCCGCCGGGGGCCGGGTGACACTGGTGCGGTGGACGGGACGGGTGGGGTGGACGGGTCCGACGCGCGGGGCGGGACGGGTGCGGTGGGGCGGGCGCTGGAGCGTATCGACGCACTCGATCCGTCGCTCGGCGCGTTCATCGAGGTGTGGCACCGGGAGGCGCTCGCCCGGGAGCCCGGGGCGGTCCGGCTGCCGCTGGGCGGGCTGCCGTTCGCGGTGAAGGGCCCGGCCGGGCTCCGTTCGTACGCGGCCCGGCGGCTGATCGGGGCGGGCGGGGTTCCGGTGGGCTCGACGGCGGTGCCGGGGCCGGGCACGTACTGGCAGACGTGGGGGCAGGGCGCGTACGGACGGACCCGCAACCCCTGGCGGGCGGACCGGACTCCGGGCGGTTCCTCGGCCGGTTCGGCGGTGGCGGTCGCGGCGGGGATGGTCCCGCTCGCGACGGGCAGCGACGGCGCCGGGTCGGTGCGCCTGCCGGCCGCGTGGTGCGGGGTGTTCGGGCTGAAGACGACCAACGGGCTGCTTCCCTCGCCGGACCGCACGGGGCTCGCCTCGGCCGGGGTGCTGGCCGCGTCCGCGGCGGCTGCGGAACCGTATCTGCGCCATGTGCTGGACGGGTACGAGCCGGTGGCGGTGCGCCTCCCCGTCCCCGCCGTGCTGAGCATGGATCTGGGGTTCGCGGACGTCGATCCGGAGGTGGCCGAGGTGGTGCGGGCGGCGGTGGACCGGCTGGTGACGGCGGGCGTGGTGCGGCTGGTGCCCGGCGGCTGCGCGCTGCTGGACCCGGCACCGGCCTGGCTGGCCGTACGGGGCGGGGCGCCCCAGGACGCCGTTGCGGTGGCGACCCGGCGCGCGAACGACCTCGTGCTGGACGGCCTGTTCGCGCGTACGCCGCTGCTGCTGACGCCCACCACCCCCAACCGGCCGCACGGGCACGAGGGGCCCGGCGAGGTCTACTCGACCGCGCTGACCTGGGCGTTCAACCTGAGCGGGCATCCGGCCGCCAGCATTCCCGCCGGGTTCACCGGGGACGGCTGCCCGGTCGGCCTCCAGTGGGTGGCCGACCGGGGCACCGACGCGTGGCTGCTCGCGGCGGTCCGCGCGGCGGAGGGCGCACTGCCCCGGGTGGGGCCGGTGGCCCTCCCCCGGGCCGGTACCGCGCCCGGGGTCAGTTGATCGGCTCCAGCATCTCCTCGCGGATCTTCGCCGTCTCCGCCGCCGCCTTCTCCAGGTCGACGTCCTCGGCGGCCACCAGCGCGTCCTCGACCCTCAGCAGCGCGACCATGGCGCCGGTGTTGTCGTCGCCCCACGCGCACATCGGGATGGCCGAGGTCGCGACCCCGGCGCCCGTCTGCTGCACCTGGCACTCGATGGTGATGTCGTAGCCGTCGGGGGTGAACTCCTCGGCGGGCACCACCACGGTGTTCCCCTCGGTCCCGGCGGCCCCCTCCATGATGGAGCCGCGGGTGAACTCGGGGTCGGCGATGCGGCCGTACATCCCGGAGACGATGAGGACTCCGCCGTCCTCGGAGCCGTACTGGGCGACGACGGCCCGCGCGTCGCGGATGCTGAGGTCCGGGGTGTCCTCGATGTCCGCGCCGTCGGTGTCGGACGTGTCGCTGTCCAGCGTGAACTCCTCGTCCAGCAGGGTCTTTTGGACCACCAGCTTGTTCACTGCCTTCGGGTAGACGGCGTCGGTGCCCTTGTCGATGAGCCGCACGACCCCGTAGGCGACACCGCTGACCACCACCAGGACGCCGACGAGGATGCCGACGATCAGCTTGACCGGCTTCTTGCGCGGGGGCTGGACCGGCCAGCCCGGCGCCGTCGGCTGCCCGGGCTGCCCCCAACCGGGCTGACCCGCACCCGGCTGACCCGCACCGGGCTGACCCCATGCGGGCTGCGGCTGCTGCGGGGCGCTCGGATAGCCGTAACCCGGCTGGGGCTGCGGAGGGTTCGGGTAACCGGGCCCGGGCTGCTGCGGGAACGCGCCCGGCTGGTGCGGGGCGCCGGGGTACGGCGGGTACTGCGGCGAGGGCTGGGACGGCTGGGACGGCGGCGTCGGAGGGCCGTAGGGGCCCGGCGGCGGGGGCGGCGTGGTCATGCGCCCACGCTACGGCACCGATCTGACAGGTCCCTGCCCAGCGGCGACGGAGGCCCGGCCCGTCGGCGCGCCGCCCTCCGGGTCAGGCGTGCCGTCCCCGGGGGCCCCGGGGACGGCACCGTAACGGGCCGACGATGAAGGCCAGTTGACGTGACGCACGCCATGGGACATCCGGACGGCAAGTGGGACGTGGGGGATTGACGGCCTTGCTGACAAGCAGTCCAATAAGAGGTGACCCCAGGTAACCCACGTGCGAGGTACCCCAGTCATGACGACAGTGAGCGAACACGACGTCCAGGTCCTCCGCGACGCGCTCGGCCCGCTCCGGGACCGCGAGCAGATCGCCGAGCGCCTGCTCGAATCCTCGGCCAAGCACTCCTTCGACCCCGAGACCGAGATCGACTGGAGCTCGGCGATCGAGGACGGCAAGTGGTTCTGGCCGCCCGAGCTGGTCTCCCTCTACGACACCCCGCTCTGGCGGAAGATGTCCGAGGAGCAGCGGATGGACCTCGCCCGGCACGAGGCGGCCTCGCTCGCCTCGCTGGGCATCTGGTTCGAGATCATCCTGATGCAGCTGCTGGTCCGGCACATCTACGACAAGCCCGTGACCAGCAACCACGTGCGGTACGCGCTCACCGAGATAGCCGACGAGTGCCGTCACTCGATGATGTTCGGCAAGATGATCCAGTGGGGCCAGGCCCCCACCTACCCGGTTCCGCGCGGCTACCACAACGTGGCCCGGGTCCTGAAGAGCGTGTCCACCACCCCGGGTTCGTTCGCCGCGACCCTGCTCGGCGAGGAGATCCTCGACTGGATGCAGCGGCTGACCTTCCCGGACGAGCGGGTCCAGACGCTGGTGCGCGGGGTGACCCGCATCCACGTCGTCGAGGAGGCCCGGCACGTCCGGTACGCCCGCGAGGAGCTCCGCCGCCAGATGGTGACCGCCCCGCGCTGGGAGCGGGAGCTGACCCGGCTGACCTCGGGCGAGGCGGCCCGGGTGTTCTCCGTCTGCTTCATCAACCCGCAGGTGTACGAGAACGTGGGCCTGGACCGCCGCGAGGCGCTCGCCCAGGTCAAGGCGAGCGGACACCGCAAGGAGGTCATGCAGTCGGGCGCCAAGCGGCTCACCGACTTCTTCGACGACATCGGGGTGATGAACGGGGTGAGCCGCAAGCTCTGGCGGAAATCGGGGCTGCTGGCCTGAGGCCTCCCGCGCGCCGGTCCGCCCGCCGGGTGGTCCCCGGCCGAGCGCCCGGCGGACACCCGGGGCGGCCCCGGGTGGCCGCCGGTGCCCGGTGAGCAAGACTGTCCGGGTGAGAAGCGAGAACACCCCCTTCGAGGGCGGCCCCCTGGACGGCCGGGTCCTGCCCGTCCTCACCGGCCTCACCGGCCACCCGCCCAAGTGGTACGTGGTGCCGGTACCGGCCGAGGACGGCGGCCCGCCGGCCGTCCACGCCTACCGGCGCGTCCCCGCCGGGTACACCCCCCGGCTGCGCCTCCAGCGCGGCTGGCTGTACGCGTACGCCCCCGAGGGACGGGAGCGCTTCCGCCCCAAGTGGCCCTGGACGAAGCCGAACAGCGGCGGCTGAGGCTGCGGGGCGGCCCACTCGCCCCGGTACCGAACCCCCTAAGATCGGCGGTCAGGTGCCGAGGGACGGTCACGAGGGGGGTGCGCCATGGAGGCGCTTCGTCAGGACGATCCACGCCGCTTCGGCCCGTACACCGCGCTGGCCCGTCACCGCGAGACGGCGAGCGCGGTGAGTTACGTGGCGCGCGGCGCGGACACCGAGGACCTGGTGCTGGTCACCGCCGCCCAGCCTGCCCTCGCCCGGGTGCCCGCCTTCCGGCGCCGCTTCCAGGCCGAGGTCCGCACGGCCGAACGGCTGGCCGGCGGCTGGGTGCAGCGCCCCCTCGACGTCGCCGACGTCCCCGGCGACGACGGCGGTGACGGGTCGCTCTCCGGCCCGGAACGGCTCTGGACGGCCGCCCGTTACCTCCCCGCGCTGACGCTCGCCGAGGCCGTCGCCGTCGGCGGGCCGCTGCCCGAGCGCGCGGTACGGATACTGGGCGCGGGCATCGCCGAGGTGCTGGCCCGGGTGCACGCCACCGGCTCCGCCCTCCAGGGTCTCTCCCCGGACACCGTGCTGCTCGCCGCGGACGGGCCCCGGCTGACCGCCTTCGGCCCGCTGGGCGGGGCCGCCGCCGCCGAGGCGCTGCCGGGCGGGCAGCTCTCCGTACGGCTCGGCTACCTCACCCCGGAGCAGGTCGCGGGCGAGGAGGTGGGCGCCGCCTCCGACCTCTTCGTGCTCGGGCTGCTGCTGGCCTACGCGGCGACCGGAACCACCCCTTTCGCCGAGGGTCCCGCCGAGGGCACGGCGAACCGGATCGCCCACGGGGAGCCCGGACTCGACGGAGTACCGGCCGAGTTGCGGGAGCTGATCGCCGGGTGCCTGGCGAAGGACCCGGGAGCCCGCCCGAGCGCCGCGTCCGTCGCGGCGTCGCTGGCGCTGGAGGGCGCCGCCGCGCTCGCCCGGAGCGGCTGGCTGCCGGAACGGCTCTCGGCGGCGGTGGCCGACCAGGAGGCCCGGGTGCGGGCGCTGGAGACCCCGGACGATCCCGGCGCCGCGAACCGACCCGGTGCCACGGGCGGACCCGGCGCCGCGGACGGTGACCGGGCCGAAGGCGCTCCGCATCCCGCTGAGGGCGGGTCGGCCACCCGCTTCCTCGACACCCGTCCCCGCGACGGGGAGCCGGACCACCCCACCACCCGGCTCGCCGCACCGCGCATGCCCTCCCCCGAGGCCGCCCCGGCAACCGGCCGGGCCCCTTCGCCCACCGGCCAGGCCCCGACCACCGACCGGGCCCCGACCACCGGCCGGGCCCTGGCGACCCGGCGCCCCGCCCCGCCCGCTCCGGCCGTCCCGCCGGGCGCTCCCTCCCCCGGTGCGCTGCTCCCCGCGCGCCGCCCGCTGGAGTCGCCGGCCGGCGGTTCGCTCGCCGCCCAGGCGCCGTCCGTCCGGGCCTACCCCGTTCCGTACTCCGGCACCTCCCTGCCGGGCGGCGGCACGCTGCCCACCGGTGCGGCGACCCCGCCGGTCCGGCAGCGCTCCGGGCCGGAAGGGGCTTCCCTCTTCCCCACCCGCAGGTCACTGCTGGCCACGGTCGCCGCCGGGGCGCTGGGCCTCCTCGTCGGCGGGGTCGCGGTCGGCGCCCTCGGGACCGACGACGCACCCGCCCCCGTGGCCGACGGGAAGCCCGAGCCGAGCGAGGGCCCCGTCCTGCCCGGGCAGCCGCCCGCCCTCACCTGGGCGTACGCGCACCCGGCGTCCGAGGCGGAGCCGCTCACCGCCGCGCTCTGGCAGGACCGGCTGCTGGTGCTGACGAGCAAGGCCCAGGCGACGGCGGTCGACCTCCGCACGGGCAAGCGGGTCTGGCAGCGCGCGGACGCCGCCGGGGGCCAGGCGGCGCTGGCCGCCGGGGACAGCCTCGTCTTCGTCGCGGGTCCGACCGCGTTCCTGTGGCTGTCGCCGGAGACGGGCGAGGTGAAGCACCGGGTGCGGTACGCGGACGGCTTCGCCGGACTCCCCGGGCTCCGCGTCGGCACGCTCACCGGGCAGTCGGGCTCCGTCGTCTGGTTCTCCGGCGCGCGGACGGTGACCGTGAAGGCCCCGAAACCGGCCAAGGGCAAGAAGCCCGGCCGGGACAAGCAGGTCGTCCAGGCGTACTTCTTCGCGTACGACCTGGTGAGCCGCGCGGAGCTGTGGCGGGTCCAGGTACCGGCGGGCCGGGACGCGGCAGGCCCCGAGTACCGGCTGACGGCCGCCCGGCTGAACGACATCGTGGTGCGCCAGGACGTCTCCACCCTCACCCCCGGCGATGTGCGCGCGGCCGAGGGCAAGGGCTCCTTCCGCTGCTTCGACCGGACCACCGGCAAGCTGCTCTGGACCAAGCAGTTCGGCAGGGTCGGCCTCTCCGGCGGGGCGGGCGGCGACGAGGAGGGGCGGCTCTTCGGCGCGGTCGGCGACGCCCTGGAGTCCTGGGACACGGACAGCGGCAAGCCGCTCTGGCGGCTCGGCGGAACCGGCGCGAAGTCGGAGTTCGGCACCCCGGTGGAGTCGGGCGACCTGATCGTCACCACCAACCGCAGCCAGGAGGTGGGCATGGTCGAACGCGAGACCGGCAAGCTCCTCTGGCTGCGCTCCACCGAGGTGCCGGTCGGCGGCACCGCACCCGCCGTCACCGTCACCGCGTCCGGCGACACGGTCCTCGCCTCGGACACCACGCAGGTGACGGCGTTCGACGCGCGGGACGGGCGGCGGCTGTGGAAGTTCCAGGACATCGGGGTGGCCGAACCCGAGGGCGCCGCCGTCACCACCCCGTACCGGGCACTGACGATCGGTCAGACCGCCGTCGTACTGCGGGGCCGGGCCGTCTACGCGTTCCCCGTGGCCTGACCGGCGACGGCACGAGGGGCCACCGCTGACGGGCCACGGCCTGACGGGCGACGCCTGAGGGGCGACGCCTGGGGCGTACCCCGCCGTACGGGGTGAGGCGGGGCGCCACGCCCTGCGGTGCTTGCGCCACCGGACCCCGAGTGAGCGGATAAATATGATTCGCACACTTTTAGGGGACCGGTCCGGTCCGACGCACGGACGACGGGCCCCGCACCATCACCGGAGGTGATGACGTGTCAGGCAGGCTTCTGCGAGCGGTCTGCGCGACGGCGGTCCTGGCCGCCGTCGCCGCCCACGCCCCGCCCGGCGCCGACCCCGGCCCACGACCGGCGCCCGAGCCCTCCGAGGTCACCAGGACCCCCGGGCATCCGGCGACGGCGCCCGCGCGCACCGGAGACGGAACGACCGGCGACGCGACCGACGCCCCGGCCCCCTCCTCCAGCCCCACCCCGTCCCCCGTACCCGCCCCCTCGGCCGTCCCCGACCCGTCCCCCGGCAAGACCGTGGACGCCTCCGAGGCATTCGCCGGCCGCGAGCCGTCGGGGTCCGCTCCCCCGGACACGCCCCGCCCCGACGCCGCCGCCCCCGAGGCCGCCTCCGCCCTGCTCACCGAACTCCAGACGCTCTTCCGGCGGATGGAGAAGGCCACCGAGACCTACAACGCGACCGACGAGAAGCTGCGGCGGCAGACGGCCGCCACCCGGAAGGCGAACGACGACCTCACGCGGGCCCGGCGCACCCTCCGCTCCGGGCGCGCGGCGGCCGGGCGACTGGCCCGGGAGCAGTACCGGGGCCGGTCCGACTTCTCCGCGTACCTCCGGCTGCTGCTGGCAGACGGGCCGTCCGACGCGCTCGACCAGAGCCATGTGATCGCCCGCGCGGCGGCCGGGCGCGCGGCGACCGTGGACCGCCTCACCAAGGCCGAGAAGCGGGCCGGTGTCCTCGCGGTCGCCGCCCGCAGGGCGCTCGCCGGACAGCGGGCGCTCGCGGCGGAGCAGCACGGCCAACGCGACGCGGTACGGGCGGCACTGGACCGCGTGGAGGCACGCCTGGCCGGGCTCACGCCCGCCCAGCTCGGCGCGGTCTCCGCCCTGGAGGACGGACAGGTGGACGCGGCGCAGCAGGACCTCGTCGCCTCCGGCGCCCTCAGCTCGAAACGCCCGCCGTCGTGGGAGGGCGCCGAGGCGGTGGCGTACGCGATCGAGCAGATCGGCAAGGAGTACGAGTGGGGGGCCGAGGGGCCGGACACCTTCGACTGTTCCGGGCTCACCATGCGGGCCTGGGAACACGCCGGGCTGACCGTCCCCCGGACCTCGCAGGAGCAGTGGGCCGGACTCCCCCGCGTCCCGGTCTCCTCGCTGCGGCCGGGCGACCTCGTCGTGTACTACCCGGAGGCCACCCATGTGGCGCTGTACATCGGCGACGGCCTGGTGGTGCAGGCGCCGAGGCCGGGGGCGCGGGTGAAGGTGTCACCGCTGGCGTCGAACCCGCTGCTCGGCGCCGTACGCCCCGACCCGGAGGGCGTCCCGCTCGCCACGTACACCCGGCCGGAGTTGCCGGAGGGGGCGTCGGAGGGATCCGACACGGGGTACAGCGGGTCGGCCGAGCCGGAGTAGGGGTTTCGGGGCATCGGTGCGACGCCCTCCGCGCCGGGTCGCGGCGCACGGCCGGGGCGGAGGGGCGGCGATCCCGGGTGTGTCCGGGCAAGGACATTCGCACGCCGGTGGACACTCGCCCGCCGGTGGACACCCGCCCACCGGTGGACACCCGCCCATCGGTGGAGCCGCTCCCTCCTCCCGCGACGCCCCCTCCGTCTCATGCGTGGGCCTCGGTCAGGGTGTACAGGTCCGAGGAGTCCGGGTCGCCGATGTACTGGTAGACGGTGACCCGGCCCGGGTGGCCGCCCACTTCCCAGAGGTCGTCGCCCTCCCAGCCGCACTCCGGGACGGTGACGGAGACCGTCTGTCCCCACGGCCCCTCGCCGCGGTCATAGGTCCAGGTGCCCCGGCCGGTGCACCGTTCCAGCTCCTTGTCCGCCCACCTGCCGGGGCCGGTGTCCCCGACCGCGACGGACTCCGCGCTGCCGTCCTCCGCGAGCGTCAGGGTCCCGCCCTCCCCGTCGGTCCAGTCGCCCACCATCGAGGCGCGGGTGACGGCCGGCGGGGCGTACGTGTCGACGAGGCCGAAGTGGAGGGCCATGAGCCCGAGAAGGCCGACGCACATCACCGCCAGAGTGCCCCACAGCGCGATCGGGCCGCAGAGCCCCTCGCGCGCGACCCGGGTGACGAGGCCGGCCACGGTGAGCAGGACCGTCGCCGCGCACCAGGCCATCAGCGCCTCGACCGGTCCGAGGTACCCGGTCACGGCCGCGACCACACCCAGCGGCGCGAGCACCGCCGCCACCACCACCGGCACCCACCACCACGCCTCACGGCCGCCGCCGAACCGGCGCCCCAGCACCTCGCTCAGCCGCACGGTGGGGATCACGAGGACCAGCGACAGCACGGCCCCGGCGAACGCGCCCGTCAGCACGAGGAAGGGCAGCAGGAAGATCACGCCCAGGCCGAGGGACTGGGCGCTCGGGGCCTCCTGCGACCGCCCGTGGACCACGAAGAGGATGAGGGCGGCCACCGCCTCCAGGGTCACCACGAGCAGCGAAACCGAGTGCATGTCGTCGAACGAACGTTTCTGCTGCATGGAGAGCCCTTCGTGACGGGCGAGCGGCACGCCGGAGGGTGCGACGGCAGCACGCGAAGAACGCGCCGCACGCCCGGCGGGCGGCTGCGTCGCCGCTCATCCTGCCAGGGAATTTGAACACGTTCAACATTGCTGGTCGCTCTCCTCGACGACCGGAACCACCCGAGGCCCCACACGCAAAAGGCACCGCCCACCGACGAGTTGCCGGTGGGCGGTGCCCGAGGGACAAGCGGTGCGGGTCAGGCCCCCGCGACCGAGGCCAGGTACGCGTTCGTCTTCTCCGGCTCGAAGAAGAAGTTGTCGAAGTCGGCCGGGTTGTTGAAGCCGTTGGCGAAGCGGTCCGCGACCGGCTGCATCTGGCCGGCGGCGCCGATCAGGTTCAGCACGTGCTCCGGCGGGACGCCCAGCATGGCGTTCGTCCACTTCACCACGTGCTGGGCGGTGTCCCAGTAGCGGTCGAAGGTGGCCTGCATCCACTCCGCGTCGAACGCGCGGTCGCCGTGCTCGATGATCGACTCCAGGTACGCGTTGGCGCACTTGGAGGCCGAGTTGGAGCCCTGGCCGGTGATGGGGTCGTTGGCCACGACCACGTCGGCCACACCGAGCACGAGGCCGCCGCCGGGGAGCCGGCCGATCGGGTTGCGCACGGTCGGCGCGTAACGGCCCGACAGGGTGCCGTTGGCGTCGGTCAGCTCGACCTTGGTGGCGCGGGCGTACTCCCACGGCGTGAACCGCTCCATGAGCTCCAGCGTCTTGGCCAGGTGCTCCGAGGGGTCCTTGATGCCCTGGAAGACGTCGAGCGGACCGCCCGGGACGCCCTCCCAGAACAGGATGTCCGCGCGCCCCGAGGTCGTCAGGGTCGGCATCACGAAGAGCTCGCCGACGCCCGGCACCAGGTTGCAGCGGACCGCGTCGAACTCCGGGTGCTCGGGGCGCGGGCCCATGCCGTGCACGTACGCGACGGCCAGCGCCCGCTGCGGGGCGTCGAACGGCGAACGCGACGCGTCCCGGCCGAACATGGAGACCAGCTCGCCCTTTCCGGCCGAGACCATCACCAGGTCGTACGTACGGGAGAAGTAGTCCAGGTCGGAGACGGCCGCGCCGTGGATGACGAGCTGGCCGCCGCGCTGTGCGAAGGTCTCCATCCAGCCGGCCATCTTCACCCGCTGGTCCACCGACTGGGCGAAACCGTCCAGCTTGCCGACCCAGTCGATGACCCGCGAGGAGTCGGGACCGGCGACCGAGACGCCGAGGCCCTCGATCTTCGGAGCCTGGGTCTCCCAGAAGTTGAGCTGGTAGTCACGCTCGTACTGGAGGGCGGTGTCGAACATGCACTGCGTCGACATGACCCGGCCGGTCCGGATCTCGTCGGCCGTACGGTTCGACATGAGGGTGACTTCGTACCCGCGCGACTGCAGGCCGAGGGCGAGCTGAAGTCCGGACTGACCGGCTCCGACTATGAGTATCTTCCGCATGGGACGGTTCTCCGTTTACGTGGTACGTCGTTCGGGGGGGGGCGCTTCTCAGACAGGGGTGGCGTCGAGAGCGTGGCCCACGAGAGTGAGCAGTGACTCGACGACGGTGATCCTGTTACGCGCGTCCATGATCATCACAGGCACGTGCTGAGGGACACTCAGGGCCTCCCGGACGTCGATCGCTTCGTAGCGGTCGGACCCCTCGAAGTGGTTGACGGCCACGATGTACGGCAGCCCGCAGCTCTCGAAGTAGTCGAGCGCCGGGAAGCAGTCGGCGAGACGGCGGGTGTCGGCCATGACGATCGCGCCGATGGCGCCGCGCACCAGGTCGTCCCACATGAACCAGAACCGCTGCTGGCCGGGCGTGCCGAAGACGTACAGCACGAGGTCGTCGTCGAGCGTGAGGCGGCCGAAGTCCATCGCCACGGTGGTGGTGGACTTGTCCGGGGTCGCGGTGAGGTCGTCGGTCTCCTCACTGGCCCGGGTCATGACCGCTTCGGTCTTCAGCGGGGTGATCTCGGAGACCGCGCTCACGAAGGTCGTCTTGCCCACGCCGAAGCCGCCCGCCACCACGATCTTGGTCGCGGTGGGCGCCCGCGTATGGTCCAGCTGCCACGCCTGGACGGACTCCTCGGTCCGGTCCTGGGGCCCCGGCTGGCGCGGGGTGAAGAGCGTCGGCGCCTCGGGCGCCCGTGCGGCGGGCGCGGGGTCCGCGAGCGTCGGCCCGGACAGCTTCGGCTCAGAGACGACGGAGTCCATTGAGCACCCTTTCGAGCAGTGCGCGGTCGGGCTGTCCGGCGCCGTGGCCGGTTCCGTACACGCGGATCTTTCCCTGGTCGGCCAGGTCGCTGAGCAGCACCCGGACCACACCGAGCGGCATCTGCAGCAGGGCGGAGATCTCGGCCACCGTACGCATCCGGCGGCAGAGTTCGACGATCGCCCGGAGCTCGGGCATGACCCGTGTGCTGAGGTTTCCGCCGGTGAGCTCGCGGCGCTCCTCGGGCGCCTCCAGCGCGGCGACGAAGGTCTCGACGAGCAGCACGTGCCCGAAGCGGGTGCGTCCTCCGGTGAGGGAGTACGGACGGACCCGTGCGGGCTTCCGGTCGGACCCCCGCACGGGGAGCCTGCGGGCGGGTTCGGCGGCGGACGTCACTGGGTGCTCTCCATCGATTTACGCAGTTCGTTGCGGAGTTCGGGGGTGAGGACGTGTCCGGCCCGGCCGACGAAGAGCGCCATGTGGTAGGCGATGACGCCCATGTCGCAGTCGGGAGTGGCGTGGACGCCGAGGAGCGAACCGTCACTGATCGACATGACGAAGACGCTTCCCTCCTCCATCGCGACCATCGTCTGCTTGACGCCGCCGCCGTCCATCAGCTTCGCGGCCCCCATGGTGAGGGAGCCGATGCCGGAGACGATGGTGGCGAGGTCGGCGCTGGAGCCCCTGGGGCTCTGCTGCTTCCCCGCGGCCGGAGCGGCCTGGTGTCCGGGGTCGGAGGAGAGCAGCATGAGTCCGTCGGACGAGACGACCGTGACCGAGTGGACCCCTGGTACCTCCTCCACCAGATTGCTCAGCAGCCAGTGCAGGTTGCGGGCTTCGTTGCTCAGCCCGAGCGTGCTGGGCGCAGTCAACTGCGTGCCTCCTCGACTGTGTCCCCCGTGTCCTGGCCGTCCGGGCGGCCGGCCAGGTCGGTGCGTGCGGTCGGCGCGGCAGGAACGTCGGGTTCCACGCCTTCCGCGATCTCGGCTTCCACGTCCCGGCGGCCTTCCCGCGCTCCCCGGTGGAATCCGCCGAGCCGGCGCCGGAGCGCGTCCTTGTCCAGGCTGCCCGTGCGCTCCGCGGACGGTGAGTCGGCGGGCTTGACCACCCGGGGGGTGCGCTTGGGCAGCCCCTTGTCCGTGACCCGCTCCGGCTGCCGGGGTTCCGGCACGGACTCGGTGGCCGCGGCCTCCCGCACGGGAAGCGCTTCGGCCTGCGGGGTCTGCGGGGTCTGCGGGTACGGCGCGTGCTCGGTCCCGGGGAGCGGGAACGGCCGGGGCTCCGGCGCCTCGTACGGGTCGTGGGCGGCCGGGGCGTGCGCACCCGCCGTGTCGGCGGACCGCTCGTGCCGGTCGGGGCCGATGGCGTACGGGTTGCCGGGCGCGTCCGGGGCCGCCGCGGGGGCCGGTTCCGGGTCGGCCTCCGGCACCGTCGGGAGCCGGAACTGCATGGTGGTCTCGGCCGGGCTCTCCACCGGTGTCTCCACCGGTGTCGACGGCTCCGCGGCAGGTTCGCCGCGAAGGGCCGGTTCCCCGTGCGCCTCGGGAGCGGCGGCCGGGACGGCCTGCGGGCCCGCGTCCCGGATGGTCTGCTCGGCGGCGGCGATCAGCGGGTCCTCGGCGGGGAGCGCGAGCGAACGGCCCTGGAGCGTGTTGGAGTTCGCCTCGGCGGCGGACCCCGGGAGGTTCAGCGTCGGCGCGCCGCCCGGCACGTTCACCGGCGGCGGCGAGGCGGCCGGCGGGGCCTTCGGCAGCAGGGCCTGGGGCAGCACGACGACCGCCGTCACCCCGGTGCCGGTCTTCTGCGGCTGCAGCCGCACCTGTACCCCGTGGCGCGCGGCCAGCAGCGAGGAGACCTGGAGGCCGAGGCCGGTGCTGTCGTCGGCCGGGTCCCCGACCCGGAAGGTGTTCGGGTCGGCCAGCCGCAGGTTGACCTCTTCCATCCGCGCCGCCGACATGCCGATGCCCTCGTCCTGCACGGAGAGCATCACCTCACCGGTCTCCAGCAGCCAGCCGGAGAGCTCGACGCGTGAGTCGGGCGGCGAGAACGCGGTGGCGTTCTCCAGGAGTTCGGCGACCAGGTGGCTCAGGTCGTCGGCGGCGAACCCGGCGATCTGGGCGTACGGGGGCAGGGACTGGATGGTGACGCGCTCGTACCGCTCGATCTCGCTGACGGCGGCGCGGGCCACGTCGACCAGCGGGATCGGTCCGGCGTGCCCCTGACCGTGGTCGGCACCCGCGAGGACCAGCATGTTCTCGCCGTGGCGGCGCATCACGGTGGCGAGGTGGTCGAGCTTGAAGAGGGTGGCCAGCCGCTCCGGGTCCTGCTCGCGTTCCTCCAGGTTCTCGATCACGCCCAGCTGGCGCTCGACGAGCCCGAGGCTGCGCAGCGAGAGGTTGACGAAGGTGTGGTGCACGGTGTTGCGCAGCCGCTGGAGTTCGGCGGTGAGGTCGGCGACCTGGACCTGGAGTTCGGCGCGCTGGAGGGTGAGCGCCTCGCGTCCGGCGACCAGCTCGGCGTGCTCGGCCCGCAGCCCGCCGGCCTGCCCGGCGAATTCGCCGTGCAGGGCGAGCAGCCGCGCGTGCAGTTCGTTGATCGAGCGGACCACCTGGGCGAACTCGTCGTTGCGGCCCCGGTAGGCGATCGCTTCCGAGGTCTCCGGTTCGGCGGCCAGCCGGGCGGAGCCGATGCGCAGCACGGCGAGCGGCTGGGTGAGGGTGCGGGCGACGGCGGTGGAGACGCCGACCGCGATCAGGAAGCAGCCGCCGAGCAGGGCGAGGGAGAGTTCCAGCCCGGTGACGTCGTCGTCGCGGAGCTTCTCCAGCCGCTGCACCTGAGCGGTGCCGAGCGCCGACTCGACGCCGCGCATCCGGTCGATGCGCGCGGAGAGGGCGGCGGAGAGCTTCTTCGAGCTGGTCTTCTGCTCGGAGTCGGAGAGTTCGGGGCTGTCGGTCAGGGCGGCGAGGTACTTCTCGGCGCTGTTGACCTCGGGCCCGGTGACCGTGGAGGAGAGCTTGTCGCGGGCGGCGGCGCCGGCCGCCTGGTCGAAGTCGGCGAGGGCGGCGAGTTCGCGGACCCGGGCCTGCTGGGCTGCGGCGCTCAGCTCGTCCCGGGCGCGGTCGTCGGCCGACTTCTCGTCGTCGTCGCTCTGCACGGGGAGCCCGGTGTAGGGGTCGTACTCCGTGACCGGTTCCGGGCTGGGCACGGCGAGGGCCGCGAGGAGCAGGCCCCGGGTGGCGGAGGCCTGTTCGACGGCGGTGGAGAGGGCGAGCGGCGCGCGGGTGGCGGCGGCGGCGCGCGGCGGGGTCGTCTCGGCGAGTTCGGAGGCGAGGTCGTGGAGCTTGGCGATGACCTCGCTGTAGGCCTGGTGGGCGGCGAGGGCCGAGCCCTTGCCGCTGACCGCGTCGCGGCGCAGCGAGGGGACGGTGGAGAGGTCCCGGCGGAGGGTGGCGGGGGCGGCCTCGCGGATCTCGTCGATCTGCTGGTCGACCCGGGCGCTGAGGCTGTCGGCGCCGGGCTTGGCGTCGCCGCCGTCGCCGTTGCCGTCGTAGGTCTTACGGCCGCTCGCGATGTACGCGGTGATCGCGTCGCGTTCGTCGGCGAGGGAGTGGGCGAGCGTGATGGCCTGCTGGTCGAGTTCGGCCAGGGTCACCAGGTTCTGCGACTCGTTGAGGTCGGAGGAGGCGCTGAGGGCCGCCGGGGCACCCGCCGCTATGACGGTGATCCCGACGACGGCGACGCCGGCCACGAGTCGCCTGCGCACGCGTACCTTGCGCTTGTCGCCGCCCGCCACCGGAGCGGTCGCCCCGGAAACGTCCTGCGTGCTGACCTTGCTCCGCGGCCGCTTCTTCTGCACCGGTGCTCGCATTCTTGACTCGTCCGCCCATGAAGCAGAGGTGACGCAACGTCACACGCGCGCCCCCCATGCCACTGGTCCAGCTTCTGACCATTCCAGCCCTTTTGGGAGGGGGATGCGCATCGACCGCTCCGCCACTCGAACGAGTGAACATCACTCGTGAGCGGGCGAACA
This sequence comes from Streptomyces sp. NPDC060184, assembly GCF_042728795.1. Taxonomy (NCBI): domain Bacteria; kingdom Bacillati; phylum Actinomycetota; class Actinomycetes; order Kitasatosporales; family Streptomycetaceae; genus Streptomyces; species Streptomyces sp. NPDC060184. Next base: position 20,563 of record NZ_JBHWYX010000064.1, read on the forward strand.
AGTCTCCCCCGCGCGGCCACTTCCCATACGTCGGACGTCGGGTGGACCTTCCGCGCGGGCTTTGGCAGGATGCCCGCCCGCACCCCGCCGTCTCCGCCGGAGCCGCCCCTCGGCCCGGCCTGACCTGCTGCTACACGGCAACACGCCCGTCGTGCAGGCGGTGTGAAGGCGTCGTGCAGACTGGCTGCCATGCGCATCGAACTCGCCGGTACGCCCGGCAGCCCCGAACGCCCCAACGAGGACTGGGTCATGGCCGCCCTCCCCGCGTCCGGCCAGGGCGGGTGCCTGGTCCTGCTGGACGGGGTGACTCCCCCTCCGGGCGACGACGGTTGTGTGCACTCGGTGCCCTGGTTCACCTCGCGACTGGGTGGCGCGCTGGCCGAACTGTCCGCTTCACGACCGGATCTGACTCTGGAGGAGATCCTCGCGGAGTCCATCCGGCGCACCGCGGACGCCCATCGCATCTCCTGTGACCTTTCTCACGTGAGGACTCCTCAGGCGACCGTCGTCCTGGCCCGCTGGGACGAGGCGGCGGTCGAGTACCTGGTGCTGTCCGATTCCGTCCTGCTGCTGGAATCCCCGGACGGGAGCGTACGCGCGGTGATCGACGACCGCCTCGACCGACTGCCGCCGGGGACGCTCTCGTCCATGGAGTTGACGGACACGCTGGCCCGGAACAAGGAGGGCGGCTTCTTCACCGCCGCCGCCGATCCGGCCGTCGCGTCGCGCGCGGTGACCGGCGGGCTGCCGCTCGGGGAGGTACGCGCGCTGGCCGCCCTGACGGACGGGGCGAGCCGCTGGACGGAGGTGTTCCACGAGGGCGACTGGCACGCCGCGTTGGGGGTGCTGCGCTCGGCGGGTCCGCAGCGCCTGATCGACCGTGTGCGGGAGCGCGAGCGGGCCGACACCGACCGGGTCCACCTGGGCCGGGGCAAGCGGCACGACGACGCCACGGCGGTCCTGGTGGAGTTCTGAGGGGCGGGCCCGCGTACGGCGGGCGGGGCGGCCGGCCTTCAGCCCTCGGCGCGGGCGTTGAACTGGTGCAGCAGCCGGGCGAGTTCGGCGACCTCGGAGCGGTCCCAGTCGGCGAGCTTGCGGACGTAGCGGGCCCGCCGGGCGTCACGGACGTGGCGGAACCGGGCGAGCCCCTCCTCGGTGAGGTGGACGAGCGAGGCGCGGCCGTCCTCGGGGTCCGGTTCACGGTTCACCAGACCGAGATCCTCCAGGGCACGCAGTTGACGGCTCATGGTGGCTTTGCCGACCCCGAACCAGGCCGCGAGCTCGGTGGCCCGCTGCTGCCCGGCGGATTCCAGGCGTACGAGCAAGCCGTAGGCGGCGGACTCCAGTTCGGGGTGGACCTCGCGGGCCATCTCGCCGGAGGTGGCCCGCGCCCGCCGCAGGATCACGGCCAGTTCGTGTTCGAGCGCGAGGAAGGCCCGGTCCGCCGGGGCCCCGGCGGTGGTGTCGGGCCCGGTCCCGCTGTCCTTCTCCTCCACCACGGCACCCCTCATGCGCTTTCCACCTCTGAAACTTTCGCCCGCCGCGGTTCCTTTCCGCAGCTGGGCCAGTATTTCGCAGGAGTAGACCACAGGCGGGTCCAGGACCCTCTTCCGGAGGACGGGTCAACGCGCGTAGCGTCAGTCTCGTCATGTTCGTGACAGAACATGACCACCGGGGCCCGGCCCCGCACGCACCCCGGTTCGCGGTTCCCCCCACCGTCCCTCACCGAACCACGGAGGCACGCCCATGTCCGCGCACAGATCCCGCTCCCGCACGGCCCGTCTGCTCGCCCCGGCCGGCACCCTGCTGGCGGCGCTCTCGCTCTTGTTCTCGCTGCCCGGCGCCGCCTCGGCCGCCGGCTCCGCCACCGCCGTCCCCGCCCGGGGCACGGCCTCGCTCGGCATGGGCGTCGTCGCCCACGACGGCCGGGGCTCCCTGCCGGTCGGCACGACCGCGACCCAGACCGAGGGCGTCGACGTCAGCAGCCACCAGGGCAACGTCGCCTGGTCGACGCTGTGGAGCGCCGGCGTGAAGTGGGCGTACGTGAAGGCGACCGAGGGGACGTACTACAAGAACACCTCGTTCTCGCAGCAGTACACGGGTTCGTACAACGTCGGGATGATCCGCGGCTCGTACCACTTCGCCACCCCGGACACGACCTCCGGCGCCGTGCAGGCCAACTACTTCGCCGACAACGGCGGCGGCTGGTCCCGGGACGGCCGGACCCTCCCGGGCGTGCTGGACATCGAGTGGAACCCGTACGGCGACCAGTGCTACGGCAAGACGCAGGCCGCGATGGTCTCCTGGATACGCGACTTCGTGAACACCTACAAGGCGCGCACCGGGCGGGACGCGGTGATCTACACGGCGACCAGCTGGTGGACGACGTGCACCGGCAACAACGCGGGCTTCGGCGCGACCAACCCGCTCTGGGTGGCCCGCTACAACACCACGGTCGGCGAACTCCCCGCCGGCTGGGACTACTACACGATCTGGCAGTACACCTCGACCGGCACGACCGTCGGGGACCACAACAGGTTCAACGGCGCGCTGGACCGCGTACAGGCCCTGGCGAACGGCTGACGCACCGCCGTACCTCCCCGCCCGTGGCCCCGGCGACGCACCCCGTCGCCGGGGCCACGGCGCTCCCCGGGGCTCCACGGGGCCCCACGGGGCTCCACGGGGCGGCCACCCCCACTATGCACCAGCTGTATACACGGTATGTATAGTCCGGGCTGCCGTACCGGACGTGCGGCTGTACCGCGCCGCAGCGACCGATGGATGGATCCACCGTGCTCAGAAGGACGCCGAAGCCCCGCACCCGGTCGACCGCCGCCCTGGTGGCCGCGCTCGCCCTCACCCTGGGCGGCTGCTCGATGGCCACCACCGCCCCCGCCACGGCGCGCGACGAGGCCGCCGCCGACGCGAAGGGCAAAACCGGCCCGGTGGACTGCCGCGTGGCGAAGTGCATCGCGCTGACCTTCGACGCGGGGCCGGGCGAGGACACCCCGCACCTGCTGGACGTGCTCAAGGAGAAGAAGGTGCACGCGACCTTCTTCCTGCTGGGCAAGAACCACGTCCTCAAGCACCCCGACACCGTGCGGCGGATCTCGGACGAGGGGCACGAGGTGGCCAACCACACCTGGTCGCACGAGATCCTGACGGACAAGAAGCCGGACGAGATACGGGCCGAGCTGGAGAAGACCCAGGACGCCATAGCGAAGATCACCGGGAAGAAGCCCCGGCTGATGCGTCCGCCCCAGGGCCGTACCGACGACACCGTCTCGGAGATCAGCAAGGAGCTGGGACTCTCCCAGATCCTGTGGAGCGCGACCGCCAAGGACTACTCGACCACCGACTCGGCACTGATCGAGAAGCGCATCCTGGACCAGGCGGACCGGGACGGCATCATCCTGCTCCACGACATATACAAGGGGTCCGTGCCCGCCGTGCCGGGCATCATCGACGCCCTGCGGGAACGCGGCTACACCTTCGTGACCGTCCCCGAGCTGATGGCCCCCGCCGAGCCCGAGCCGGGCACGATCTACCGCCCCTGATCCGGCGCCCGCGCCGGGCACCCCGCCGCGCGCACCGCAACGGCCCGCCTCCCCGGGGTCTTCGGGGCGACGGGCCGTCCGTACCGGTCACGCGCGCGGCGGCACGTCCGTCACGCCGTGCCGCTCACGCCGCGGCCGGAACCTTCTCCTCCGCGCCTTCGCCGGCACCGTCGTCCGCGCCTGCGACGGCCGGGGCGAGGGCGATCTCCAGCACCTGGCGGACATCGGTCACCGGGTGCACCTCCAGCTTCTCCAGGACCTCGGCCGGGACGTCGTCCAGGTCGGCCTCGTTCCGCTTGGGGATCACCACGGTGGTGATCCCGGCCCGGTGCGCCGCCAGCAGCTTCTGCTTCAGACCGCCGATCGGCAGCACCCGCCCGGTCAGCGAGACCTCACCGGTCATCGCCACGTCCGTGCGGACCAGCCGCCCGGAGAGCAGCGAGGCCAGCGCCGTCGTCATCGTGATGCCCGCGCTCGGACCGTCCTTCGGGACCGCGCCCGCCGGGAAGTGGATGTGGGTGCCCCGGTCCTTGAGATCGGCGACCGGCAGCTCCAGCTCCGCGCCGTGCGACCGCAGGAAGCTCAGCGCGATCTGCGCGGACTCCTTCATCACGTCGCCGAGCTGACCGGTCAGGGTCAGTCCGGACGCCCCGGTCTCCGGGTCGGCCAGCGAGGCTTCGACGAAGAGCACGTCACCGCCCGCACCGGTCACCGCGAGTCCGGTCGCCACACCCGGTACGGCGGTACGGCGCTCGGCCGGGTCCTGCGCGGACTCGGGCACGTGGTGAGGCCGCCCGATCAGCCCCCGCAGATCGGCGTCGGTGACCGTGAACGGCAGCTCGCGGTCGCCCAGTTCGTGCTGGGCCGCGATCTTCCGCAGCAGCCGGGCGACGGCCCGCTCCAGGTTCCGTACGCCCGCCTCGCGGGTGTACTCGCCTGCCAGCTTGCGCAGCGCCGACTCCTCCAGGGCGACCTCGTCCTTCTCCAGACCGGCCCGCTCCAGCTGGCGCGGGAGCAGGTGGTCGCGGGCGATGACGACCTTCTCGTCCTCGGTGTACCCGTCGAGCCGGACCAGCTCCATGCGGTCGAGCAGCGCCTCGGGGATGGCCTCCAGGACATTGGCGGTGGCGAGGAAGACCACGTCGCTGAGGTCGAGTTCGACCTCCAGGTAGTGGTCGCGGAAGGTGTGGTTCTGCGCCGGGTCCAGCACTTCGAGGAGGGCGGCGGCCGGGTCGCCCCGGAAGTCGGAGCCGACCTTGTCGATCTCGTCGAGCAGCACGACCGGGTTTATCGAACCGGCCTCCTTGATCGCCCGGACGACGCGTCCCGGCAGCGCCCCGACGTACGTACGCCGGTGGCCCCGGATCTCCGCCTCGTCGCGGACACCGCCGAGCGCCACCCGGACGAACTTCCGCCCCATGGCGTGCGCGACGGACTCCCCGAGCGAGGTCTTGCCGACCCCGGGAGGGCCGACGAGCGCCAGCACCGCACCGCCGCGCCGCCCGCCGACGACGCCGAGGCCCCGGTCGGCCCGGCGCTTGCGGACCGCGAGGTACTCGGTGATGCGCTCCTTCACGTCCTCCAGTCCGGCGTGCTCGGCGTCGAGGGTCGCCCGCGCACCCCGGATGTCGTAGGCGTCCTCGGTCCGCTCCGTCCAGGGCAGCTCCAGGACGGTGTCCAGCCAGGTCCGGATCCAGGACCCCTCGGGGCTCTGGTCCGAGGAGCGCTCCAGCTTCTCGACCTCCTTGAGCGCGGCCTCACGGACATGGTCGGGCAGGTCGGCGGCCTCGACGCGGGCACGGTAGTCGTCGGACTCGTCCCCCGGGTCGCCGTTGAGCTCGGACAGCTCCTTGCGTACGGCGTCGAGCTGGCGCCGCAGCAGGAACTCGCGCTGCTGCTTGTCGACGCCCTCCTGGACGTCCTTGGCGATCGACTCGGCCACGTCCTGTTCGGCGAGGTGCTCACCGAGCCACTGCACGGCGAGCTTCAGCCGGGCGACCGGGTCCGCGGTCTCCAGCAACTCCACCTTCTGCGCGGTGGTCAGGAAGGGGGAGTAACCGGAGTTGTCGGCGAGCGCCGAGACACCGTCGATCTGCTGCACCCGGTCGACGACCTGCCAGGCCCCGCGCTTCTTCAGCCAGCTGGTGGCGAGCGCCTTGTACTCCTTGACCAGCTCGGCGACGGCACCCGGCAGGGGGTCGGGCACGTTCTCGTCGATCCGGGTCGCCTCGACCCAGAGGGCCCGCCCGGGGCCGGTCGTGCCGGTGCCGATCCGTACCCGCGAACGCGCCCGCACGATCGCCCCGGGGTCCCCGTCGGAGAGCCGCCCGATCTGCTCGACCGTGCCGAGGACGCCGGTCCCCGTGTATCTGCCGTCGATGCGCGGCACCAGCAGCACCTGGGGCTTGCTCCCCTCGGCCGCGGCGGCCTGCGCGGCCTCGACCGCGGCGCGCGCCTCGCTGTCGGAAAGATCGAGCGGAACGACCATGCCGGGCAGCACGACTTCGTCGTCGAGCGGCAGCACGGGCAGGTCGGACGGGGTGGACGCCTTGGTGTCGGTAGCCATGATCTTCCCTTCGGCAGTCAAGTTGAGCTATGCACGCTCAATGCTTGTGAGCCGAGGAATGTTCCCCGGGGCGTGTTCGCTCTGAGCGATCGGCGGACGACCGGCCCGTGGGTGGTCCCCCGCACGCTCCGGACCCGCTCGCCCCGCCTCTCCGCCCGGGGGCCGACCGCCGGTGTCCTGTCAGAAGTGCGTGGCGATCCCGAAGGCGCGACGCAGCCGGGCCATGTCGTGCAGGTCGCGCGGCGAGGGTTCGTACCCCTGGTGGAAAGAGACCTGCTGCTCCGCCGAGAGGCACGGGACGGGCGTGCCCCCGATGCGGCCCGTCACGAAGCTGGTGGCGGGGTACCGGAAGGGGCGGTCCGGTTCGAACGAGGCCTGTACGGCGGAGCCGTCGGCGGCGAAGACCAGCGGGTGGAGGTCCAGCTCCCGGCCCGTCGAGGACGGCGGGCCCGGTGCGGACGGGGGGCCCGGCGGGGCCGAGAGGACGAACCGTACGGGGCGCTGGTCCAGGCTCTCCGTGAATCCGGCCCCGGCCAGCGCGGCCAGCACGGCGGGTTCCTGGTCCCGGCGGTGCATCAGGTCGAGGTCGCGGTGGTCCCGGGTCTGCTCGCCGAGCAGCGCGTCGATCCCCCAGCCGCCGCCGATCCAGACGTCGGTCCCGGCCCGCCGCAACAGCGCCAGGACGGACAGCACTTCCGCGGCCGTCGTCATGCGGACGTCCTGCCCTCCCGGGGCGTGCCGTCCCAGCGCCAGGTGGTCAGCCGCGGGCGCCCGGGCAGTCCGGCGCGTCCGGTGGCCCACAGCAGGGTGGTCCAGGGGTCCGTGTCCGCCGGGGCGTCCGGGAAGAGCCGGCCGAGCACGCGTGCGCAGAGATCCGCGGGCGGGTTCCAGGGAAGTCCGAGGCCCCGGGCCAGGTCGTGGGTGTGCACCAGGGTCTCCACGATTCCCATGGCGGCGAAGCCCTCGGGGTCGGAGGCGCCGTAACCGTGGTGGGCGCGGGTGTGCGGGGGCTTCGTGCGGACCATGGCGACCAGCAGCGCGCCCGCGGCCTCCAGCACCTGGAGCAGACCGGCGGGACCGGCGGCGGGGTCCGCGTGGATCGCGTTCGCGGGACCTCCGGGCCGCCGGCTCTCCCAGAGGAAGGGCACGTCGCCCGTCAAAGGCGGTTTTTCGGGGCCCAGTTGCACTGCGTACGCGAAGAGGTCGTCACCGAGGTGCTCGACGGTCTCCCAGCAGGTCCACTCCAGCGAACCGGCCTTTCCGTCCCACCCGGCCGCCGGCGCGTCGCGGAGGGCCCCGACGGCGAGTCGGACGGCGAGGTCGAGGTCGTCCGCGGTGACGACCGGCCGGGGGGAGCCGCTGTGCGCTGATCGGGACATGACGAGACCGTACCCCGGAGGGAGGCCGGCGCACCGCCCCTCAGGCGGCGTCCCGCACCCGGAGGTGGTCCAGGGCCAGGTCCAGGGCGGACTCCAGCGGGCCGAGCCGGCCGGTGGCGATCAGGGTGAACGCGCCTCCCTGCACGGCGGCGAGGATCGACTCCCCCGCGCGCTCCGCGTCCGGGGTGGGCGACATCAGCCCCTGGCCCTGCATGTCCCTCACTCCGGCGGTCAGGTGGGCCTGCCAGCGGTCCATCAGGTCCTCGGCGACGGCACGCACCTCGGGGTCGTCCCCGGCGAGCTGGCCGGTGAGGACGTTGAGCGGGCAGCGGCGGCCCTGCACGCGGTAGTGCTCGAGCACCGCGTCCCGCCAGGCGTCCCAGGCGGCCCAGCTGGTGAGCCGGCCGAGATGGGGTTGCTGGTCGGCGAGGATCGCCTCGGCCTCGTGCCGGGCGACGGCGACGAGGAGGGCGGACCGGCCCTCGGGGAAGTAGTGGAAGAGCTGGCTCTTGCTGGTGCCGGTCGCGGCACGGATCTCGTCGAGGGAGACCTCCGGCCCGCGCTCACGCATCAGCCGGGCGGCGCCGTCGACGATGCGCTGCCGCGTCGCGGCGCCCTTGCTGGTCAGACCTGGTGCCACGGGTCCGCTTCCTGGGAGTGCGGGGCGCCGTACGTGCGCCCGGAGGGGGCGCGTACCGGAATTCGCCTGGTCGGCCCATCGTATAGCCGGGCGTACGAGCCACGACGGCGCGGACCGGGGTGCGCGCACGCCGGGCCCGGGGCCCGGGGCGCGCGCCCCGGGCCGACCGCCTCAGGCCGCGATCACCGCGGTCGAGGTCCGGCCGCCGTCCACGTCCAGGACGGTGCCCTGCACGAAGGAGGCGTCGTCGCTCGCCAGGTAGACGACGGCGCGGGCGATGTCCTCGGGCCTGCCGTGCGTACCGGCCGGGGTGCCCTTCATCATCACGTCGCCGGGGAGCGGCTCGTCCGAGGGGTCGTGGACCACCCCGGGCGAGACCGCGTTCACCCGCACCCCCGACGGCCCGAACTCGGCCGCCCAGGCGCGGGTGAGGGTCTCCACGGCTCCCTTGGTGGAGCTGTAGAGCGCGTTGGAGGCGACGCCGAGGCGGGTGATCCAGGAGCCGAGGTTCACGATGACGCCGCCGCCGGCCTCCACCATGGCCGGGGCCACGGCCGCGGTGAGGAAGAACGGTGCCTTCACGTTCACCCCGTAGACCTGGTCGAAGGTGGCTTCGTCGGCGGTGGTCGTGGTGGAGGGCGGGTAGATGCCGGCGTTGTTCACCAGGATGTCGATCCGGCCTCCGAGCACCTCGGCGCTCTTCTCGGCGAGCGCCCGGGAAGCCGCGGCGCTGCCGTCCAGGTCGGCCGCGACGAAGTCGGCCCGGCCCCCGGCGGCCCTGATCTCGGCGACCACCCGCTCGCCGCGTCCGCCGTCGCGGCCGGACACCACGACGTGGGCGCCCTCCGCGCCGAGGGCCAGCGCGATGGCCCGTCCGATGTTGCTGGTCGCGCCGGTGACCAGCGCCGTCCTCTTGTCCAGTCGTGCCGTCATGACTGCCGCACTCCCTCTCGGAACCCAGAATGGACCGTACGGTTCAAACTTAACCCACACTGGACCGCACAGTCCATTCTTTCGGGTGCAGGAAGGTCTTCAGGGCGCAGAAAGATCTGCAGGGCGCAAGAAGGGTCGAGCGCGGTCGGCAACGGGCGGGGGCCTATCCGCGCAGGCGCTCCAGGGCGCGTCCGAGGTTGTGGCGGGTGGCCTCTTCCGCCGCCCGCGGGTCTCCCGCGACGATCGCGGCGACGAGGTCCTCGTGCGCGCGGGCGTCGTCGCCGCCCGGACCGCCGTGCACGTCGCCGTCGGCCACCGCGTCCCGGGCGGCGGCCCGGAGCGCGCCGAGGAAGGAGTCGTACACCTGGGCGAGGACGGGGTTGTGCGCGGCGGTGACCACCGCGCGGTGCAGCCGCATGTCGGCCTCCACCAGCTCGTCGTCCGAACCGGCGGCTCCCCGCTCGCCCAGCAGCTCCCCGAGGACGGCGACGTCCTGCTCGGTGCGCCGGGTCGCGGCGAGCCGCCCCGCCTCGACCTCCAGGGCGATCCGCACCTCGTACACGTCGGCGACGGCGGCCCGGCGGAGCCCCCGGTCGAACTCCTCGACGGGCGCGGTGGAGACCACGTAGGTGCCGGAACCCTGCTGGGAGCGGAGCTGTCCGGAGGCGATCAGCGACCGGACCGCCTCCCGGCCGGTGGAGCGGCCGACGCCGAGGAGCCGGCTCAGTTCGACCTCACCGGGCAGCCGGGCGCCCACGGGCCAGTGCTCCGCCGCGAGCAGGCGGCGCAGTTCGGCGACCGCGCCTTCGACGAGCGAGGTGCGCTGCACCGGCCGTACCGCCATGGGGGACGCTCCCTGGGACCGAAGGGGTGGAATGGGCACCGGCGAGGGATGACGGCGCCACCACCGGCCCCGCCACCTCTCGGATGCTCGGACAACCTAACGGACGGCTTCGGAGCCCTCGTGATCCCCGGCCGCCACCGGCGCCGGCGCGTGCGGCGTCCGCTCCCGCAGCCGCAGTGCGGCGAGCAGCGCGACCACGAGAAACGCGAGCACCGCGGCGAAGGTGACGCGCAGCCCGTGCGCGTCGGCGAGCCGTCCGAACAGCGGCGATCCGAGGCCGCCGACCGACATGGTGAGCCCGAGCGTGACGCCGCTGGCGGTGCCGGGGCGGGTGGGCAGGTAGTCCTGGGCCAGGGTCACCTGGGAGGAGAAGGGGACGAACATGGCGAAGCCCAGTACGGCGACGCCGGTCGCTCCGACCGCCACTCCGGGGGCGGACACCAGCGCCGCCATGGCGGGCACCGCGAGGGCGTACCCGCCGCGGATCGCGGCGAGCCGCCCGTAGCGGTCGGCGGCCCACCCGCCCAGCAGGGTGCCGACCGCTCCGGCCAGCGTGAAGGAGGTCAGCACGGCCGCGGCCGTCCCCCGCGAGCCGTCCAGTTCGCGGATCACGAAGAGGGAGACCAGGGAGACCGTCGTCACGTAGGGGACCGACCAGCAGGCCGCGACCACGACCAGCCGGCCGAAGGCGCGCCAGTCGTCCCGCGCCCCGGCACCGCCGGAACGCGCACCGGCGGCGGGGATCACCACCGTGGCCTCCTGGATGCCGCGGGCCCGCATCCAGGGCCCCTTGGCCGCCCAGAGCCCGGCCGTCACCAGGGCGGGTACGGCGAGCAGCCAGGTGCCCCGCAGCCCGACGGCGCCGACCACCAGCGTGACGAACCCGGGCGCGAGCGAACCGCCCAGGGTGCCGCCCACCGAGAAGACGCTCATCGCCTTCTGGGAGCTGCCGCCCGCCGCCCGCGCCTGGTTGGTGGCGGGCGGGTGGTAGGCGGCGATGCCGATCCCGGCGACGGCCGCGCAGATCCAGGTGAGGAGGTAGCCGGAGAACAGCCCGGTACCGGCCACTCCCGCGGCGGCCACCAGGAATCCGGCGGGCACCAGCCAGGGCCGGGGCGAGCGGTCGGCCAGGGCTCCGAAGAGCGGCTGCACCACGCTGGAGAGGCCGGTGGCGGCGAGCGAGATGCCCGACAGTGCCGCGTAGCTGTAGTGCCGTTCGGAGACCAGGAACGGCAGGAGCGCGGGCAGCGCTCCCTGGTAGAGGTCGTTGACGACGTGGGTTCCGGTCAGGAACCCCAACTGCCCCTTCCGCACGCCGCCCGGACTCCCCGTACGCCCCTCGGCGTCCGGTCGTGGCGCCCCGCCCCGCTTCCGCCACCGCGGTTCGCCGCGGCCCGTCGTCATCGTCATCGCCGGTTCCTGCCCCTCGCCCTCGGACGCCCGGACGTCTCGTCCGGACGTCCCGCCGTACGCCTCACTCCTCAGGTCCTCTGAGGAGTTGGGGTACCGTAACAGCGCCTCCGCACCCTGGGCAACGGCGCCCGCCGGACCCGCCGGCGGATCCCTCGGCGCCGTCGCGGTCGCCGGCGGGCGGACCCCGCGAACGGAGCCACGCCACCCGGCCCCCCGCACACCCGGCATCCCACACACCCGCACACCCCGGGCGCCCGGCCGCCGCAGGCGCCGCGACGGCCCGCCACCACCCGTACGCCCTCAAACAGTTGGCGCCACGGGCACCCCCGGGGCCAGGATGGACGGCTCGACCCGTCCGCCATCATCGGAGACCGGAGAGCAGCACCATGTCCGCCAGCACCACCCCCAGCCGCCACGCAGACCCGACCCCCGTCGTCCTCGACCGCCGCGACGGCCCCTTCGGGGAGGTGGTGCTGCGCGAGCGGGGCGAGCACTTCGAGATCATCGCCAACGGGTGCTTCCTGATGGACACCTCGGACGGCCGGTCCGAGCGGCTGCTGATCGACGCGGCGCTCGCGGCGCTGCCGCCCGCGCGACCGGCCCCCTCGGTGCTCATCGGCGGACTCGGCGTGGGGTTCTCGCTGGTGCGGGCGGCCGGGCAGGGGCGGTGGGGGCGGATCGTCGTGGTCGAGCGGGAGCCGGCCATCGTGGAGTGGCACCTGGGCGGCCCGCTGGACCGGATTTCCGGCGCCGCGCTGGCCGACCCGAGGACCGCGGTCCTCCGTACGGACCTGGTCGCGCATCTCCGTACGACTACGGAGCGTTATGACGCACTGTGTCTGGACATCGACAACGGGCCGGAGTGGACCGTGACCGAGGACAACGGAAGTCTCTATTCCCCTTCCGGCCTCGCCGTCTGCCGGGAACGCCTGACTCCGGGGGGCGTTCTCGCCATCTGGTCCGCACAACCGTCCGAATCGTTCGAACACGCTTTGCGCGCTGCCGGATTCGAGGGGGTACGAACCGAAGAGGTGGCCGTTGCCCGAGGTGTGCCCGACGTGGTTCATCTCGCACTTCGGACGCCCTGAGCACCCCGCCGGGGTATCCGGCCGGGCGGGGATACCCGGACAAGGCACGCTTTCCCCCACCCCCGGCGGGGTATCCCTTCCAGTCCGGGCACCACCCTGCGTAGCCGAAAGGCACCCGCTGCCTCTACGCTGCTGCCCGGCAGACGGACCAGACACGCAAGAAAAACGAGCGAAGAAACCGCGTCCCCCGGAGGAATGATCTCCGCGGGAGCGGGCAGGGGCGGGGCGATGGAACAGACACACACCAACCACAACGGCGTCGCGGCCACCCCCGGAGCGCAGCGCCGGGTGCTGGTGGTCGAAGACGACGCCACGATCATCGACGCCATCGCCGCGCGTCTGCGGGCGGAGGGCTTTCTGGTGCAGACCGCGCTGGACGGCCCCGCCGCCGTGGACGCGGCCGAGGCGTGGCAGCCCGATCTCATGGTGCTCGACATCATGCTCCCGGGCTTCGACGGCCTGGAGGTCTGCCGCCGGGTGCAGGCGCAGCGCCCGGTACCGGTGCTGATGCTGACCGCGCGGGACGACGAGACCGACATGCTGGTCGGGCTCGGGGTCGGCGCGGACGACTACATGACCAAGCCGTTCTCCATGCGCGAGCTGGCGGCCCGGGTGCACGTGCTGCTGCGCCGGGTCGAGCGGGCCGCGCTGGCCGCCGTGACGCCGCGCAGCGGCATCCTGCGCCTCGGCGAGCTGGAGATCGACCACGCGCAGCGCAGGGTCCGGGTGCGCACCGACGACGTCCACCTGACGCCGACCGAGTTCGACCTGCTGGTCTGCCTGGCGAACACCCCGCGCGCGGTGCTCTCCCGCGAGCAGTTGCTCGCGGAGGTGTGGGACTGGGCGGACGCCTCGGGCACCCGCACGGTCGACAGCCACATCAAGGCGCTCCGCCGGAAGATCGGCGCCGAGCGCATCCGCACGGTGCACGGTGTCGGGTACGCGCTGGAGACCCCGGCAGCATGACCCGCTCCGGGCCCGGTCTGCGCCCGTTCTCGATCAAGGCCAAGCTGGGCACGCTCGTCGTGGTGTCCGTGTTCATCACCACGGGCCTGCTCGTGGTGGCGCTGCGGACCCGGACCGAGTTCCAGTTCATCACCGTCTTCTCGGTGATCGCCACGCTGCTGATAACCCAGTTCGTCGCGCACGGCCTGACGGCTCCGCTGGACGAGATGCGGGCGGTGGCCCGGTCGATCTCGCACGGCGACTACACCTGCCGGGTCAGCGGGGCCGGGCGCCGCGACGAGCTGGGCGACCTCGCCCAGACGATCAACCTCATGGCGGACGATCTGGAGGCGGTCGACCGGCACCGCAAGGCGCTGGTCGCCAATGTGTCGCACGAGCTGCGGACCCCCATCGCGGCGTTGCGCGCCGTGTTGGAGAACGTGGTGGACGGGGTGTCGGCCGCCGACCCGGAGACCATGCGGACCGCGCTCCAGCAGACCGAGCGGCTCGGCCGGCTGGTGGAGACGCTGCTCGACCTGTCGCGGCTGGACAACGGTGTCGTCCCCCTCAAGGCCGGCCGGTTCGAGGTGTGGCCCTATCTCGCCGGGGTACTGAAGGAGGCGAACCTCGCGGCCTCGCACCGCCGGCTCTCCTCCGGGTCCGGCAACCACTCCCGTACGGACGTCCATCTGCACCTCGACGTGTCCCCCGCGGACATGACGGCGTACGCGGACACCGAGCGGCTGCACCAGGTCGTGGCGAATCTCATCGACAACGCCGTGAAGCACAGTCCGCCGCACGGCCGGGTGACGGTGCTGGCGCGACCGAGCGCGCAACCTGAGTCCCTGGAACTCGAAGTGATCGACGAGGGCCCCGGCATCCCGGAGGCCGAGCGCCATCGCGTCTTCGAGCGGTTCAACCGGGGCCAGAACCCGTCTCCGCACGGTCCCGGCAGCGACGGGGGCACGGGGCTCGGACTGGCCATCGCCCACTGGGCGGTGGATCTGCACGGTGGCCGCATCAGAGTGGCTGAATCCACACATGGATGCCGGATTCAGATCACCCTTCCGGGGATGTCACCGGCCCGTAGTTGACATATGGTTCGAACGAAAAGGGACGTGATCTTGGTCCCTCACCACCAGGGGTACGGCCCGTGGGGCCCCAGCCGTGTCCCTGACTACCCGAAGCGCAGCGGAACCCCGCTTGTTTCCCGCCATTCCGAGCTCCGAAACCCGCCTTCAGATGTGATGTGCACGACGATGAGCGGCCCGGCCTGCAAGGAACCGCGCGGGAGGCGTAGCCTTGATTCCCGCTGTCCATCACCTTGTGAAGCGGAAGAGGGCGGTTGCCGCCGTGTCGTCTCAGTCCCCCAGTAACTCGACCATCTCGACCGACCAAGCAGGCCCGGGAATCAACCCGGCCGCTGCTTTCGGTGCCAATGAATGGCTCGTCGACGAGATCTACCAGCAGTACCTCCAGGATCCGAACTCCGTCGACCGTGCCTGGTGGGACTTCTTCGCCGACTACAAGCCGGGTTCCGGCGCGGCGGACAAGCCCGGAGCCGCGGCCCCTGCCGCCCCGGTGACGCCGGCCGCCGCGCCCGCCGCCGAGAAGGCCGCGCCCGCGCAGGCCGCCCCGGCAGCCCCCGCGAAGC
>NZ_JBHWYX010000065.1:0-34841 GCF_042728795.1 Streptomyces sp. NPDC060184
CGTCGGGGCGGGGGGGGGGGGGGGGGGGCGGGGGCGGGCCCCCGGGCGCCGGGGGGGGGGCCCCCCCCCGGCGGGTCCCGCCGAGGCGGGACCGGCGCTGCTCGCCTCGACGGCTACGGGTTGACGCAGCCGATCGAGCCGATCGGGAAGTTGTTGCCGGTCGATGTCGCCGTGAAGCCGAAGGTGACGCTGCCGTCCGCCGGGATGGTCCGGTTGTAGTCGACGTTCTTGACCGTCAGGGTGCCGTCGGACCCGGTGGTCAGCGCGCCGTTCCAGACTTGGCTCACCTTGGTGCCCGTGCCGGGCGTCCACTGCACGGCCCAGCCGTCACGCGCGGTGGTGTCGTGGTTCATGACCTCCACGGAGCCCTGGAAACCGCCGCTCCAGGAGTTGGTCACGCTGTAGACGGCCATGCATCCGGTGTGCGGATCGCCCGGGGTGGGGGTGGGGGTCGGCGTGGGAGTCGGGGTGGGAGTGGGCGTGGTGGGCGTGGTGGGCGTAGGAGTCGGCGTGGGCGTGGTGGTGCTGCCCGAGCCGCGGATGCCGGTCACCTCGCCCTTGCCACCGTCGAAGACGATGTCGGAGCAGGAGAAGAAGTTCTCCTGGCTGTCCGAGCGGACCCACTGGATGAACATGATCGCGTCGCCGGAGCGGCCCGACGGCAGGGTCGTGTTCCAGTAGTAGTGGCCGCCGTCGGTGCCCGGTGATCCGATCGCCGGCGGGTTGCTGACGGTCTGGATCAGCTCCAGGTCGTCCCAGCCCAGTTCGGTGCTGGGCGAGTAGCCGGCCTTGGACACGTACACCCGGAACTCGCCCGGGTGCGCTGCCCAGTTGCTGTGATCGACCTCGATCGTGGCGCCGGACGTCAGGTGGGTGCGCGGCCAGTCGGAGCGGGCGGCGTTGTAGCCGGTGAAGTTGTACGGCGACCGGTTGCCGGCGCTGCACAGCGTGCCGTCCGGGACGTAACCCGCCCCTCGGCCACCGGCGTTGGAGTCGAGCACGGCGAACCAGTTGTACAGCGCGGTCGCGCCGCTCTCGGCGAGCGCGGCCTTGCACGCCGGGTTCGTCGGGTCGAGGGCGCCGGTGCTGGTCTTGGCGTCCAGCCAGCAGAGGTAGGTACGCGACCCCGGTGACATCGCCACGCCGTGGGCCTGCGCGCTGCCCTGGCCCAGCAGGGTCAGGGCG
Organism: Streptomyces sp. NPDC060184; assembly: GCF_042728795.1. Lineage (NCBI taxonomy): Bacteria > Bacillati > Actinomycetota > Actinomycetes > Kitasatosporales > Streptomycetaceae > Streptomyces > Streptomyces sp. NPDC060184. The sequence goes on from NZ_JBHWYX010000065.1 coordinate 1,186, forward strand.
ATCCCGCCTAACAGCGTCGCGAGCGCCGCCGCCAGGGCGACCAATCGATTCTTGCGTTGAGCCATGGAAGTCTCCAGTGCCTGGGTGGGGGTTGCCTTCGAGTGGGGCCTGTCTCCTGTGCTCGTCACGGGGCGGCTTTCCGGGGCGAGCGGCTGCGGGACCGGGCGCGTACGCACAGCGGCGACAGCGTCGGGTCCGCGCGGTGACCGGGCCGTGGAACAGCCGCGTGCGAGGGGTGGCTGGGCGGGGGCGATCAGTGCATCGGGAGCGTCTCCGCCGCCCGATTTGGGAGCGCTCCCATACACGGTTCACGAGAACTGTAGGAGTGTGCCATGCCCCTGACAACCCATCGGACGCGAATGCGTGAGGGTCGGTGCGGATCGGCTGGTCCGAAACTTTTCGCGCGTGCCGACGGCGGTCAATCGTGTCCAAGAGCTTGACGGTGTGTCGCGCGACCCCGAGATTGGGAGCGCTCCCACATCTGTCCTTCCGGTACGCGACCACACGCGTCTCCCGTAGCGGTGCACCCCGAAGATCTCGGGACCGGCATGATCGGCCCGCAGGGCGCTGTCACGGCGACGCGCGGTCGGCCCGCAGGTCCCGCGCCCAGGACCGGTTCCGCCGACCGGGCGGAACGGACCGCTTTCGGGGCGGCGAGCTACGGGAGCGTCCCATTGCGTAACCCCCCTGCGCACGAGGAGAAATGCTGTGAAACGGCTTCTGGCTCTACTGGCGACCTGCGCGACGGTCCTGGGCCTCACTGCTCTGCTCAGCCCCCAGGCGGTGGCTGCCGCCGGATGCAAGGTCGACTACACGTTCGCCAGCCAGTGGCAGGGCGGCTTCCAGGCCGGAGTGAAGATCACCAACCTGGGCGATCCCGTCTCCGCGTGGACGCTCACGTTCGCCATGCCGGACGCGGGGCAGAAGCTCGTCCAGGGCTGGAACGCCACCTGGGCGCAGTCAGGTTCGACGGTCACCGCCGCCGGCCTCGACTGGAACCGTGCGCTGGCGACCGGTGCGGCGGTCGACGTGGGCTTCACCGGCTCCTTCACGGGTGCCAACCCGAAGCCCACGGCGTTCACACTCAACGGCGTCGCCTGCACGGGCTCGGTCGCCGGCGGCGACCCGACCCCGACTCCCACCCCGACTCCCACCCCGACTCCCACCCCGACGCCGACGCCCACGACGCCCGCGCCGAGCACCGGCACCCCCGTCGACATCAACGGACAGGTGCACGTCTGCGGCGTGAACCTCTGCAACCAGTACAACCGCCCCATCCAGTTGCGGGGGATGAGCACGCACGGCATCCAGTGGTTCAGCGCGTGCTACAACGACGCGTCCATGGACGCGCTGGCGCAGGACTGGAAGGCAGACCTGCTGCGCGTCGCCATGTACGTGCAGGAAGAGGGGTACGAGACCGACCCGGCGGGCTTCACCAGCCGGGTGAACAGCATCGTCGACATGGCCGAGGCCCGCGGCCTGTACGCGATGATCGATTTCCACACCCTGACGCCGGGTGACCCGAACTACAACCTCGCGCGCGCCAAGACCTTCTTCGCGTCCGTCGCGGCCCGCAACGCGAACAAGAAGAACGTGATCTACGAGATCGCCAACGAGCCCAACGGCGTGAGCTGGGCGGGCATCAAGAGCTACGCCGAGCAGGTCATTCCGGTGATCCGCGCCGCCGACCCGGACGCGGTCGTCGTCGTCGGCACCCGCGGCTGGTCCTCGCTGGGCGTCTCCGACGGCTCCAGCGAGAGCGAGGTCGTCAACAGCCCGGTCAACGCCACCAACATCATGTACGCGTTCCACTTCTACGCGGCGAGCCACAAGGACAACTACCGTGCCGTGCTGAGCCGTGCGGCCGGCAAACTCCCGATGTTCGTGACGGAGTTCGGCACCGTGAGCGCCACCGGTGGCGGCACGCTTGACCGGACGAGCACCACGGCCTGGCTGGACCTGCTCGATCAGCTGAAGATCGGCTACGCGAACTGGACCTACAGCGACGCCCCCGAAAGCAGTGCGGCGTTCCAGCCCGGCACCTGTGACGGCAGCGACTACAGCAGCAGCGGCGTGCTGACCGAGTCGGGCACGCTGCTCAAGAACCGGATCAGCACCTCCGACAACTTCCCCACCGGCTGACCCGCCGGCTGACCCGTCGGCCGACCCGTCCGCCGACCCGTCCGCCGAACCCGCCCGTCGGCCCGTGAGGGGGCTCCGGCCCTGCCGAAGCCCCCTCACGGCGCCGGCCCTTCCACCCCGCGTCGGACGTGCGGTGCCGGAACCCACCCGACCACCCCTGGCTTTCCAGGCGGTCGCCGACTGCCCGACCACCCCGGCTTCCCGGACGGACGTCCCCCCCGCTCCGGGGTTCACACGAGAGTGAGGTAACCAATGGGTCTGCTCGACAAGAACCGTGACGGTGTACTCGGACTGTTCCGCGTCGTCGTCGGGTTGCTGTTCGCCTGCCACGGAGCGGCGGCTCTGTTCGACGTGTTCGGCGGCCCCCACGGCGCGTCCCCGCGCCTGTGGGAGTGGCCGGGCTGGTGGGCGGCGCTCATCCAGTTAGCCGGCGGCATCCTGGTGCTGGTGGGCTACGGCACCCGGGCATCGGCGGTGATCTGCTCCGGCTCCATGGCGTACGCCTACTTCGGCACGCACCAGGCGCACGCGCTGCTGCCCATCGAGAACGGCGGTGAGGCCGCCGCGATGTTCTGCTGGGCGTTCCTCCTCATCGCGGCTCTGGGACCGGGCCGTTGGGCCCTGGAGAAGGCCCTGGCGCGGAGCGACGACACACGGACGAAGGCTCCCCTCGCACGGCACTGAGCCGCCGTCCGGCATCCGGATCCGCCCGCTCCCGCCGCCTGCGCGGTCACGGCCCGGGGCTCGGTGGAAAGGCCCGCCGCACCCGTCGTCCGGCACGCCAGGAGGCAGCGGCGGGCATCCGGGCAGCCGGTCGAGGCGGTCCTGACGATCCGGCCGGGCCGGGGTTAGTCTGCGCGGACGATCGTCAACTGGAGGTACGCATGCGTCGTCCTGTCGGACGGAACGTATCGGTCCTGGCCGTGCTCGCCGTGGTGGCGTCCGTCGGGGCGGCAGCCCCCGCCGGATCGTCGCCGCGGCCCGGCTCACCGGTCAAGACGCCGGTGGCCGCCGGGTACGGGGGAGCGGTGGCCAGCGTGGACGCGGACGCCACGGCGGCCGGTATCGAGGTGCTGCGCAAGGGCGGCAACGCGGTGGACGCGGCCGTGGCGACCGCCGCCGCGCTCGGGGTCACCGAGCCGTACTCGGCCGGTATCGGGGGCGGCGGGTACTTCGTCCACTACGACGCCAAGTCCCGTACCGTGCAGACCATCGACGGCCGCGAGACGGCGCCCCGCACCGCCGACTCCTCGCTCTTCCTGGAGGACGGCAAGCCGCTGGCCTTCAACGACGCCGTCACCAGCGGTCTCAGCATCGGCACCCCCGGTACCCCGGCCACCTGGGACAAGGCGCTCGACACCTGGGGCACCAAATCGCTCGGCACCCTGCTGAAGCCCGCCGAGCGCCTGGCCCGCGACGGCTTCGTCGTGGACAGCACCTTCCGCAGCCAGACCGAGGGGAACCAGGAGCGGTTCGCCGACTTCCCGGCCACCGCCGAACTCTTCCTGCCCGGTGGTGAACTCCCCGTGGTGGGATCGGTGTTCAAGAACCCGGACCTGGCCCGCACCTACGAGAAGCTCGGCCGCGAAGGCGTCGACGAGCTCTACCGGGGCGCCCTGGGAGAGGACATCGTGCGCACCGTGCGAAACTCTCCCGTCGACCCCGCGTCCGGCCGCGTCGCCCGGGCCGGAGATCTGAGCACCCAGGACCTGAAGGCGTACCGGGCGCTGAAGCAGGCCCCGACCAAGGTGGGTTACCGGGGGCTCGACGTCTACGGCATCGCGCCCTCCTCGTCCGGCGGGACGAGTGTCGGCGAGGCCCTCAACATCCTGGAGTCCACCGACCTCTCCGGGGCGAGCCGGGCGCAGTACCTGCACCGGTTCATCGAGGCGAGCCGGATCGCCTTCGCGGACCGGGGGCGCTGGGTCGGCGACCCGGCGTTCGAGGACGTGCCCACGGCCGGGCTGCTCAGCCAGCGGTTCGCCGACGCGCGCGCCTGCCTCATCCGCGACGACGCCGTGCTGACCAGCCCGCTGGCCCCCGGTGACCCGAGCTCCCCGACGTCCTGCGCGAAGGGCGGCACCGCCGCCCCGACGACGTACGAGGGGGAGAACACCACGCACCTGACGGCCGCCGACAAGTGGGGCAACGTCGTCGCCTACACCCTCACCATCGAGTCGACCGGCGGCAGCGGTATCACGGTGCCCGGACGCGGATTCCTGCTCAACAACGAGCTGACGGACTTCTCCTTCGCGCCCGCCAACCCGGCCGTGCACGACCCGAACCTGCCCGGTCCGGGCAAGCGCCCGCGCTCGTCGATCTCGCCGACGATCGTCCTCGACCACGGGAAGCCGGTGGTGGCGCTCGGATCGCCCGGCGGAGCCACCATCATCACCACCGTGCTCCAGACCCTGACCGGCCGGCTCGACCGCGGGCTGCCGCTCGTCGACGCCATCGCCGCCCCCCGCGCCAGCCAGCGCAACGCGGCGGCCACCGAGATCGAACCCGCGCTCTGGGACAGCCCGCTGCGGGCCCAACTGGAATCCCTCGGTCATGTGTTCAAGCTAAACCCGGAGATCGGTGCGGCCACCGGGGTCGAGCGGCTGCCCGACGGCCGGTGGCTGGCGGCGGCCGAGCCGGTACGCCGGGGCGGCGGCTCGGCGATGGTGGTGACGCCGAGCGAGGGCCGACGCTGACCGGCCGATGCCGATGCCGATGCCGATGTCGGTGCCGGTGCCGGTCGACGGCCGGCACCGACCGGCCGACGCTGCTCGCTCACCGACGCCGACCGGCGGCTCTACCGACCGGCCCGTGGTGCGTACGGGCCGGTCCTGAGTCGCACCATGCCAATTACTATACCGGTCGATGTGGTATTAGAATGACGGCATGGTTCGTACGCCCCTGACACCCGAAGAGCGCCGCCGCGGCGAGCGGCTCGGTGCCCTGCTCCGTGAGGCTCGCGGTGGGCGCAGCATGGTCGCCGTCGCGGCGAGCGCCGGCCTCTCCGCGGAAACCCTCCGCAAGATCGAGACCGGCCGGGCCCCGACGCCCGCCTTCTTCACGGTGGCGGCGATCGCCGCCGCCCTCGGGCTCACCCTCGACGAGATCCTGGCGGGCTGCGCCGAGGAGTCCGGCGCCGAAGGAGCCGGTGCGGCGGAGTCCGGCGCGGTGCGGTCCGGTGCGGCGGAGGGGTCCGGGCGGGCGTTGTCCGTACCGGTCGGCGAGCTGCTTCCGCTCGGGGCCTGACGGACGGCTCCCGGGGCCTGCGGCCTGCCCGTAGGCTCAAGGTGTGACTCTCCAGGACTTCGCCCGCAGCGAGTACGTCAGCCTGACCACCTACCGCAAGGACGGCACCCCGGTCGCCACCCCCGTATGGGCCGCGGCCGACGGCGGAACGCTCTACGTCTGGACCCGCTCCGACTCGTGGAAGGTGAAGCGGCTGCGCCACACCTCCCGGGTCCGCGTCACCGTCTGCGACGTCAAGGGCCGGATCGCCGAGGGCGCGCCCAGTGCGGAGGGGACCGCCCGGCTCGTCGAGGGGGCGGACGTGGCGGCCGTACGCAAGGTGCTGTCCCGGAAGTACACCTGGAAGTTCTGGCTGGTCGACCGGCCGGCCATGGTCGTACGGCTCGGAAAGCGGCCTCACACCGGCATCGCCGTCACGTTCTGAGCGGGTGCGGGACCGGGAGCGTGCGCCCTCGCCGTCGCCGGGTCCGCGCTCCCGGCGCCTCGGACTGGAAAAACGGTCGTAGCCGCGCCGTAACACACCTGCGGTCGAATGCGAGCTGGCTGGAGGGTTCCAGCCGAGGGCCGACGAGGGCGGCGATGACGGTGCATCAGCAAGTGGTCGAAGTGGACGTGTTCGCGCGGTTCCTGGGAGAGCTGGCCGCCCGTCTGGACCCCGGAAGCGGTTGGTACGGGGTCTTCGCCCGGCGTGATCCCGCCGGGATGCGGGCCTGCTTCGAGGGGGCCGAGATACCGCCCTGGGACGTGGTCGAGTCGCTTCTCCAGGATCTGGCCGCCTCCTACGGTACGCACCACGCCGAACAGGAGTCCGTGCGCGCCGCTTCGCTCTACGCCGCCTCGGCGGCGGCCCACGACCGGCGCCCGGGCGGGCGCCAGGAGCTCGGCCGACGGCTGGAGTTGATGGCCCGCGAACAGGAGGAGGCGGCCCGGCGGGTGCGCGCCGCCGAGGCGGGCGGCGCGCTGACCGCCGACCGGCAGGCGCTCGCCTGGGCCCAGGACGACCACCGGCGCGCCACGGCGCGGTGCGCCGAACTCCGCAGCCGGCTCGCCGCGCTCACCGCCCCGCGCGACTGGTTCCGGGAGGAGGCGGTCCCGTACGTGGAGGCCCCCCGGCCCGCCCCGGACGCCGGCGCCCCCCGCCCCGCCGGAGCGGCCGTACGGGAACGGGATGCGCCGAACGCCCGTACGGGGCAGCCCGGTTCGCCGTCATCCGTAGCCGCGGAGCGAAACCACACCGGCCCCGCGTCCGCGGCCCCCGCGCCGAGGGCCGTACGCGGGAAGCCGAGGGGGGCCCGGTTCGCCGGGCTGGAGGCCGACGACGGGGCCGTCCCCGCACCCTCGGCGCTCCCACTGCTGCCCGCCGCCGCGCCGTCGGCCCCAAAGCCCCGGGGGGCCCGTTTCGGCGCCGCCGCCCGCGAGGCCGAGGAGAGCGAGGAGGCGTCGGCCCCGGCTGCCGATCCGGCGGCGGTGCGGGCGGCGGCCGACGTGGTCGCGCTGCTTCTGGCGATGCGCGCGGAGGGGCGTACGGGAGAGGCGTACGTCGTGCTCTGCGAGGCAGCCGCCTGGCCGGCCGAGCGACTGCCGGTACTCGCCGTGGCGCTGGGGCTCGCCGGTCTCGACGCCGACTGGGTCACCCTGCTGTGGGAGATGTCCTCGCTGCCGCCCGCCGGGCTGGCGGCGGCGGTCGGCGCCCTCGCGGCGGCCGGGCGCGACGAGGACTGCGGCCACCTTCTGCGGCAGGGCGCCTCCCGGACGGCCGAGGAGATCGCCGAGGCGGCGGTCGCGCTCGACCTGGCGGGCCGCGAGGCCGAGGCGGAGGAACTGCTGGGCGCGTTCGTCCGCGTCAGGTCACCGCACGAGGCCGCGCGGATCGCCGGGGCGGGGCCGGCCCACCTCGTGCCGCAACTGCTCGCGGCGGCCCGCAGGGTGTCGGCGGCCCGGGAGTGGGACCTGGTGCACGCCCTGCGGGTCGCGGGCGTCCCCGGCGTCTGACGTGCCGTCACGCATGGTCCGTTCGGGCCCGTACGGGCTGCTTCCGGCGTGTCCCGGCGGAGTTGCGTGCCCCCCGGGCGCGAAACGTGATCGACTCGGCCGGTTCACGGCGACGGTCTTGCCCCGCCGTGGGGAGGGGCTTACGTTCTCCTCCTACCTTCCGTGTCCACCCGCGTAGAAAACGCGTAGAGGCTCTGACGTCGCGTCGAAGGAGCAGCTCATGTCCCACGTCGTTCGCGCCGCACTCGTCCAGGCGACCTGGACCGGCGACACCGAATCCATGATCGCCAAACATGAGGAGCACGCGCGCGAGGCCGCCCGGCAGGGGGCGAAGATCATCGGGTTCCAGGAGGTGTTCAACGCCCCGTACTTCTGCCAGGTGCAGGAGCCGGAGCACTACCGCTGGGCCGAACCCGTGCCGGACGGCCCCACCGTCTCCCGGATGCAGGACCTGGCCCGCGAGACCGGCATGGTCGTCGTGGTGCCCGTCTTCGAGATCGAGCAGTCGGGCTTCTACTACAACACCGCCGCGGTGATCGACGCCGACGGCTCGTACCTCGGCAAGTACCGCAAGCACCACATCCCGCAGGTCAAGGGGTTCTGGGAGAAGTACTACTTCAAGCCCGGGAACGCCGGATGGCCCGTGTTCGACACGGCGGTCGGCAAGGTGGGCGTCTACATCTGCTACGACCGGCACTTCCCCGAGGGATGGCGCCAACTCGGACTCAACGGAGCGCAGTTGGTGTACAACCCGTCCGCCACCTCGCGTGGACTCTCCAGCTACCTCTGGCAGTTGGAGCAGCCCGCCTCGGCCGTGGCCAACGAGTACTTCATCGCCGCGATCAACCGGGTGGGCCGGGAGGAGTACGGCGACAACAACTTCTACGGCACGAGTTACTTCGTCGACCCGCGCGGCCAGTTCGTCGGAGACGTCGCCAGTGACAAGGAGGAGGAACTCCTCGTCAGGGACCTGGACTTCGACCTCATCGAGGAGGTCCGCAACCAGTGGGCCTTCTACCGCGACCGCCGCCCGGACGCCTACGACGGGCTGGTGGAGCCGTGACGGACCTGCACGCGCGCCACCGTGCCGTGAGCCCCGACTGGCTCACCCTCTACTACGAGCGGCCCCTGGAGATCACCCACGGCGAGGGGCGCCACGTCTGGGACGCGGACGGCAACCGGTACCTGGACTTCTTCGGCGGCATCCTCACCACGATGACCGCGCACGCGCTCCCCGAGGTGACGAAGGCGATCAGCGAGCAGGCCGGGCGGATCGTCCACTCGTCCACCCTCTACCTCAACCGCCCGCTGGTGGACCTCGCCGAGCGCGTCGCCACCCTCTCCGGCATCCCCGACGCGCGCGTCTTCTTCACCACCTCCGGCACCGAGGCCAACGACACGGCCCTGCTGCTCGCCACCACGTTCCGGGGGTCCAACCAGATCCTCGCGATGCGCAACAGCTACCACGGCAGATCGTTCTCCACGGTCTCCGTCACGGGCAACCGGAGCTGGTCGCCCACCAGCCTCTCCCCGCTCCAGACCCTGTACGTGCACGGCGGAGTGCGTACCAGAGGGCCGTACGCGGACCTGAACGACGCCGAGTTCACCGCCGCGTGCGTGCGCGATCTGGAGGACCTGCTCGGGCACACCCGCGGTGCCGCCGCGCTCATCGCCGAGCCGATCCAGGGGGTCGGCGGCTTCACCTCGCCGCCCGACGGCCTCTACGCCGCCTTCCGCGAGGTGCTCGACCGCCACGGCGTGCTGTGGATCTCCGACGAGGTGCAGACCGGCTGGGGCCGCACCGGCGACCACTTCTGGGGCTGGCAGGCGCACGCGGAGAACGGCCCGCCGGACATCCTCACCTTCGCCAAGGGCATCGGCAACGGCATGTCCATCGGCGGAGTGGTGGCCCGCGCCGAGGTGATGAACTGCCTGGACGCCAACTCGATCTCCACGTTCGGCGGTTCACCCGTCACCATGGCGGCCGGCCTCGCCAACCTCACCTACCTCCTCGACCACGACCTCCAGGGCAACGCCCGCCGGGTCGGCGGACTGCTCATCGAGCGCCTGCGGGCCCTCGCCGCACGCGTGCCCGCGGTACGCGAAGTGCGCGGGCGCGGGCTCATGATCGGGATCGAACTGGCCGAGCCCGGCACCGGCCGGGCGGACCCGGAGGCCGCCGCGGCCGTCCTGGAGGTGGCGCGCGAGGGCGGGCTGCTCATCGGCAAGGGCGGTGGGCACGACACCAGCGTGCTGCGGATCGCCCCGCCGCTCTCCCTCTCCGTCGCCGAGGCGGAGGAAGGCGCGTCGATCCTGGGCGAGGCCCTGCGCGCGGCGGGCTGACCACAGGGCGGCGGGCCGGGAGACGACCCGCCGCCCACCCCGGAGGACGCGCGCACCGCGCCGCCCACCCCGGGAGGCCGCGCGTCGCGCCGCTTCCCTCCTTCACCACGCACCGGGCCCGTCCCCGTGGGACCGGTCCCTTCCCGGCACAGCGAGGAGAGGCACATGAGCCGCACCGTGATCCACGGCGGTCTGGTCGTCACCGCGTCCGACGAGATCCACGCCGACGTGCTGATCGAGGGGGGCCGGGTCGTCGCGCTCGCCGCCCACGACAGCGACACGGCCGAGGGCTGGACCGGGCGGAGGATCGACGCCACCGGGAAGTACGTCATCCCGGGCGGGGTGGACGCCCACACCCACATGGAGATGCCGTTCGGCGGTACGTACGCCTCCGACACCTTCGAGACCGGAACCCTGGCCGCCGCCTGGGGCGGCACCACGACCATCGTGGACTTCGCCATCCAGTCCAAGGGCGGGTCGCTCAAGGCCGGACTCGACGCCTGGCACGAGAAGGCCGAGGGGAAGTGCGCGATCGACTACGGCTTCCACATGATCATGTCGGACGTGAACGCCCGCTCCCTCAAGGAGATGGACCAGCTCGTCCAGGCCGGTGTCACCTCGTTCAAGCTCTTCACCGCCTACCCGGGGGTCTTCTACTCCGACGACGGCCAGATCCTGAGGGCGATGCAGCGCGCGGGCTCCAACGGCGGGCTGGTGATGGCCCACGCCGAGAACGGCCTCGCCATCGACGTACTCGTCGAACAGGCACTGGCGCGCGGTGAACGGGACCCCCGCCACCACGGCGAGGTCCGCAAGGCGCTGCTCGAAGCGGAGGCCACCCACCGGGTGATCAAGCTCAGCCAGGTGGCCGGGGCGCCCCTCTACGTCGTCCACGTGTCCGCGCAGGAAGCCCTCGCGGAGATCGCGCGCGCCCGGGACGAGGGCCACCCGGTGTTCGGCGAGACCTGTCCGCAGTACCTCTTCCTGTCGACGGACAATCTCGCCGAACCCGACTTCGAGGGCGCCAAGTACGTCTGCTCCACGCCACTGCGCCCGAAGGAACACCAGGCGGCGCTCTGGCGCGGGCTGCGGACCAACGACCTCCAGGTCGTCTCCACCGACCACTGCCCGTTCTGCTTCAAGGGACAGAAGGAGCTGGGGCGCGACGACTTCTCCAAGATCCCCAATGGGATGCCGGGCGTCGAGAACCGGATGGACCTGCTCCACCAGGCCGTCGTCGACGGCCACATCGGTCTCCGCCGCTGGATCGAGATCGCCTGCGCCACCCCCGCCCGGATGTTCGGGCTGTACCCGAAGAAGGGCACCATCGCCCCGGGCTCCGACGCGGACATCGTCATCTACGACCCGCACGCCGAGCAGACGGTCTCGGCCGCGACCCACCACATGAACGTCGACTATTCGGCGTACGAGGGCAAGCGCCTGACGGGCCGGGTGGAGACGGTGATCTCGCGCGGCGTCCCGGTGATCGACCACCGCTCCTACGTCGGACACGCCGGGCACGGCACCTATCTGCCGCGCGGCATCTGCCAGTTCGCCCACTGAGGGCGGCCGGGACGCGTGAACGCCCCGCCCGGACGCGGTGTCCGGACGGGGCGTTCGACGTGACTACGCCGCTCAGCGGCGGGTACGGACCAGCAGGTAGAGGAAGTACGGGGCGCCGATGACGGCCGTCATCAGGCCCGCACCGAGCTGCGCCGGGGCGATCACCGTACGGCCGGCCAAGTCCGCGAGGCAGACCAGGACCGCTCCGAGCAGCACCGCGACCGGGACGACCCGCGCGTGCCGCCGGCCCACCAGAGCGCGCGCCGCGTGCGGGGCGACCAGGCCGACGAAGCCGATGAGACCGGCCGCCGCGACCGCGCTCGCCGCCAGCAGCACCGACATCACCAGGAAACCGAGGCGAGCCCGGGTGAGGTGCAGCCCGAGGAGCCTCGGGGTGTTCTCGTCCAGCGCGACGAGATCCAGCTCCCGGCGGCGCACCACCGACCACACCAGACCCACCGCCAGCACCACCGCGACCGGCAGCACGTCGGGCATGGTCCGGCCGTAGGTGGAGCCGGAGAGCCAGGTGAGCGCCCGCGTCGTGTCGAACGGGTCGCTGAGCACGATGACCAGACTGATCAGCGCCGTCGTGGTGGCGAACACCCCCATCCCGAGCAGGACCAGCCGGTTCTGCCCGAAACCGCCCCGCGCCGCCAGCCCGAAGACCAGCCCGGAGGCGACCGCCGCCCCGGCGAACGCCGCTCCGGCGATCAGCCAGGAACTCGCCGCCGTCACGGTGGTGACGATCAGCACGGCACCGAGCCCCGCCCCGCCGGTGACACCGAGGATGCCCGGCTCCGCGAGCGGGTTGCGGGTCACCGCCTGCACCTGGGTGCCGGACAGGGCCAGCGCCGCGCCCGCGAGGAGGGCCGCGAGGACCCGGGGGACGCGGGTGTCGAGCACGTACGTGACGACCCGTCCGGACTTGCCCTGCGCCCAGTTCACGACGTCCCCGAGCAGCAGCTTCGCGTCGCCGACGAGGACCGCCGCGACGACCGTGCCGACCAGCACCACGACGAGCGCGACCACGGTGACCAGGTACGCCGTCCGGCCGGGTATCCGCAGACGGTCCGGCGCCTCGGCCGAGGCGGTGTCCCGGGTACGGAGCGCCATCACGGCCAGGAAGACACCGCCGACCACCGTCGTGACGACGCCCGTGGGCACTTCCACCGCCAGGTCGGCGGGGACCAGCGCCCGCAGCAGCACGTCCGCCCCGAGGATCAGCGCGGCGCCCATCAGCCCGGCGACGGGCATCTGGACGCGGAACCGTACGAGACCGCGGAACCGGCGGGCCAGCGGACGTACCAGCGCGGGGGCGCAGAGGCCGACGAACCCGATCGGCCCGGCGAGCGTGACGGCCGCGGCGGAGAGCAGCGTGGCGAGGACGACCGCGGTGATCCGGGTGCCCCGGACGGGGACGCCCAGCCCCCGCGCGGCGTCGTCGCCCAGGCCCAGCGCGTCGACCCGGCGGGCGACGAGCAGCAGCCCGACGAGCCCCACCACGACGAACGGGATCATCTGCTGGATGCCGTCGAACCCGTTCTGCCCGATGCCGCCCTGCCCCCACCGGTAGAGACCTTCGGTCCGCTGGGGGAAGAGCAGCAGCAGCGCCTCGGTCACCGCGTTCAGACCCAGCATCAGCGCGCTGCCGGCCAGGACCAGGCGTACCGTCCCCTTGCCCAGCCCGGAGAGCCCGAGCACCACCGCCGCGGCGGCGAGGCCGCCGACGAACGCGGCGCCCGAGGAGGCGAGGAACGGCAGCGAGACGCCGGTGACGGCGACCACGCCGAGCGCCAGGTACGAACCCGCGTTCACCGCCAGGGTGTCCGGTGCGGCGAGGACGTTGCGGCTGACGGCCTGGAGAGCGGTACCGGCCGCGCCGAGCGCCAGCCCGACGAGGATGCCGGCGACCATGCGCGGCAGCCGGGACGCGATGACGACGGAGGAGTCCCCGGCGTCGGCCCGGCCGAGGAGCGCGTCCCAGACCTGCGACGCGCCGACGTCGGCGGTGCCCTGGGTGATGTCGACGACGGCGAGGACCAGGACGAGCAGCACGAGCCCGGCCGTCACCGCGACCGCGCCCGTCGTGGCCGCGGCGGTGCGGTCACGGCCGACCGCGGGGTTGTCGATGACGGCCACGGCGCGCTACTTCTTCGTCAGGGCGTCGACGAGGGAGTCGGCGTACGCCTCCATCGAGCGGGGGCCGCCGAACATCCAGACGCCGTCGGGCAGCCGGTGCACGTTGCCGTCCTTGACGAACGGCAGCGACTTCCACACCGCGTTCTTCGAGAGGTTGTCGGCGAACGCGTCGCCGTCCACGTCGTTGGCGACGTAGGCGAAGTGCACGTCACCGAGCTTGGTGAGACCTTCCACGTCGGTGGTCGCGAGACCGTAGGCCTTGTCGCCCTCCACGGTCCAGGCGTTCTTCAGGCCGAGCTGCTCGTTGACCGCGCCCAGCAGGGACTTCGCGGTGTAGGCGCGCACGGAGACCTGGTTGGCGTCGACGTAACCGTCGGCGGAGGCGATGGAGGCGCCGCCGAGACCGGCGTCCTCCAGGGCCTTCTTGTTCTTGGCGATGTTCGCCTCGTACTCGTCCTTCACCGTTTCGGCCTCGGCGGTCTTGCCGGTGGCCTGGGCTATGAGGTCGAGGCCCTTGGTCATCGTGCCGATCTGGTCGGCACCGTCGGCGGAGGTCACCTGGATGACCGGGGCGACCTTGCGCAGCTGCGTCACGACGTCGGGGGAGAGGTCGTCGGTGGCGACCACGAGGTCCGGCGCGAGGGCCGCGACGGTGTCCATGCTCGGCTCGCCGCGGGTGCCGATGTCCTTCGGGTTCCCGGTGAGCGGGGCCGCGGTGTTCCACGCGGTGTAGCCCTTGACGTCGGCGACGCCCACGGGGGCGACGCCGAGCGTGACCAGGTCCTCGATGACGTTCCACTCGGTGGCGACGACCTTGGTCGCGGGGCCGTCGAGGGTCACCTTCGTGCCGGTGGCGTCGGTGACGGTGATCTTCTGCGAGGCGGGCTTCGCGGAGGCCGAGGCGGCGGAGTCGTCGGTGGACGGCTCCGAGGTGCCGCAGGCGGTCAGCGAGAGGGCGGCGACGGCGACGGTGGCCGCGGCGATGAGGTGACGCTTCATGAGGAGGTGCTGAGCCTTTCGGATCTGGAGTGGTGGCGGCCCATCGCGCGGGTGCGCAGCCTGCCGGTCGACGGATCGGTGTCGACGTCGATACGGATGCCGTAGACGTCGGACAGCAGTTCCGGTGTGAACACGTCCTCGGGCGCGCCGTCGGCGACGACGCGTCCCGCGTGGAGCAGAGCGACCCGGTCGGCGACGGACGCCGCCTGGTCGAGGTCGTGGAGGACGACGCCCACGGCGATGCCGTGGAGGTCGGCGAGATCGCGCATCAGGTCGAGCAGTTCGACCTGATAGCGGAGGTCGAGGTAGGTGGTCGGCTCGTCCAGGAGCAGGACGCCCGTCTCCTGGGCCAGGCAGCTCGCCAGCCACACGCGCTGGAGCTGTCCGCCGGAGAGCTGTTCGACGCCCCGCCCGGCGAGGTCCTCGACGCCGGTGAGGGCGAGGGCGCGGTCCACCGCGGCGGAGCCGTCCGGGTCCGGACGACCCCAGCGGCCCCGGTGCGGATAGCGGCCGAACTCGACCACGTCCCGCACGCTGAGGCCGCCCGGAGTCGACCGGGACTGCGTCAGCAGCGCGACGCACCGGGCGAATTCCCGGGCGCCGAGCGCGAAGCCGTCGGTGGCCCCGTCGGTGCCGCCGTCCACGGTGAGCGAGCCGCTGCGCGCGTTCTGGAGCCGGGCGAGCGTACGCAGCAGCGTCGACTTGCCGCTGCCGTTGGGGCCCACCAGCGCGGTCACCTCGGCCGGCCGCAGGTCGAGGCTCGCCGCGTGCACGACGTCCGTACGGCCGTAGGCGACGGTCACCGCCTCCGCGGACAGTCCGTGACCGCGCGTCTGTGGCACGCCGACGGCCGAAGAGGCGTACGCCGTGCCGGAAATGCTCTCACCAGCTTTCATGCGGCTTAGGTTAGCCTGCCCTTAGATGAGGGGGAACATCACCCCTGGTCACGGAATGGCGTCGATGAGCGCGGCGGGGCGCGGTGACGGTGCGCGGTGACGGGGCGGCGGGGCGGTGGTGGCGCGGTGATGGCGTGTTGAGCCGCCGGCGCGGGGAGGGGCGACCGGTGCGAGGCGGGGGCGCCCGCCCCCGGACAGCACGAAGCCCGGCGGCCGACGCTGCTGCGATCGGCGGCCGGGCTGCGCCCGGAGGCCCGAGGGGCGTGTTCGGGGGCGTGTTCCCAGACGTGTGTGCCTGGAGGTGAGAGGTGTGTTCCTGAAGCGTGTGGTGCGCGGTCGGTCAGTCGCCGCGGGCGGTCAGCTCTTCCACCAGTCGTCGAGCGGGGTGGCCGGGACGGTGCGCTTGTGGCGGGACGCCTGGTAGATCGACTCCAGCCTTGCCGCGACCCCGGGGGCGACCTCCTTGCCCTCCAGGTAGTCGTCGATCTCGGAGTACTTCAGGCCGAGCGCCACCTCGTCCGGCAGCGCGGGGCGGCCGTCCTCCAGGTCCGCCGTCGGCACCTTCTCCCAGGTGCTCTGCGGAGCGCCCAACTCCCGCAGCAGGGCGGCACCCTGACGCTTGGTCAGCCCGGTGAGCGGGGTGAGGTCGACCCCGCCGTCGCCGTACTTGGTGAAGAAGCCGGTGACCGCCTCGGCCGCGTGGTCGGTGCCCACGACGAGCAGCCCCAGCTGCCCGGCGAGCGCGTACTGGATCACCATGCGCTCACGGGCCTTGACGTTGCCGCGTACGAAGTCCCGCAGCTCCGGCTCCCCTTCCGGCAGCTGGGCCAGCGCGACCGCGACCTCGCCGGCCACGGTGTCCGCGCCCGGCTTGACGTTCACCGCGACCGACCGGTCCGGGCGGATGAACTCCAGCGCGATCTGCGCGTCGTGCTCGTCGGCCTGGACGCCGTACGGCAGCCGCACCGCGAGGAAGGTGGCCTCGTGCCCCTCGGCCCGCAGCTCCTCGGCCGCGAGCTGGCACAACTTGCCGGTCAGCGTGGAGTCCTGCCCGCCGCTGATCCCGAGCACATAGCCCTTGGCCGGGGTCGACCGCAGGTAGTCCTTGAGGAAGTCGACCCGCTGCCGGATCTCCACCTTCGGTTCCACTGCCGTCCTGACGCCGAGGTCGGCGATAATCTGCTCCCTGAGGGTCACCATTCCCGTACTCTACTGGCCGCTTTGTTACAGGGAGAAGTCGGCACGGTCGGGCCGGCCTCCATCCCGCCCCCGTTGTTCCGCAGGTCACAGGGGTGGCGACGCGGACCGGGAGGCGGTACGGGTGCCGCCCGGGACGAGGGCGGGGACGGGGGCGCGCCAGCGGCGGGAGGAAATCCCCCGGAGCGGCCCCGACCGTGCCTCACCGCAACGCTCCCTCCAGTACGGCCCGGCCGAGCGGGGTCCGGTGGTGGAGGACCCGTACCCCCTGCCGCTGGGAGAGGAGCAGCCCCGCCTCCCGCAGGACGGTGGCGTGCCTGCTGGCGGTCGACGGGGCGAGCCGGAGCGCCGCGGCGAGGTCCATGGTGGTCATCGGGCGGTCCAGCATCCGCAGCAGTTCGGCGCGCGAGGCGCCGATGAGCTGCGCCGCCGGGGCGTCGCCACCGTGGTGCCGGCGTTCGAGCCAGCCGGGCGCGGGGTGAAGCGGGTGGACGAGGACCGGGGGCAGCTCCTCGTCCACGAGGGTGATCGGGGAGCGGACGCAGAAGAAGGCCGGGAGGAGGGTCAACGATCTCCCGCGTAAGGGCAGTTCGCGGTCGCGTGGGTACGGGGCGCGCAGCTCGCGGTCCCGGTAGCGCCACCCGGGCAGCTCGTCGTACCCGGTGAGGAGGCCCTCCGCGCCGTGGCTGAGAACGGCTTCGGCGCGGGCGGTCCGGTCGGCCGCCGCCTGCTCGCGGATGGCGTCGAGGTAGGGCGCGACGGCCACCCGGTGGTAGGCGCGCAGGGCGGCGGCGAGGCGGTGCAGGGCCCGGGGGCAGCCGTCGGCCAGAGGGCGCACGGCGGCCGGGACGGGGTGGCCGGTGTGCGCGTACAGCCGGGTGAGTTCGGCCCGCAGGCGGTGCCGTGGGGTGGCGAGCAGCCGTTCGAGCCCGGTGTCGAGGTCGGTGTCCCCGCGGCCGGGCGTCAGGAAGTCGGGGAAGTACGAGCGGTCCGGGCAGAGCCGGATCAGGGCGCGGGTCGCGGGGGCGAGCCCGGACCGCCGCAGGGCCTCGGCCACCTCGCGGCGCCACGCCCCGAACGCGAGGGGTGCCTGGCGGTTCTGGAGCAGATGCAGGCTCAGCGCCGTTTCCCAGAGCGGGTCCACGTCGGGGGCGAGACGCAATCGGGCCAGCTCCTGGTGCGTGAACTCCACCCGTAGCACGGTGCACCCCCGGTGGTCACGGGCGTTCGTCGGCGCCCGCCCGGGCGGAACTCTACGCGCATTGCGGATCTGACGCATGCATGTCAGGGGATGCGGAAGGTAACGGGAGTCCCGCCCCGGCGGCAAGGGCGCGAAGGCCTTCTTCGACCAGGAACGAATGGCTTGCGCGGCACCCCGGGCCGCACCACCGTGGCGGTCACGTGTCACGTCGTCACCAGGCCGCCGGTCCGGTGCGTCCGGGCTCCGTCGGAGGTGCCCACCCGGGCCCCGGCCGGCGGTCCGGCCGCCGATGCCCGCGTCCGCCGTTCCCCGGCGCCACGGGCATCCCGCGCGTCACGGCTCCACCGGCATCACCAGCCCCACCGGCATCACCAGCCCCACCGGCTCGACCAGCACGGCCTTTCCGGCTCGACCAGCACGGCCTTCCCGTTCCACCAGCACGGCTTCTCCGGCACCACCCTCCCGGGCGAACCCACCGCCCGCGAGTCCTTCCCCGCCCCCCACCGAGAAGGAGGCGCACCGTGCGCCGTGACCCCAGACCCCGCCCCGCCGCTCTGCCCGTTTCCGTACGCCGCGCACCGGGACCCCGCCGCGTCGCGTCCCTCGTCCGCCGGGGGCCGGCCGCCGCCGTCTCCCTGCTGGCGCTCGCCGCGCTCTCGCTCGCCGCCGGCCCCGCCGCCGCCCGCGACGCCGCCCCGGGTGACGCCCCGCTCGGGATCGTCAGCTGGCGGGCGGACCTCTCCGCGCCCACCGGGGACGAGACCAACGTCAGCCGCGCCGACGGCACGCTGCGCCTCCGCGACCGGGACGTACGGCCCGCCTCCGCGCGCTCTCCGCGCGGTCAGGGCGCGGTCCTCCTCCCCGTACGCCGGCTCGACCGCGCCGTCGACCGGATCACCCCGGACGTCGACGCCACCCTTCCGGCCGGATCGCAGGTGGTGGTCGACGTGCGCGGGCAGGACGGGCTGGGCCGGTGGACCGAATGGCGGGAGGCGAGCGAGGCCGCCCCGGCCGTGCTGCCCCGGGCCGTCACCCGGGTGCAGGCCCGGATCGTGCTGGTCGCCGCCCCCGACGGTGCCGCGCCGAGTCTGCGTGCCCTGTCGCTGAGCGCCGAACTCGACCCCGACGCGCCCCGGTCCCTCGCGGCAGCGGCGTCCGTCACGTCGACGGTGTACGCGACCCGCGAGGGGCTGGTGGGCGGTACCACCGCCAACGGGCACGTGATCGTCGCCAGTGACCACTTCGTGGCGCTGCCGTCCCGGCGCGGGCTCTCCCCGAAGGGCAGCGCCCAGTACTCGGTCAGGGTCTGCGGCCCCGCCCGCTGCGAGACGGCCCCGGTGTGGGACGTCGGCCCGTGGAACACCAAGGACGACTACTGGAACCCCTCCTCCACCCGCGAGTCCTTCAAGGACCTGCCGCAGGGCAAGCCCGAGGCGCAGGCCGCCTACCTGGAGGGGTACAACGGCGGCCGGGACGGGTCGGGCCGCACCGTGCTCAACCCGGCCGGCATCGACCTCGCCGACGGGACCTTCTACAACATCGGCCTCAACAACAACGGTTACGTCACCGTCGAGTACCTCTGGACCGGCGCGGGCGCAGCGACCAAGTCCTTCCCGACCTGGGGCACCGACGTCAACATCCGCCAGCAGGCCACCAGCACCTCCACCCGGGTCGCCCAGCTCGCCGGGCCCACGACCGTACGGGTGCAGTGCCAGGTGCACGGGCAGCTCGTCCAGTCCGGCGGTTACAGCAACGACGCCTGGTCCTACCTGCCGGACTACGGCGGATACATCTCCAACATCTACATCGACAACGCCGCCAGCTGGCTCCCCGGCGTCCCGAACTGCTGAGGGCGCGCACCTGACGGGCCGGGAGGGCGGCGTGTCCCGACGCCTTCCCGGCTCCCTCTTCCCAAGGTGCCGAAAGCCCTTCCCGGCCCCCTCTTCCCAAGGTGCCGAAAGCGGTCCAGAATCATCGCTCCGCGACTCGCGTCCGAGGCGCCGTCGTACAGGGTTCGGCATGGTCCGATATGGAAGGATTCCGCCGGAGAACGTCACTCGTGGGCGGTGTGCCCGCGGTGCCGGACGCCGAGGGAGGCCTCCCACCCTGTGAGGCGGACTCGCCTTCCACGGACGGAAGTTCACCGGCGATCCTCACCGGCGGACTTCACCGGCGGATGTTCACCGGCCGGGGTGGCCGCGGCCGTCCGCCCCGCGCGCCACCCTCCGCGCACTGGACCAGGAGCAGCGACATGGACTTCGGACTCGTACTCCAGACCGACCCGCCCGCCTCGTCCGTCGTCGGCCTGATGCGCCGCGCCGAACGCAACGGATTCCGGTACGGCTGGACCTTCGACTCGGCGGTGCTCTGGCAGGAGCCCTTCGTCATCTACAGCCGCATCCTCGAACACACCGAGCGGCTGGTCGTCGGCCCGATGGTCACCAACCCCGGTACCCGCACCTGGGAGGTCACCGCCTCCACCTTCGCCACCCTGAACGACATGTACGGCAACCGGACCGTCTGCGGCATCGGCCGGGGCGACTCCGCGATGCGGGTCGCGGGCCGCAGACCCAACACGCTCGCCCGGCTCGGCGAGGCCATCGACGTCATCCGCGACCTCGCCGAGGGGCGCGAGGCGTCCGTCGACGGGCAGCCGGTCCGCATCCCGTGGGTGAAGGACGGCAGGCTGCCGGTGTGGATGGCCGCGTACGGGCCCAAGGCGCTGGCCCTCGCCGGGCAGAAGGCCGACGGGTTCATCCTCCAGCTCGCGGACCCGTTCCTCACCGAGTGGATGATCAAGGCGGTACGGAAGGCGGCGGCGGACGCGGGCCGCGACCCGGACTCCGTCACCATCTGCGTCGCCGCCCCGGCCTACGTGGGCGACGACCTCGGCCACGCGCGCGAGCAGTGCCGCTGGTTCGGCGGCATGGTCGGCAACCACGTCGCCGATCTGGTCTCCCGGTACGGCGAGCACTCCGGCCTGGTGCCCGAGGCCCTCACCGCGTACATCGCCGGCCGCTCCGGCTACGACTACAGCCACCACGGCCGCAGCGGCAACCCGGACACCGCCTTCGTGCCGGACGAGATCGTCGACCGGTTCTGCCTGCTCGGCCCCGCCGAGGCGCACATCGAGAAGCTCCGGGCCCTGCGCGACCTCGGCGTCGACCAGTTCGCCGTCTACAACATGCACGACGCCCGCGAGGCCACCATCGACGCCTACGGATCGACGGTCATCCCCGCCCTCGCCGACTGACCCCGGCCGAGCCGCCGCATACCCCCGCACCCGCACCCGCACCCGCACCCGCACCCGCACCCGCACCGGCTGTACGTACGTCCCGGGCCCGGCACCGAGGCCGGCCCGGGTCTCCGTCCGCGCCCCGCACGGCACCACTCCCGAGCGAAGGGTTCAGCCGCATGACAGCGACCACCCCACCCACCCCGCCCACCCCGCCCGTGGTGACACCGTCCGGCGGGACGGGCCCGGCCGGTCCGGACGTCGCGCAGCAGGCGCACCCGGACGGCCGGGTCGCCCTGTCCGACCCGGCCGCCCTGGAGGGCTCCCGGTTCGCCAACGCGGACCTGGTGCCGGTCCCGGTCGAACGCCGCACGTGGGGCACGTACAACTACCTCGCCCTCTGGGTGGGTATGGCGCACTGCATCCCGTCGTGGACGCTGGCCTCGGGGCTCGTCGCGCTGGGAATGGACTGGAAGCAGGCGGTGCTGACGATCGCGCTCGCGAACGTGATCGTGCTACTGCCGATGCTGCTGACCGGTCACGCCGGCACCAAGTACGGCATCCCGTTCCCGGTGTTCGCGAGGGCGGCCTTCGGGGTGCGCGGGGCGAACCTGCCGGCGATGGTGCGGGCGGCGGTGGCGTGCTGCTGGTTCGGCATCCAGACCTGGATCGGCGGCGAGGGCATCTACCTGCTCCTCGGCAAACTGATCGGGGACGGCTGGCTCGACGCGGGCCGGATATCGGGCACGCCGTGGACGCAGTGGCTGTCGTTCGCGGTGTTCTGGCTGCTGGAGGTCGCCGTCATCACCCGGGGCATGGAGACCCTGCGCAGGGTGGAGAACTGGGCGGCACCCCTGGTGATCGTCGGTGCTCTGGTGCTGCTGGGCTTCATGGCCGCCGAGGCGGGTGGCTTCGGACCGCTCCTGGACCAGCCTTCCCGCCTGGGCTGGGGGAGCGGGTTCTGGAAGGTGTTTTTCCCCTCCCTGATGGGCATGATCGGCTTCTGGTCCACGCTGTCGCTGAACATCCCCGACTTCACGCGCTTCGGCGGCAGCCAGCGCGCCCAGGTCCGGGGCCAGGCACTGGGTCTGCCGACCACGATGACCCTGTTCGCGGTCCTGTCGGTGCTGGTCACCTCCGGCTCCCAGGCCGTCTACGGGGAGCCGATCTGGGACCCGATCGAGCTGAGCGCGAAGATGAGCAACACCGTCGGCGCCCTGTTCGCCCTGCTGATCGTGATGGTGGCCACCGTGTCGGTCAACATCGCCGCCAACGTGGTCTCGCCCGCCTACGACCTGTCGAACCTGATGCCTCGTCATGTCGGGTTCCGCACGGGCGCGTTGATCACCTGCGTGGTCGGCGTCCTGATCATGCCGTGGAAGCTGGTCGCCGACCCGCACGTCTACATCTTCACCTGGCTGGGCTTCGTCGGCGGCCTGCTCGGCACGGTGGCCGGCATCCTCGTCGCCGACTACTGGATCGTGCGCCGCACCCGCCTGGAACTGCGGGAGCTGTACGAGCCCGGCGGCGGCTACTGGTACGCGGGCGGCTGGAACTGGCGCGCGGTCGCGGCGTTCGTGGTGGGCGGAGTCCTCGCGGTGGGCGGCTCGTACTCCACGCTCGACGCCGACGGCAAGAAGGCGGGCCCGTTCCCGGTCGACGGCCTGATCCCGTTCCTCAAGCCGCTGGCCGACTACGGGTGGGCCGTCGGGCTCGGCGCGTCGGTCGTGGTCCACCTCGCACTGACGGCGGGCGTCCGGGAGAGGAAGACCGCCTCCGGCACCGTGTGAGGCGCCCGGTGAAGCCCGGCGGGGCCCGGCCCGCGCCGGGCTCGCCGCCGTCCCGCACCGGTGGGGCTCGGCCCGTGGTCCCGGTCACGACCTCACGGGGACGGGGTCCCTTGTGGAGACCGGACCGGTCACGAGATATCTTGATGTCAAGCAATGTTGCAGACGTGGAGCGGAGCACCCGGTGACTGACTCGACCATCATCTATACGCACACCGACGAGGCCCCTGCGCTGGCGACGTACTCGTTCCTGCCCGTCGTCGAGGCCTACGCCTCGACCGCCGGTGTCACGGTCGAGCGCCGCGACATCTCCCTCGCGGGCCGGATCATCGCCAGCTTCCCGGAGCGCCTCACCGCCGACCAGCGTATCGATGACGCGCTTGCCGAGCTGGGCGAGCTGGCCAAGACGCCGGGCGCCAACATCATCAAGCTGCCGAACATCTCGGCCTCGATCCCGCAGCTCAAGGCCGCCGTGGCCGAGCTCCAGGCGCAGGGCTACGCCCTCCCGGACTACCCGGACGACCCGCAGACCGACGAGGACAAGGACGTCCGCGCCCGGTACGACAAGGTCAAGGGCAGTGCGGTCAACCCCGTCCTGCGCGAGGGCAACTCCGACCGCCGCGCCCCCGCGTCGGTCAAGAACTACGCCAAGGCCCACCCGCACCGCATGGGCGCCTGGACGGCCGACTCGAAGACGAACGTCGCGACCATGGGCGTCGACGACTTCCGTTCCACCGAGAAGTCCGCCGTGATCGCCGAGGACGGCTCGCTCCGTATCGAGCTCGTCGGTGACGACGGCTCCACCACCGTGCTGCGCGCGTCGGTCCCGGTCCTGGCCGGCGAGGTCGTCGACGCCGCCGTCATGCGCGTCGCCGCGCTGCGCGAGTTCTTCACCGCGCAGGTCGCCCGCGCCAAATCCGAGGGCGTCCTCTTCTCGGTGCACCTCAAGGCCACCATGATGAAGGTCTCCGACCCGATCATCTTCGGCCACGTGGTCCGCGCCTTCTTCCCGAACACCTTCGCCAAGTACGGCGACGTGCTCGCGGCGGCCGGCCTCACCCCGAACGACGGCCTCGGCGGCATCCTGAAGGGCCTGGACTCCCTGTCCGAGGGCGGCGCCGAGATCAAGGCCTCCTTCGAGGCCGAGCTCGCCGAGGGCCCGGCCCTCGCGATGGTCGACTCCGA
This sequence comes from Streptomyces sp. NPDC060184, assembly GCF_042728795.1. Lineage (NCBI taxonomy): Bacteria > Bacillati > Actinomycetota > Actinomycetes > Kitasatosporales > Streptomycetaceae > Streptomyces > Streptomyces sp. NPDC060184. The sequence continues at coordinate 25,111 of NZ_JBHWYX010000065.1, forward strand.
CAAGGGCATCACCAACCTGCACGTCCCCAGCGACGTCATCGTCGACGCCTCCATGCCGGCCATGATCCGCACCTCCGGCCACATGTGGGGCCCGGACGGCAACGAGGCCGACACCCTCGCCGTGCTGCCCGACAGCAGCTACGCCGGCGTCTACCAGGTCGTCATCGACGACTGCCGCGCCAACGGCGCCTTCGACCCGTCGACCATGGGCTCCGTGCCGAACGTCGGTCTGATGGCGCAGAAGGCCGAGGAGTACGGCAGCCACGACAAGACCTTCGAGATCCCGGTCACCGGCACCGTCCGCGTGGTCGACGCCAAGGGCGACGTCGTCCTGGAGCAGACCGTCGGCGCCGGCGACATCTTCCGCATGTGCCAGACCAAGGACCTGCCGATCCAGGACTGGGTCAAGCTGGCCGTCACCCGCGCCCGCGCCACCGGCGTCCCGGCCGTGTTCTGGCTGGACGAGACCCGCGCGCACGACGCCAACCTCATCGCCAAGGTGAAGACGTACCTCGCCGACCACGACACGGACGGCCTGGACATCTCGATCAAGTCGCCGGAGGAGGCCACCGCCTTCTCGCTGGAGCGCATCCGCCGCGGCGAGGACACCATCTCGGTGACCGGCAACGTCCTCCGCGACTACCTCACGGACCTCTTCCCGATCCTGGAGCTGGGCACCAGCGCCAAGATGCTCTCCGTGGTCCCGCTGATGAACGGCGGCGGCCTCTTCGAGACGGGCGCCGGCGGCTCCGCGCCGAAGCACGTGCAGCAGCTCGTCAAGGAGGACTACCTCCGCTGGGACAGCCTCGGTGAGTTCCTCGCCCTGGCCGTCAGCTTCGAGCACCTCGCCCAGACCACCGGCAACGCCCGCGCCCAAGTCCTCGGCGACACCCTGGACCGCGCCACCGGCACGTTCCTGAACGAGGACAAGTCCCCGAGCCGCAAGCTCGGCGGCATCGACAACCGCGGCAGCCACTTCTTCCTCTCCCTGTACTGGGCGCAGGAGCTGGCCGCGCAGACCGACGACGTGCAGCTCGCCGAGGCGTTCGCGCCGCTGGCCAAGACTCTCACCGAGCAGGCGGACACCATCGTCGCCGAGCTCAACGCGGTGCAGGGCTCCCCGGTCGACATCGGTGGCTACTACCAGCCCGACCCGGAGAAGGCCGCCGCCGTCATGCGCCCCTCGGCGACCTTCAACCAGGCGATCGCGACCCTCGCCTGATCCGGTTGCCCGGGTGAGTGCGCGCACCTTCGCCCGCACCGCCCACCGCACGTACGCCTCCGCCCCGGCCAGGGTCACCCGGCCGGGGCGGAGGCGCGTCCGGGACCGCGCGGCTGCCGGGAGCGGCGGACCGATCCCGCAACACTGCCGCCATCTTCCGCCCGGCCCCGCCTGCCAGAATGGGCACGGCCCCGGCCGCCCGGCGGGAAGCCGTGAACGACGACGGAGGAACGCGTGCCGCCCACCTCGAAACCGCTGCGCAAGCTCGGGTTCCTCACGATCGGCCTGTTCGACGGCGCCGACCCGCGCCCCGGCCACGAGTCCACTCTGCGCATCATCGAACTGGGCGAACGGCTCGGCTTCGACAGCGCCTGGGTGAGGCACCGCCATCTCCAGTACGGCATCTCCTCCCCGATGGCCGTCCTGGCGGCGGCCACCCAGCGCACCAGCCGCATCCACCTCGGTACCGCCGTCATCCCGCTCGGCTGGGAGAACCCGCTCCGCCTCGCCGAGGACCTGGCGACCGTGGACATCCTCTCCGGAGGACGCCTGGAGCCGGGCGTCAGCGTGGGGCCGCCGACGCACTTCGACCGGGTCAAGGACGCCCTCTACCCGGACACGGCCGCCGACGAGGACTTCGGCCACGACCGCGTACGCAGGCTGCTCGACTTCGTACGCGGCGAACGGGTCACCGCCTTCAGCGGCACCGAGGGCATCGAGGTCTTCTCCGACCGCGTCGAACCCCACGCCCCGGGCCTGCGCGCGCGCATGTGGTACGGCGCCGGGAGCCTCCGGTCCGCCCGGTGGGCCGGCGAGAACGGGATGAACCTGCTGACCAGCAGCGTGGTGAAGGCGGAGGACGCGGGTGCGTCACCGGACTTCGCCGAGATCCAGCTGTCCCACGTCCGGACCTTCCGCGCCCACCACCCCGACGGCGACCGGGCCCGCGTCTCCCAGGGGCTCGTGGTCATCCCCACCGACTCCGCCACCCCGGCGCAGCGCGCCAAGTACGAGGAGTACGCCCGGAGCCGGGCGCCCCGCACCACCGCCCCGCAGGGACCGGCGCGCATGATGTTCGCCCCCGACCTCGTGGGCACCTCGGAGCAGCTGGCCGAACAGCTCCACGCCCACGCCGCGTTCCGGGAGGTCGACGAGGTCGCCTTCGCCCTGCCGTTCAGCTTCGACCACGAGGACTACGTCCAGATCCTCCACGACCTGGCCACCGTCCTCGGGCCCGCACTGGGGTGGAAGCCGGCCGGGTGAGGCGTCGCGGGAGCCCCGCGGGCGGCACTCCGGGGCGCCCCCGTCACCAGCTCGTCCGCAGCAGGTGGTTGACGAGGAGCGCCAGCACCACCTGGGCGCCGAGCCAGCCGCGCCGGTGTCCGTCGGGCAGCGCGGCGGCGGCGGGCAGCAGCCAGAGGACGAACGGCAGCCAGATGCGCTCCGTCTCGGCCTTGCTCATCCCCGACAGGTCGGCCGCCACGACGGCCAGCGCCGCCGCCAGCGTGAGTACGGCGAGCCGCTGCGCCCCGGCGAGCGGCCGGCCGGTCCGCAGCGCCCGTACGGCTCCGGGCGCGGCGACCGCCGACCGGCGCAGACCGGCCACGGTGGCCAGTCCGGCGGAGACGGTGACGGCGGCGAGGTTGGCCCAGACCCAGTACGCGTACGGCCGCCTCCCGCCCACCCCCTGGTGGTACCGCTCCACCAGCAGCGGATACGCGTCCCACCAGTGGAACCCCGCCAGGGTGAAGAGCACGGGCACCACCAGCGATCCGGCGGCGAACGCGGGCAGCGGGCGGGCCGTCCGGGCGAGCACCAGGACCGTCGCCAGCAGGAGACCGGTCAGCGGGAGCCCGTAACTCAGATAGCAGACGAGCCCGAACAGCAGGCCCGACCCGGCCGCCGCCGCCCCCGCAAGGCGGGTCGTGCGGGTGGCCGACAGTGCGAGCAGCGCCATCGACCAGCCGGCGACCGCGGCGAACGCGGCGTCGGCCGAGACACCCGCCCAGATCGCCCCCGGCGCGAGGACGAGGAACGGCGCCGCCTTCCGGGCGATCCGCTCACCGGCCAGCGCCCGCAGGGTGACCAGCGCCGCCGCGGCGGCCGTCGCCGCGAGCACCACGCAGCAGACCGCCGCCCACACCGCCCCGCCGAGACCGATCCGGTCCAGGAACACGAACGGCAGGGTGGCGCCCGGCGGGTGCCCGGCCACATGGGTCGGCCAGTTGCCGGGCCGGCCCATCACGATGTGGTCCTCGAAGGTGCGCAGGGCGGCGCCGATGTCGTGGAACCCGGCGACGCCCGCCAGGTACTCGTGCCGGCTGGTCAGCTTGAGGGCGAACCCGCTCCGCCAGCCGTCGACCAGCGCGAGCGAGAAGATCCACGCTGCCGAGACCGCCCAGGAGAGGGCCAGCAGCCCGCGCCAGCGCGTCCGGGCGGCCACCCGGGGGCCGACGGCGACGGCGAGCACGGCCAGCGCGAACGCCGCCGGGGTGCCCGGTCCGACGTGCGGGTCCCACGAGGCGATCAGGGGCGGCCACCCCGCGTAGAGGGACCCGTCGCCGTTCACCGCCCAGCCGACGAGCGCCGCCACCGCGACCAGTACCGCGCCCCCGGCCGCGGCCCTCAGGTCCCGGCGTCCCGTACCGTCCGCCGCCCCCGCGGGCTGCGCGGCTGCCGTCTCTCCGGCGCGTCCGGCGCGCTCCTCGGTCCTCACCCCGGCACGCTAAGCCGCCGGACGCCGTTTCCCCCGGCCGACCGGGCCGCTTCGCGCGACGGGACCCCCACCAGCCCCGCGCCCGGAGCAACGCCCCGCGCCCGCAGCGACGGCACCGGACCGTGTCCGGCCACTCGTCGGGGTGACCCGGCCCGCACGCCGGGAGGCGCGTCCCCACGCCGACGGGGCCCGCGCCCTACCGTCGCACCATGGGTGACCTCGTGCGACGCCTCCTTGCCCGGCCCGGCCCGACGCGACCGGACTTCTGGCGCAGCCCGCTGCGGGGAGCCCGGTTCACCGCCGTGCTCGGCGTCGTCCTGCTCGTCGGGCTGACCCTGGTGGCGGGTACCGGGCTCCTCTCCTACGCCGCGTACAACCCGGATCTCGCGGCCGTCAACGACAAGACGCCCGACAAGGGGCTGCTCGGCTTCTACCTGTTCGCCTGGCCGACCGACCCGCACTGGCTCTACCGGCTCACCCAGGGGGTGCACGTCACCCTCGGCACCGTGCTGGTCCCGGTGCTGCTCGCCAAGCTCTGGTCGGTGATTCCCCGGCTCTTCGCGCTCCCGCCGGTCCGTTCCCCCGGACACGCGCTGGAACGGCTCTCCATCGTCCTGCTGGTCGGCGGCGCGCTCTTCCAGTTCGTCACCGGGCTCCTCAACATCCAGCTGGAGTACGTCTTCCCCGGCTCCTTCTACCGGCTCCACTTCTACGGAGCGTGGGTCTTCCTCGCCGGTTTCCTCAGCCACACCGCGCTCAAGCTCCCGAAGGCCGTACGGGTCCTGCGCGACGGACTTCCCGCGGGCGGGAAGGACACCCTGGCGGCGCCCGAGCCCGACCCGCCGACGCTCTCCCGGCGCGGCGCGTTCGCCATGGTGGGCGCCGGGTCGCTGGTGCTGCTGGCCACCACGGCCGGCCGCAGCTCCGACGTGTTGCGCCCCACCGCCCTGCTCACCCCGCACGGGGTCGAGGACCCGGGCAGCGGGCCGAACGGCTTCCAGATCAACAAGACCGCCGCCTCCGTGCACGTCCGACCCGCCGACATCGGACCGGCCTGGCGCCTGACCGTCGTCGGACCGGCCGGCACCTTCCGCTTCACCCGGGCCCAGCTGCTCGCCCTGGACCAGCAAAGCGCGGCGCTCCCCATCGCCTGCGTGGAAGGGTGGTCCACCTCCGACCAGTGGTGGCGCGGGGTGCCGCTGCGGGACCTGGCGGCGATCGCCGGGTTCCCGGACGACCCCCCGGGCGTCCTGGTGGAATCCGTCCAGCGCACCGGTTCGTTCCGGCGGGCCGCCCTGCGCGACAACCAGGTGCGCGACCGCCGCTCGCTGCTCGCCCTGGAGGTCAACGGCGAGCCCCTGTCGGCCGACCACGGCCACCCGGCGCGGATCATCGTGCCGGCCGCCCCCGGAGTGATGAACACCAAATGGGTCGGCTCCCTCACCTTCGGAGCCCTGTGACCGGCCACGAGCGGGACACGGACAAGGCGGCCGGGGACCGGGCGGGGAGCACGGCGACGCGCCCGCGCGCCACGCGCTCCTTCCGGCGCCGGTACGGCGAGGGGCCGTTGCACCTGCTGCTCCTCGCCGCGACCTTCGCCCTGACCGGGTACGCCGGGGTCAGGCTCCTGCACGGCGACACCTCGCGGATCGTCCTCTGGTTCGCCGGTGCGGCCGTGGTGCACGACCTCGTCCTGCTGCCGGTGTACTCGACGGCCGACCGCGCCCTGCGCGCAGCGCTGGGGGCGCGGCCGGGCCCCGGTGGTGGGAGCCGGGTCGACTTCGTACGGGTACCGGCCTTCCTCTCCCTGCTGCTCCTGGTGGTCCAGTTCCCGCTGATCGCCCGGCTCTCCGAGCGCTACGAGCGCTACACCGGGCTCTCCGTCGACGTCTTCCTCGGCAACTGGCTCCTGGTCACCGGGGTGCTCTTCGCCGTCTCGGCGCTCTGGCTCGTCCTGTCCACGTGGCGGGGGAGCGCCCGGGCGTCGCGGCGGCGCAGGGAGACGAAGGGCCGCCCGTCCGACTCCCACTGATCGGCCACCCGCCACCCCTGCGGCCGGGCATGGCGCAGCAGGGCCGGGGTCCCCAGCCGGGCCCACGGGAACGGCGCGGGCGCCGGTTCCGGAGACCGGAGGCCGGTGGTACCGGCCGGGGCCGGGCTTCCGTCGTGGAGGTGGACCTCGGACCGCTCGTCCAGGTCGAGCGGGTGCGTCTCCACGACGAGGAGCCCGCCCGGGGCGAGCAGCGCCTCCACGCGCTCCAGCAGGGCGGAAGGATCTCCGCCGATACCGATGTTGCCGTCCACGAGCAGCACCGTGCCCCACCGGCCCTCGCCCGGCAGCGGGTCGAACACGCTGCGCCGCAGGGCCCACCCGCCGAGACCGCGGGTACGGGTCACGGCGGCCTCGCTCACGTCGATGCCGAGCGCCCGGTGGCCGCGCCGCCCGAGCGCGGCGACCAGTCGGCCCGGCCCGCAGCCGATGTCGAGCACCGGCCCCTCGCAGCGGCGCAGCGCCGACAGGTCGGCGTCGTCGGCGCCCAGGCACCAGCGCTCCACGTCCAGCGGCATCAGCAGGCCGTCCGTCCGGCGCAGGAAGAGCGGCCCTCGGCCGGAGCGGAGGGCGTTCGCGTACGGGTCGGCCGCCCAGGGGACGTCCCCGGCGGCCTGCTGGTCGCTCATCGGGCCGCCGCCCGGTTCAGCCGGCCGAGTGTCGCGGCGAACCGTCCGTGCGGCGCGAGTCCGGCGACCCGTACCGCGTCCTCGGCGGTGTCCACGTCGCTGAGCCGGTCCAGCTCACGCACCCTCAGCCCCGCGTCGAGCAGCCGCGCACGCTGCACCGCTCCGGTCTCGGGTACGGACATGGGGACGCCCCGCAGCAGCGCGGGGTCCGGGACCGCGAGCCCCAGGGCCCAGAACCCGCCGTCCTCGGCCCCGCCGAACCAGGCGTCGCACCGGTCCCACCCGTCCGGCGCCAACGCGGGCGCCAGATGGGCCGGTCCGATCTGCGGGGTGTCCATGCCGATGAGGAGCGCCGGACCGTCGCAGCCGCCGAACGCCCCGGCGAGCCGTTCGTCCAGACCGCCGGAGCACTGCGTCACGACGTCGATGCCCGGGGGAAGCCAGGGGCCGGGCCTGCCCTCCAGGACGAGCACCCGGCGCGCGGCGGGCAGCGAGAGCACGGCGAGCAGGGTGTCCGCGAGGGAGGCGGCGGCGAGTTCCGCCGCCTCCTCGGGGCTGAACGGCGGGGTGAGCCTGGTCTTGACGCGCCCGGGAACCGGCTCCTTCGCGAGGACCAGCACGGTGGTGGGCCCCGAGGGGGGCGGGGCGTCGGCAGGGGCCGGTGCGTTCGGGTTCATCGACACGACTCCGTCCGTGCGGCGGTGCGCGCGAGGGGCGGTTCGCGCAGCACCGCCCGCATGTCGAGCACCGCGTGCCAGGTGCCCCGCCAGGTCCCGGTGACTTTGGACCTGCCGGTACGGGGACGGTACGGGACGTCCGCCTCGGCGATCCTGAGCCCCGAGTCGGAGGCCCGCACCACCATCTGGAGCGGATACCCGCTGCGGCGGTCGGTGAGGCCGAGCGCCAGCAGGTCCGCCCGGCGCGCGGCGCGCAGCGGGCCGAGGTCGCGCAGCCGCAGACCCGTGCGGCGCCGCAGCATCCGGGCGAGCGCGATGTTGCCGAGCCGGGCGTGCAACGGCCAGGCGCCGCGCCCCTCGGGGCGGCGGCGGCCCAGCACGAGGTCGCAGGTCCCGGAGGCGACCCGCTGGACGAACGAGGGCAGCAGGCCGGGGTCCAGCGAGTCGTCGCAGTCGCAGAAGCAGACGAACTCCGCCTCGGCGGCGGCGAGTCCCGCATGGCACGCGGAGCCGAAGCCGCGGCGCGGCTCGTGCACGACGGTGGCGCCGAGCGAACGCGCCACCTCCGCCGAGCCGTCGGTCGAACCGTTGTCGACGACGATCGCGCGCCATCCGGCCGGGATCCGGGCGAGCACCCGGGGGAGGGCGGCGGCCTCGTCGAGGCAGGGCAGCACCACGTCGACGGAGAACGGTGCGGGGGATGGGGGTGTGGGGGCGGGGGAGCTGGTCGAGGTGTCGGTCACCCGGCTCACCCTATGGAGACACAACGGGCATTTGCCGGTATACAGGACCGGCGAAACGGTGACGTCGATCGGGTGGCCGCCCTGGACCTGCCGCTCCGCTCCGCCGTGTGGCTCCGTCAGGCGTCCGCGAGCCGGGCCCCGCCCGGGGACGCGACCGCCGCTCCTCTCTGCGGAGCGGCGGCGAACTCCCGCATGCCCTCGGCGAACCCCACCTCCGGCAGCCAGCCCAGTTCCGCGCGCAGCCGCCCTGAGTCCGCCGTCACATGACGTACGTCCCCGAGCCGGAACTCCCCGGTGACGACGGGCGACGGACCGCCGTGCGCGGCGGCGAGCGCCGCCGCCATCTCCCCGATGGTGTGCGGCTCCCCGCTCCCGGTGTTGTACGCGACCAGGGCCCCGGAGGCCCGCTCCGGCAGAGCGGTCAGCGCCGTCACGGCCGCCGCTGCGACATCGGTCACGTGCACGAAGTCGCGCCGCTGCCCGCCGTCCTCGAAGACCCGGGGCGCCTCACCGCGTGCCAGCGCGGAGCGGAACAGCGAGGCGACCCCGGCGTACGGGGTGTCGCGCGGCATCCCCGGCCCGTACACGTTGTGGTAGCGCAGCGACACCGCCCGGCCGTCCGTCGCACGCGCCCACGCGGCGGCCAGGTGCTCCTGGGCGAGCTTGCTGGCGGCGTAGACGTTCCGGGGGTCCGCCGGGGCGTCCTCGGGGACCAGTCCCGGTACGAGGTCCGCCCCGCAGGACGGGCAACGGGGCTCGAAGCGGCCCGCCTCCAGATCGCGCCGGGCACGCGGCCCGGGCCGGACGGGCCCGTGCCGCAGGCAGTCGTACCTCCCCTCGCCGTACACCACCATCGACCCGGCCATGACCAGGTCCCGGACTCCGGCCGCCGCCATCGCGGCGAGCAGCACCGCCGTGCCCAGGTCGTTGCATCCGACGTAGAGCGGTGCGTCGGCGAAGTCCTTGCCCAGTCCGACCATCGCCGCCTGGTGGCAGACCGCGTCGACCCCCGCCAGCGCGTCGGCCACGGCCCCTGGGTCCCGCACGTCACCGACGATCAGACGCTCGTACGGCCCCTCGGGAGCCGTGCCGCCGGGATGGGCCGAGGGCAGCAACGCGTCGATCACCACCACCTGGTGCCCGGCCGAGGCCAGGGCCCCGGTGATGTGCGACCCGATGAATCCCGCTCCGCCTGTGACGAGTACACGCATGACGCCACGTTAGGGCGTGGCCGCCCCTTCGCGTCGGACCGGCGGGCGGTGTTCCCGCACGGACACGGGCGGCGCACCCGACGGGGTGTCGGGTGCGCCGCGAGGGGGCGTGTGCCGGGAGGAGCGCCGGGGCTACTTCGGGGCGCGGTTGAAGAGCGAGGTGGACCAGAAGTAGCCGAGCAGGGCCAGCCCGAGGCACCAGGCGACGGCGATGAGGCCGTTGTTGCCGATCCCGGTGCCGAGCAGGAGTCCGCGCAGGGTCTCGATGGCCGGGGTGAACGGCTGGTACTGGGCGATCGGCTGGAACCAGCCGGGCATGGTGTCGACGGGGACGAAGGCGCTGGAGAGGAGCGGCAGGAGGATCAGCGGCATCGCGTTGTTGCTCGCTGCCTCGACGGTCGGGCTCACCAGGCCCATGCCGACCGCGATCCAGGTGAGCGCCAGGGCGAAGAGCACCAGCAGGCCGAACGCCGCCAGCCATTC
>NZ_JBHWYX010000066.1:0-27705 GCF_042728795.1 Streptomyces sp. NPDC060184
GGGGGGGGGGGGGGGGGGGGGGTTCCCCCCCCCCCCCCCCCCGCCCGTCGGCCTCCTGCTCCGTGCGGCCCGCCCACCCCCGCTCCGTACCGATCGCCACCGGCGAGGACGGCCGCTCGTCCGGGCCGGATACTCTAGTAGGCGACCTGCCACGCCCCCGACCCTGAGGACCGACGAGCGCCGTGTTCGATACTCTCTCCGACCGCCTTGCCGCGACTTTCAAGAACCTCCGGGGCAAGGGCCGCTTGTCCGAGGCGGACATCGACGCCACGGCTCGCGAGATCCGTATCGCCCTGCTCGAAGCGGACGTCGCGCTTCCGGTGGTCCGTGCCTTCATCGCCAACGTCAAGGAGCGGGCGCGCGGCGCCGAGGTCTCCGGCGCGCTGAACCCGGCCCAGCAGGTCGTCAAGATCGTCAACGAGGAGCTCGTCTCCATCCTCGGCGGGGAGACCCGGCGGCTGCGGTTCGCGAAGAACCCGCCCACCGTGATCATGCTCGCGGGCCTCCAGGGTGCCGGTAAGACCACCCTCGCCGGAAAGCTCGGCCTCTGGCTCAAGGGGCAGGGGCACTCCCCGCTCCTCGTCGCCTGTGACCTCCAGCGCCCCAACGCCGTCAACCAGCTGAGCGTCGTCGCCGAGCGCGCGGGCGTCGCCGTGTACGCGCCGGAGCCGGGCAACGGCGTCGGCGACCCGGTGCAGGTGGCGAAGGACTCCATCGAGTTCGCCAAGAACAAGGTCCACGACATCGTCATCGTCGACACCGCGGGCCGTCTCGGTATCGACCAGGAGCTGATGCGCCAGGCCGCGGACATCCGCGACGCCGTCAGCCCGGACGAGATCCTCTTCGTCGTCGACGCGATGATCGGCCAGGACGCGGTCAACACCGCCGAGGCCTTCCGCGACGGCGTCGGCTTCGACGGCGTGGTGCTCTCCAAGCTCGACGGCGACGCCCGCGGTGGTGCCGCCCTGTCGATCGCCCACGTCACGGGCAAGCAGATCATGTTCGCGTCCAACGGCGAGAAGCTCGACGAGTTCGACGCCTTCCACCCGGACCGCATGGCCTCCCGCATCCTCGACATGGGTGACCTGCTCACCCTCATCGAGCAGGCGGAGAAGACGTTCAGCCAGGAAGAGGCCGCCAAGATGGCCTCCAAGCTGGCGTCGAGCAAGGGCAAGGACTTCACGCTCGACGACTTCCTGGCGCAGATGGAGCAGGTCCGCAAGATGGGCTCCATCTCCAAGCTGCTCGGCATGCTGCCCGGCATGGGGCAGATCAAGGACCAGATCGCCAACATCGACGAGCGCGACGTCGACCGCACCGCCGCGATCATCAAGTCGATGACGCCCAAGGAGCGCGCCGAGCCGACCATCATCAACGGCTCGCGCCGGGCCCGTATCGCCAAGGGCTCGGGCGTCGAGGTCTCCGCGGTGAAGAACCTCGTGGAGCGCTTCTTCGAGGCCCGCAAGATGATGTCGCGCATGGCCCAGGGCGGCGGCATGCCCGGCATGCCGGGGATGCCGGGCATGGGTGGCGGCCCCGGCCGGCAGAAGAAGCAGGTCAAGCAGGCCAAGGGCAAGCGCAAGAGCGGCAACCCGATGAAGCGCAAGGCCGAGGAGCAGGCCGCCGCGGAGCGCCGCGAGCAGGCCTCGGCCCAGGGCAACGCCTTCGGCGTGCCGGACCAGGGCACGCCGGGCAAGGACTTCGAGCTGCCGGACGAGTTCAAGAAGTTCATGGGCTGACCGCCGCGGGACGCCCGGGTCCGAGGCGTCGGCAGTACGTGAGAAGGGGCGCGCACCACGACGGTGCGCGCCCCTTCGGCGTACCGGGCTTGGCCGGCGCATGGCCTCTTCGGCGTGCCGGGCGCGGCCCGCGTGCGACCCCTTCGGCGTGCCGCGTACGGCCCATGGAGTGGACTCTCCGGGAGCTTTGGGGCGTGTTCTCCCCTAATGTCGCGAATATCGCCACTCACGGTCGTCGGCAGAGGAGAGCGTGTGACCACCCCCGTACCTCCCCGCGATCGCCCCGACCAGCCCTGGCGCTCCGAGGGAGCGCCGCCGCCGGCGCCGCAGCGGCGGAAGATGCCCGGCGGCTGGGGACGGCTGCTGCTCACCGCGCTGATCGTCTACCTCCTCGCCAACCTGGTGCTCTCCTTCTTCAACGGCGACGACGAGCCGACCATCGCGTACACCGAGTTCACCAAGCAGGTCGGCGCCGGGAACGTCTCCAAGATCTACTCCAAGGGCGACGCCATCCAGGGCGAGCTGAAGAAGAAGGCGAAGGTCCCCGGCGAAGACACCGAGTACACCAAGTTCACCACCCAGCGTCCGGCCTTCGCCGACGACAACCTCTGGGACGAACTGGTCGACGACGACGTCACCGTCACCGCCGAACCGGTCGTCCAGCAGCGCAGCTTCCTCGCCAACCTGCTGATCTCGCTCGCGCCGATGCTGCTCCTCGTCCTGCTCTGGGTGTTCATCGCCCGGCGGATGTCGCGCGGCGGCCCCGGCGGCGGCCTGGGCGGCTTCGGGCGCAAGGCGCCGCCCAAACCGGTCGCCCTGGAGAGCGGCACCCGTACCACCTTCGCCGACGTGGCGGGCATCGACGAGGTGGAGGGCGAGCTCAACGACGTCGTCGACTTCCTGAAGAACCCGGACGCCTACCGGAAGATGGGCGCCCGCATGCCCGGCGGGGTCCTCCTCGCCGGGCCGCCCGGCACCGGCAAGACGCTGCTGGCGCGCGCCGTCGCGGGGGAGGCCGGGGTGCCGTTCTTCTCCGCGTCCGCCTCCGAGTTCATCGAGATGATCGTGGGCGTCGGCGCCGGCCGGGTGCGCGAGCTCTTCGCGGAGGCACGCAAGGTCGCGCCCGCCATCGTCTTCATCGACGAGATCGACACCATCGGCCGCGTCAGGGGCGGGGGCGCCGGTATGGGCGGCCACGACGAACGCGAGCAGACCCTCAACCAGATCCTCACCGAGATGGACGGCTTCTCCGGCTCGGAGGGCGTGGTCGTGCTGGCCGCGACCAACCGGGCCGACGTCCTCGACCCCGCCCTCACCCGGCCCGGCAGGTTCGACCGCATCGTCCAGGTCAGCCCGCCGGACCGGGGCGGACGCGAGGCCATTCTGAAGATCCACACCCGGCGGATCCCGCTCGCCGACGACGTCGACCTGTCCCGGGTGGCCCGCTCCACCCCCGGCATGACCGGCGCCGAGCTCGCCAACCTCGCCAACGAGGCGGCGCTGCTGGCGGTCAAGCGCAAGGGGGCCGCGGTGGAGCAGACGGACCTCTCCCAGGCCCTGGAGAAGGTCCAGCTCGGCGCCGAGCGCCCGCTGGTCATGCCGGAGGAGGAGCGCCGCAGGACCGCGTACCACGAGAGCGGCCACGCCCTGCTCGGCATGCTCCAGCCGGGGGCCGACCCGGTGCGCAAGGTCACCATCGTGCCGCGCGGCCGGGCCCTGGGCGTGACGCTCTCCACCCCGGACGCCGACAAGTACGCGTACACCGAGGACTACCTGCGCGGCCGGATCATCGGCGCCCTCGGCGGCATGGCCGCGGAGCACGTGGTCTACGACGTGATCACCACGGGCGCGGAGAGCGACCTGGAACAGGTCACCGGTCTGGCGCGCGGCATGGTCGGACGCTGGGGGATGAGCCACCGGGTCGGCCGCCTCACGGCCATCCCGGCCGACGCCCAGCAGGCGTACGGGCTCTCGGCGGCGCCCGCCACGCTGGACGCGATCGACGAGGAGATGCGGCGCATCGTCGACGAGTGCTACGAGGACGCCTGCCGGCTGCTGCGGGAGAACCGCGGCCGGCTCGACTCGCTCGCCGAGGCGCTGCTGGCGAACGAGACGCTGGAGGAGGCGGAGGCGTACCGCGCGGCGGGGATCACCCGGCTGGAGAAGCCGCATCCGGCGTGAGCGGACGCTCCGCGCGCCACTGTGCGAGGGGCGGACCGTCCCGTCCGCCCCTCGCGCGTTCCCGTGTGCCGGGAGCGGGCCTCAGCAGACGCAGACCAGGTAGCGGAATACGTTCGGCATCCAGACCGTGCCGTCGGAGCGCCGGTGCGGATGGAGTGCCTCGGCGACCTCTTTGGCGACCTGTCCGCGGTCCGTGGCCGCCACCGCCGCGTCGAAGAGCCCCGTCGAGAGCAGCCCGCGGACCGCGCTGTCCAGGTCCGCGTAGCCGAACGGGCAGGACACCCGGCCCGAGCCGTCCGGTTTCAGTCCCGCCCGCGAGGCGACCTCCTCCAGGTCGTCCCGCCGGGCCGGGCGCCGGGCGCCGGAGCGCGCGCCGCCGGACGGGTTCGCGAGCCGGTCCGCGACCTCCAGCACCGCCGCCGTGGCGCACCGCTCGGGCGGCCCCCAGCCGGTCAGCACCACCGTCGCGCCCCGGGCCGCCAGCGGTACGGCGGACTCCAGCGCGGGGGTGAGCTCCTCCCCGTCGCCCGCCGTGCAGCCGATCGGGTCGAAGGCGGTGAGCAGGTTGTACGGTGCCCCGTCCGCGGGCGCCGCCGCCGGGAGCCCGTCGACCAGGCGCGCCGGTGCGCCCGCGGACCGGACGTCCGGCCCGGCTCTTCCGCCCGGCCCCTCCATGCTCGGGGGCAGCAGCCGTTCCCGGGCCAGGGCGAGCCGGTCGTGGTCGGTGTCCACCCCGGTGACCCGGGCTCCGCGGGCCGCCGCGATCAGCAGGGCGAGACCGGAACCGCAGCCGAGGGAGAGCATGCGCGTACCGGCCCCGACTTCGAGCCGTTCGTAGACCGCTTCGTACAGCGGTGACAGCATCCGCTCCTGGATCTCTGCCCAGTCGCGGGCACGGGTACCGGTGTCCACCGGAGCGGGGGTGTCCGCGTACCTGTGGTTCCGGACGAGCGTTGGTGTCATGGATGTACCCCAATCGCCAAGAGGGTTCGGTCGTGCCCGAATGGGCGCCCCCGCGTGCGGGCGTCCGCATCCCCGTATGTCAGAGAACTGCGCATCGGCCGCCGCGTCCAGGGGGCGCAGGGTCATTCATTGCGCGCCCCGGTCATGCGCCCTGTGGGGGCGGGGGTGCGCCGCACCGCCGACTCTCGCCGTTGGGAAGGCGGTACCGACTCGCTTCGCGGACCCTGCGGTCCGCCGGGTGGTGCCCGGGTCCGGTGGTCCGCGGTGGGCGGCGGCCATCCGGAACGCGAGCCTCCCGTTCCTTCCGCCCAGTCTCACCCGACACCCGGAGCGCAGCACCTCGAACACCCCGGGACCCGCGTACGCCGTGGTCACGCGGGTGGTCACGCAGCTCGGGCGGACCACCCGCGGCTGCGCCCCGCCGTGTCCGCGAGCGGTGGGGCGGGGCCGGTGCTCCGTTCGGGCGGCGGGAGCGGTAGCCTCGCCCCGACCACGCGGGCCGGACGGTGTCCTTCGGCCCCGAGCCACGCCGCGGGATTCCGCGCGGGCCCGCGGCCCGGCTCCGGCGTTCGCGAAAGCGTGTGAAAGCGGTACGGACCCGTCCGGTCCGACCAGAGCGTCTACGCGTTATTACGTACGACCTTGGTGGGAGCTGTGAGGCTTCTCCGCAGATCGGCGTACCCGCCCGCGTACACGGGGCATCGCCGCCAACCGGCTGGTACGTGCAAATTATTTGGGATGCCCCGGAATAGGAACACCGGGGCCCCCAGGCTCGTTATCACGACGTGAGCACGACACCACCTGTACTTGCCGCAGAGCTGGCGCAGGCGTGGGCCGACATTCAGCGGTACCACCCCGAGCTGCCCGATCTCGCCGCACCCGAGTCCCTGATCGGAGAGTCCTCGTCCGCCTGTGGCGCCGAACTCTCCTTCGAGCGACTGCTCCACGAGGCAGTCCACGGCATCGCCGCCGCCCGAGGTGTCCGCGACACCTCCCGCGCCGGCCGCTACCACAACCGACGTTTCCTCGCGATCGCCGAAGAGCTGGGCCTCGACCACACCGAGGAGCCGCACCCCAGCAGCGGCTTCTCGCTGGTCACCCTCAACCCGGAGGCGAAGCGGCGGTACCGGCCCACGGCCGAGCGCCTCCAGCGCGCGCTCAAGGCGCACACCGTGGCGACGGCCGCCGACACCAAGCGGTCCTTCCGGGGCCCGGCGGCCCGGCACGGCTCGTCCGGCGGCGGCGTCCGGGTCAAGGCCGTCTGCGACTGCGGACGCAACGTCCGGGTCGTCCCCTCGGTCCTCGCACAGGCGCCGATCGTCTGCGGGGGCTGCGGAAAGCCGTTCCGGATCCCGGAAGCCACCGTCGCGGTGGGGTGAGCCGATGGCGTGTGGCACAATGGACAGCTGTACTCGACAGTCGCACAGGACCCCTCTCTCCTCCGGCTGACGCGTCCGTCGGGCACCCGAGTACCGCAACCCCACGTGGCATCTTTTGTGCCCAACCACGTCAAGACCAGGAGACACCACTTCCGTGGCAGTCAAGATCAAGCTGAAGCGTCTGGGCAAGATCCGTTCGCCTCACTACCGCATCGTCGTCGCCGACTCCCGTACCCGCCGTGACGGCCGGGCCATCGAGGAGATCGGCCTGTACCACCCGGTGCAGAACCCGTCCCGCATCGAGGTCAACTCGGAGCGCGCGCAGTACTGGCTGTCCGTCGGCGCCCAGCCGACCGAGCCGGTCCTCGCGATCCTGAAGCTCACCGGTGACTGGCAGGCT
Organism: Streptomyces sp. NPDC060184; assembly: GCF_042728795.1. Lineage (NCBI taxonomy): Bacteria > Bacillati > Actinomycetota > Actinomycetes > Kitasatosporales > Streptomycetaceae > Streptomyces > Streptomyces sp. NPDC060184. The sequence goes on from NZ_JBHWYX010000066.1 coordinate 6,663, forward strand.
CACAAGGGTCTCCCGGCCCCCGCGCCGCTGCTGCAGCCGGAGCCCAAGGCTGACAAGCGCGCCCTGTTCGAGGCCCTGACCTCCGACGGCGACGAGGCCAAGGGTGAAGCCATCACCCCGAAGGCCAAGAAGTCCGAGAAGAAGGCTGACGAGGCGGCCGACGCTGCCGAGTCGACCGAGGCCTGAGCATGCTCGAGGAGGCTCTTGAGCACCTCGTGAAAGGCATCGTCGACAACCCCGACGATGTGCAGGTCGCCTCGCGCGACCTGCGCCGCGGGCGCGTGCTCGAGGTCCGGGTACACCCCGACGACCTCGGCAAGGTGATCGGTCGCAACGGCCGCACCGCGCGTGCTCTGCGCACGGTCGTGGGCGCCATCGGCGGGCGCGGCATCCGCGTCGACCTCGTCGACGTGGACCAGGTGCGCTGAAAGAGTTGAACACCGGCAAGGGCCGGGGAGGGCTTCACAGCCGTCCCCGGCCCTTGTCGTCGCTCCGGCCCCCGGGCGGTGTCCGCCGGACCCGCCCGGGGGACGTCCGGGGCGGCCCTCCCGTACCCCCGGCGCTGTCGCCCGGCCCCCGCCGGACGCCCGCGTCCGCCCCACCCATCGGAGAATCAGCGTGCAGTTGGTAGTTGCGCGGATCGGCCGCGCCCACGGCATCAAGGGCGAAGTCACCGTCGAGGTCCGCACGGACGAGCCGGAGCTGCGACTCGGCCCCGGTGCCGTCCTCGCCACCGACCCGGCGGGCGCCGGGCCGCTCACGATCGAGACCGGCCGGGTGCACAGCGGCCGGCTGCTGCTCCGCTTCGCGGGCGTGCACGACCGGACCGCCGCCGAGGCGCTGCGCAACACCCTGCTGATCGCAGAGGTCGACCCGGACGAGCTCCCCGAGGACCCGGAGGAGTTCTACGACCACCAGCTGATGGACCTCGACGTCGTGCTCGCGGACGGCACCGAAATCGGCCGGATCACCGAGATCACCCACCTGCCCTCGCAGGACCTCTTCATCGTGGAGCGCCCGGACGGCAGCGAGGTGATGATCCCCTTCGTGGAGGAGATCGTCACCGAGATCGACCTGGAGGAGCAGCGGGCCGTCATCACCCCGCCGCCCGGCCTGCTCGACGAGAACGAGGCGGTCGTCGCCTCCTCGCGCGACGAGGAGACCGGGGGAGAGGCCGAGGACGGCTCCGCCACCGGCGCGGGGGGCCAGGCGTAATGCGGCTCGACGTCGTCACGATCTTCCCCGAGTACCTCGACCCGCTGAACGTCTCGCTCGTCGGCAAGGCGCGCGCCCGGGGCAGCCTCGGGGTGCACCTCCACGACCTGCGGCAGTGGACGTACGACCGGCACAACACGGTCGACGACACCCCGTACGGCGGCGGACCCGGCATGGTCATGAAGACCGAGCCGTGGGGCGACGCCCTCGACCAGGTACTCGCCGACGGCTACGAGGCCGGCGCGCACAGCCCCGTCATGGTCGTGCCCACGCCCAGCGGACGCCCCTTCACCCAGGAACTCGCGGTCGAACTCTCCGAGCGGCCGTGGCTGGTCTTCACCCCGGCACGGTACGAGGGCATCGACCGCCGCGTGATGGAGGAGTACGCCACCCGCATGCCGGTCGTCGAGGTCTCCATCGGCGACTACGTCCTGGCCGGCGGGGAAGCCGCCGTCCTCGTGATCACCGAGGCGGTGGCCCGGCTGCTGCCCGGCGTCCTCGGCAACGCCGAGTCGCACCGCGACGACTCGTTCGCCCCCGGCGCCATGGCCAACCTGCTGGAAGGCCCCGTCTACACCAAGCCGCCCGAGTGGCGCGGCCGGGCCGTCCCCGACGTGCTGCTCACCGGCCACCACGGGAAGATCGCCCGGTGGCGCCGGGACCAGGCATTCGCCCGCACCGCGCTGAACCGGCCCGATCTGATCGAACGCTGCGCCGCGAGCGACTTCGACAAGAAGGACCGGGAGATCCTCTCGATCCTCGGCTGGGCACCGGAGCCCGGTGGCCGATTTTGGCGCAGGCCTTCCGCCGTGGAAGAATGAGCAGCTGCTGTACGTCCGGCGTGCGCCCCTGCCACAGGGGGAACGACGTCCGCCCGGCGTGATCAGCGCTTCGATCCTCCAGACGATCTCCCGTCGATGACCTGTGGCATCGGCGAAGAAAGCAGACACACATGGCTTCCCTGCTCGATGGCGTCAACGCCGCCTCCCTGCGTTCGGACCTCCCGGCCTTCCGCGCCGGTGACACCGTCAACGTCCACGTGCGCGTGATCGAGGGCAACCGCTCCCGCATCCAGCAGTTCAAGGGCATCGTCATCCGCCGCCAGGGCGCAGGCGTCAGCGAGACCTTCACGGTCCGCAAGGTCTCCTTCAGCGTCGGCGTCGAGCGCACCTTCCCGGTGCACAGCCCGATCTTCGAGAAGATCGAGCTCGTCACCCGCGGTGACGTCCGTCGCGCCAAGCTGTACTTCCTCCGTGAGCTGCGCGGCAAGGCCGCGAAGATCAAGGAGAAGCGCGACCGCTGAGCTGACACCGGCGTCCACAGCGCGGCCGGATAAGCTTCGGCCGCGATGGACACGGAAGAACAGCACACGAAGCGCGATCGCTCCGCCGGACCTGCGAAAGGTCCGGGGGCGCGGTCGCGCTTTTCGCGTTCCGGGGCCCTCGGGCCTTCCGGCGGTACGTCCCCCGGTCCCGACGGGCCTCCCGGCGGTTCCGGCGATTTTGGCGGTTCCGGTGCGGCAGGCGAGTCCGGTGGACCGGGACAGGACGGCGGCGGGCGGGCCGGGCGCGGGCCCGCGAAACGGCGGGCGGCCCTGCTCTGTGCAGCCCTGCCGGTCGCGGTACTCCTCCTCAGCGCGTTCGTCGTGCAGCCCTTCCTCATCCCCAGCGGCTCGATGGAGTCCACGCTGCGGGTCGGGGACCGGGTGTTGGTGAACAAGCTGGCGTACCGTTTCGGCTCCGTACCGGAGAGGGGGGACGTGGTGGTCTTCGACGGCACCGGCTCCTTCCTCCCGGAGGCCGCCGGCGGGAACCCCGTCACCGGGCTGCTGCGGGGGGCCGCCGCGGTCCTGGGGCTCGCCGACCCCCCGGACACCGACTTCGTGAAACGCGTCGTCGGGGTGGGCGGCGACCACGTGGTCTGCTGCGACCGGAAGGGCCGGCTGGAGGTGAACGGCGCCCCCCTGGAAGAGGCGTACCTGCACGCGGGGGACGCCCCCTCCCGGGTGCCGTTCGACATCGTCGTCCCCGACGGCACCCTCTGGATGATGGGCGACCACCGGGACCGGTCCAGCGACTCGCGCAGCCACCTCGGGGAGCCCGGGGGCGGCATGGTTCCCGTGGAGAAGGTGATCGGACGGGTGGACCGGATCGGCTGGCCCTGGAGCCGGGCGGGTGCCCCGGCCGGTCCGGGCGGCGCGTTCGACGGCGTACCGGAGCCGGACGGCCGGCATGGGTAGCCCCGGTCGCGGGAGCGGCTCCGCTCCCGGAGGAGAGCCCTCGTACGGTTCCGCTCCCGAGGCGTCCTCGTACGACACCGCTCCCGACGAGTCCTCCCGACGCACCGCTTCCGACGAGCCCTCCCACGGCTCCGCTCCCGGGGCGGACTCCTCGTACGGCACCGGGGACGCGGACCGGTCCGCCTCCGGGACCGGGCGCGGGCGCACGGCACCGACCCGGGCGGAGCGCCGGAGGCTGGCGCGCCGGGTCGCGCGGCGGCGCCGCAGGTCCAAGGTGACCGAGATCCCCCTCCTGCTCGTCTTCGCGCTGCTCATAGCCCTGTTCCTCAAGACCTTCGTGGTCCAGGCCTTCGTGATCCCCTCCGGCTCGATGGAACAGACCATCCAGATCGGCGACCGGGTTCTGGTCGACAAGATGACGCCGTGGTTCGACGCCGAACCTCAACGGGGCGACGTGGTGGTCTTCAAGGACCCCGGCGGCTGGCTGGGGGAGGGCGAGACGGCGGACGCCGGGTCGGCGCCGGTCGGGGTCCGCCAGGCGAAGGAGTTCCTCACCTTCATCGGGCTGCTGCCCTCCGCCGACGAGCAGGACCTGATCAAGCGGGTGGTCGCGGTCGGCGGGGACACCGTGAAGTGCTGCGGGAAGGACGGCCGGCTCACCGTCAACGGCGTGGCCGTCGACGAGCCCTACCTGAACCTTGGGGATGTGCCATCGGCCATCCAATTCGAGGTAAAGGTTCCCGAGGGCCGGATCTTCGTGATGGGCGACCACCGATCCAATTCCGCCGACTCCCGCTACCACCTCGGCAACGGCTTCCACGGCACCGTGCCGCTCTCGGACGTCGTGGGGCGCGCCGTGGTCATCGCCTGGCCGGTGGGGAACTGGGCCTCGCTGGGGCAGCGCGACGCGTTCGCGGGGGTCCCGGACGCGGTGTCGGGAGCGTCGGCCGGGCCCGCTCTCTCGCATAGTGTGTCCCACCAGGATCCCTACGGAATGATCCCGCTCCCGACCCCTGCGGAACTCCCGCTCGTTATGGGAGTGATGGGCCTGCGTCGCATCCGGCGCGGGCGGTGGCACGGATTGAGGAGTGGATGTGGGGGATTTGGCGGTCGGCGCACGATCCGGACACGACGAACCCGAGGACCGGCCCGGACGGACCGGGGACCCCTCGGAGGCGGCGGCGGACCGGACGGGGGATGACGACGCCCCGGACGGCGCCGCCTCGGGCCCCAGGCAGCGTTCCTTCTGGAAGGAGCTGCCGCTCCTCATCGGGATCGCGCTCGTTCTGGCTCTGCTGATCAAGACCTTCCTGGTCCAGGCGTTCTCGATTCCCTCGGACTCCATGCAGGACACGCTCCAGCGCGGCGACCGGGTGCTGGTGGACAAGCTGACCCCGTGGTTCGGCTCCGAGCCGGAGCGCGGCGAGGTCGTCGTCTTCCACGACCCCGGCGGCTGGCTGGAGGGCACGGCCACGCCCGACCCGAACGTCGCGCAGAAGTTCCTCAGCTTCATCGGGCTGATGCCCTCCGCCGAGGAGAAGGACCTGATCAAGCGGGTCATCGCGGTGGGCGGCGACACGGTGGAGTGCAAGCTGAACGGCCCCGTCACGGTCAACGGGAAGGCGCTGGACGAGAAGTCGTTCATCTACCCCGGCAACACCCCCTGCGACGACAAGCCGTTCGGCCCGATCAAGGTCCCGAAGGGCCGGATCTGGGTCATGGGAGACCACCGCCAGAACTCCCTGGACTCCCGCTACCACCAGAACCTCCCGGGCCAGGGCACCGTCTCCGTGGACGACGTCGTGGGCCGTGCCGTGCTGGTGGCCTGGCCCGTCAACCGCTGGGCGACGCTGCCCGTGCCCAGCACCTTCGACCAGCCCGGCCTGAACGCCGCGGCGGCGGCTGCTCCGGCCGCGCTCGGCGTGGCGGGAGCGCTGCCCCTGGTCCTCTGGCGTCGCAGGAGGCTGACCCGGGAGCGTACCGACGGGTAGTGTGCCGACTCGGATCAGCGATTGTCGATCTCCGATGGGGGACGCTGGGATGAGTGGTGCAGGACGTACGGGAGACGGCCGCGGCCGGCTCGGCAACGTGTTGTCGGGCCTGGTCGTGGCCGTCGGCTGTGTGCTCTTCCTCGGCGGGTTCGTCTGGGCCGCGCTGGTGTACCGGCCGTACACCGTGCCGACCGGGTCGATGTCCCCGACCGTGGAGACCGGGTCCAAGGTGCTCGCGCAGCGGATCACGGGCGACGAGGTGCGGCGCGGCGATGTCGTGGTCTTCACCGACAAGGCGTGGAGCGGTTCCCCGATGGTCAAGCGGGTCATCGGGATCGGCGGCGACACGGTGGTCTGCTGCGACGCGAAGGGCCGGCTCACCGTCAACGACGAGCCGATCGCGGAACCGTATCTGCGGACACCGGCGGGTGCCTCCGGGGTCTCCGGCGGCACCAGCGGTTCCAGCGGTTCCGGATCGTCCGGCGACTCCGGTTCCTCCGGAACGGGGGCGTCCTCCGGTGCCTCCGGGCAGGCCCCCGCCTCGACGGAATTCAGCGCGGAGGTCCCCGAGGGGGAGCTCTTCCTGCTCGGCGACGACCGTGCGATCTCCCTGGACTCCCGCGTCCATCTGACGGAGGAGGGGCAGGGCTCGGTGCCGCGCTCCGCGGTCGAGGCACGGGTCGACGCGGTGGCCTGGCCGTCCGGGCACATGCTCGACCCCCCGGAGGGGTTCGCCGGACTTCCCGGCGGCATCTCGTCCCAGGGGCCGTTGCCGCTTCAGCTCGGCGCCGCGGTGGCGGGTGTGGTGCTGATCCTGGCCGGCTGCGCCTACGGGCCGATCGCGGCGCGGACGCGGCGCGGGAAGTCCGCGAAGGCGGTGGCGGGTGCCCGCTGAGATCCGGACGGTCGCGCGGGTCGTGCTCCTCGACCCGCAGGACCGGATTCTGCTGATGCACGGCTTCGAGCCCGAGGACCCCGGCACCACCTGGTGGTTCACTCCCGGCGGGGGGCTGGAGGGCGACGAGAGCCACGAAGAGGCCGCCCGCCGCGAGCTCGCCGAGGAGACCGGCATCACGGAGGTCGAACTCGGCCCGGTGCTCTGGAAGCGGAGGTGTTCCTTCCCGTTCGACGGGCGCCGCTGGGAACAGGACGAGTGGTACTTTCTCGCCCGAACGGAACGGACCGCCACCGACCTCGGGGGCCTGACCGACCTGGAGCGTCGCAGTATCGCGGGTCTCAGGTGGTGGACTTCCGCCGAACTGCGGGCGACCCGTGAGACGGTGTACCCGACCAAGCTCGCCGAGCTGCTGTGCAGGCTGCTCGACGAGGGTTCTCCGAGTGTTCCGCTGATTCTCGCCCCCGAAATCGCCTGAACGTCCGGGGGCGTCACCGGCTGCAGCACAATGGGGGAACGCACGGCTGAAGGGGACGCATGCCATGAGCGCCGAGGACCTCGAAAAGTACGAGACCGAGATGGAGCTGAAGCTCTACCGGGAGTACCGCGACGTCGTCGGTCTGTTCAAATTCGTGATCGAGACCGAACGTCGCTTCTACCTCACCAACGACTACGAGATGCAGGTGCACTCGGTCCAGGGGGAAGTGTTTTTCGAGGTGTCCATGGCGGATGCCTGGGTCTGGGACATGTACCGGCCGGCGAGATTCGTCAAGCAGGTGCGTGTGCTGACCTTCAAGGACGTGAACATCGAGGAGCTCAACAAGAGCGATCTCGAACTTCCGGGCGGCTGACAAAACCGCCTCGCGAAGGCGGGAACCTTTCCGCGGACGGGACCGCTCGGCGAGGGCGGGCCACGGAGTGCGCGGACACCGGACGCCGGACGCGGGGGCGGTGAGCTGGCCGCGGGCGTGCGGAGCGGTCCACGGAGTGCGCGGGCGCCGGGCGCGGGACGGATCGTTTCCCCGGCTCGTCAATCCGGGCGACCCGGTCATCCTCAGGGGTGGCCGGGTTTTCCACATCCGGGAAGTTGTCCACCAAGATCCACAAGGATCGGCCGCCCCGCGCAGAGTCGGTGCCGGAGGTGGTGCCGGATGAAGAACGCACGAGGGGCACTCGGGCGGTACGGCGAGGAGTTGGCGGCGCGGCTGCTGACCGACGCGGGGATGGCCGTGGTGGCGCGCAACTGGCGCTGCCGGGCCGGAGAGATCGACATCGTCGCGCGCGACGGAGACGCGCTCGTCGTCTGCGAGGTGAAGACCCGCAGATCGACGGCGTACCAACACCCCATGGCGGCCGTCACCCCGGCCAAGGCGGACCGGCTGCGGCGGCTCGCGGAGCTGTGGCTCGACGCGCACGGCGGGCCGCCGAGCGGCGGCGTCCGCATCGATCTCGTCGGCGTCATCGTGCCCCGGCGCGGCGGCCCGGTCGCCGAGCACGCCCGGGGGGTGGCCTGAGATGGGCTTCGCGCGAGCCTGTTCCGTCGCCCTGGTCGGCGTGGAAGGCGTGGTGGTGGAGGTCCAGGCGGACCTGGAACCAGGAGTGGCGGCCTTCACGCTGGTCGGGCTGCCGGACAAGAGCCTGGTCGAGAGCAGGGACCGGGTCAGGGCGGCCGTCGTCAACTCCGGTGCCGAGTGGCCGCAGAAGAAGCTCACGGTCGGCCTCTCCCCGGCCTCCGTGCCGAAGTCCGGGTCGGGGTTCGACCTCGCCGTCGCGTGCGCCGTGCTCGGCGCCGCCGAGCGGATCGACCCGTCGGCGATCGCCGACGTCGTCATGGTCGGCGAACTGGGCCTGGACGGACGGGTGCGCCCGGTGCGCGGCGTGCTGCCCGCCGTCCTCGCCGCCGCCGAAGCGGGGTACGCCCACGTCGTGGTCCCGGAGCAGACCGCCGGGGAGGCGGCGCTGGTCCCGGGCGTCTCGGTGCTGGGTGTACGGAGCCTGCGCCAACTGATCGCGATCCTGAGCGACGAACCCGTCCCCGACGAACCGGCGGGCCAGGAGAGCCGCCCCGACGCCCTGCTCGCCGGGCTGATGGTGCCCGGCTCCGGGTTCGGCGCGGGGCTCGCCCCGGCCGGCGGCCCGGGCGGGACCTACCGCAAGGACCTGCGCGACGTCGCGGGGCAGAGCAGAGCGCGCGGGGCCCTGGAGATCGCCGCGGCGGGCGGACACCATCTGCTGCTCTCCGGCCCCCCGGGCGCGGGCAAGACGATGCTGGCCGAGCGGCTGCCGGGCATCCTGCCACCGCTGACCCGGCGGGAGGCCCTGGAGGTGACGGCGGTGCACTCGGTCGCCGGCATCCTCCCGCCCGGCGAGCCGCTGGTCAGTACCGCGCCGTACTGCGCCCCGCACCATTCGGCGACCATGCAGTCGCTCATCGGCGGCGGCAACGGACTGCCGAGACCCGGCGCCGTCTCCCTGGCGCACCGCGGGGTCCTCTTCATGGACGAGGCCCCCGAGTTCTCGGCCAAGACCCTGGACGCCCTCCGCCAGCCGCTGGAGTCCGGACACGTCGTGGTGGCCCGTGCGGCGGGCGTGGTCAGACTGCCGGCGCGCTTCCTGATGGCGCTGGCGGCCAACCCCTGCCCCTGCGGCCGGCACAGCCTGGGCGGGGCCGGATGCGAGTGCCCGCCCGCGGTGGTCCGCCGCTACCAGGCCCGGCTGTCCGGACCACTGCTGGACCGGGTGGACCTGCGCGTCGAGGTGGAGCCGGTCACCCGCGCGGACCTGGTGGAAGGCGGCGGCCGGGGCGAGTCGAGCGCCGTCGTCGCCGCCCGGGTGCGCCAGGCCCGTGCGCGCGCCGCCGAACGGCTGGCCGGCACACCCTGGACCACCAACAGCGAGGTGCCGGGCCACGAGCTGCGGACCCGGCTGCTCGCCGCCCCCGGAGCGCTGACGGCCGCCGAACGGGACATGGAGCGGGGCGCCCTGACGGCACGCGGGCTGGACCGGGTGCTGCGGGTGGCCTGGACCGTCGCGGACCTGCGGGGCGTGGACCGCCCGGACGCCTCGGACGTGGCCGTCGCCCTGGAGCTGCGCACCGGCGTCCAGCGCGGAGTGCCGATGAAGGCGAGGGCGTCGTGACCGCCGGAACGCCCGGGTCCCCGGAACGCCCGGTACCCCCGGAGGGTTTCGGGCCGGAGACGGAACGGCTGGCACGGGTCGCGCTCACCAGGATCGTCGAGCCCGGGGACGAGCGGGCGGGCCGGTGGCTGCGCGCGCACGGGCCGGTCGAGGTGCTGCGACGCCTGACCGCGTACGACGGAACGCCTCGGACGCTCCCCGGGATGACGGAGGCGCGGCTCGCCGGTTACCGCATGCGGGCCGCCGCGGCGCAGCCGGAGAGGGACCTGGAGGCCATGGCCCTGGCCGGAGGGCGGTTCGTCGTCCCGGGCGACCCGGAGTGGCCCGGGCAACTGGACGACCTCGGCGACGCCCGCCCCGTGGGGCTCTGGATCCGGGGCGGCCCGGACCTGCGGCTCTGGGCGCTGCGCTCGGTCGCGGTGGTCGGCGCGCGGGCCTGCACCCCGTACGGCGCCCACATGGCGGCGACGCTCGGCGCGGGGCTCGCGGAACGGGGCTGGGTGGTGGTCTCCGGAGCCGCCTTCGGCGTGGACGGCGCGGCGCACCGGGGAGCGCTGGCGGCGGGAGGCGCGACGGTCGCGGTCCTGGCGTGCGGGGTGGACGTCCCCTACCCGCGCGGTCACGCGGAGCTGATCGGCCGGATCGCGGCGGAGGGCCTGCTGGTGGGGGAGTTGCCGCCGGGCACCCATCCGACCCGCAGCAGGTTCGTCCTCCGCAACCGGGTGATCGCCGCGCTGACCAGGGGCACGGTCGTGGTCGAGGCCGCATACCGCAGCGGCTCCCTGGCGACCGCCCGGGGAGCCCAGCGGCTCGGCCGCTTCACCATGGGCGTACCGGGGCCCGCGACCAGCGGACTGTCGGCCGGCGTCCACGAACTGCTGCGTGGCGAAGGGGTGCTGGTCACGGACGCGGCCGAAGTGGCGGAACTCGTCGGCGACATCGGCGACCTCGCCCCGCTCCGCCGCGGGCCCGTGCTTCCCCGGGACCTGCTCGGCCCGGTCGCCGCCGCGGTCCTGGAGGCACTGCCACGAGAAGGGACCGCGCGGGTGCGCGACCTCGCCCGTTCCGCGGGGACTTCGGCCGACGAGACGCTCGCGCGACTGTACGAACTTCACTCACTGGGGTTCGTCGAACGGGAGGGCGACACCTGGCGTCCGGCGGTCAAGCCGACACCCAACGACGACGCCCGGCGAGGCGGTACTTGACCTGGAGCATTCGGGTGAAAAGGTAAGCGGGGTGACCTACGGAGTACGCGCGGCGCCACTCCCGGGGCCGACGCGTACGGCATCGGCCCCGGTCATCCGGTACGCCCGGCCGCGGGAGCGCGCGTGGCGCCCGCGCGCTCCACCCGCCCCTGCACGACGCGCGCCGCGACGCCACAGTCACGCTACGCTCACATGTCTTCACTCCCCACAAGTCCCCAGTACTTCACGGCAGAACGGCTCAAGGCACCACATGCCCCAGCACACCTCCGGGTCTGACCGCGCGGCAGTACCACCCGCTGCGCGTGGCACTGTGCGGCCCTCCGCCCCCTCCTCCCTCGAAGAGTTGTGGCGTACCTACAAGTCCACGGGAGACGAGCGGCTGCGGGAGCAACTGATCCTGCACTACTCACCGCTCGTCAAGTACGTCGCGGGCCGGGTCAGCGTGGGGCTCCCGTCCAACGTCGAGCAGGCGGACTTCGTGTCCTCGGGCGTCTTCGGACTGATCGACGCCATCGAGAAGTTCGACATCGAGCGGGCCATCAAGTTCGAGACGTACGCGATCACACGCATCCGGGGCGCGATGATCGACGAACTCCGGGCGCTGGACTGGATTCCGCGGTCCGTGCGCCAGAAGGCGCGGAACGTCGAGCGCGCGTACGCCACGCTCGAAGCGCAGCTGCGGCGCACCCCGTCGGAGTCCGAGGTCGCCGCCGAGATGGGGATCGCCCTGGAAGAACTGCACGCTGTTTTCAGCCAGTTGTCGCTGGCGAACGTGGTGGCCCTGGAGGAGCTGCTGCACGTCGGCGGAGAAGGCGGCAACCGGCTCAGCCTGATGGACACGCTGGAGGACACGGCCGCCGACGACCCGGTGGAGGTCGCCGAGGGCCGCGAGCTCAGACGCCTGCTCGCCCGCGCCATCAACACCCTCCCGGACCGGGAGAAGACCGTGGTCACGCTCTACTACTACGAGGGCCTCACCCTCGCCGAGATCGGCAACGTCCTCGGAGTCACCGAGAGCCGGGTCAGCCAGATCCACACCAAGTCGGTCCTCCAGCTGCGCGCGAAACTGGCCGACGCCGGGCGTTGATCGGATCCCCCGGCCGCCCTCCCTCCACCGGACGCCGAGGTCGGGCACTTCACGGGCAGACCCTCCGCCGTACAGTGGAGCCGTGCCCAGGATTCGAGCGGCCTCCGTGGCCGAGCACCGGACCATGCAGCGCGGCGCCCTCCTGGACGCCGCGCGCTCCCTGCTTTCCGAGGGCGGGACGGAGGCGTTGACCTTCCCCGCGCTCGCCGAACGCACGGGTCTCGCCAGGTCGTCGGTGTACGAGTACTTCCGTTCCCGCGCCGCCGTCGTCGAGGAACTCTGCGCCGTCGACTTCCCCGTGTGGGCGGCCGAGGTCGAGAACGCCATGGCCCGGGCCACGACGCCCGAGGAGAAGATCGAGGCGTACGTCCGCAAGCAGCTCGAACTGGTCGGGGACCGGCGCCACCGCGCCGTGGTCGCCATCTCCGCCAGCGAGCTCGACGCCGGGGCCCGCGAGAAGATCAGGGCCGCGCACGGCGGACTGATCACCATGATCGTGGAGGCCCTGGGCGACCTCGGGCACACCCAGCCGAGGCTCGCGGCGATGCTGCTCCAGGGCTCCGTCGACGCGGCGGTACGCCGGATCGAGCTGGTCGTGGCCGAGGAGCCGGGCGTGATCGCCGAGACCGCGGTCGCCATGATCCTGCGCGGCGTACGGGGCTGAACCCACCGCCCGGCCGGTGGGCACGGGGACGGCCGGGAGGCCTCGGGGCTCTGTGAGCCCCATGACCTGTGAGCCCCATGACCTGTGAGCTCTGTGAGCTCGTGAGCTGTGTGAGCTCCGTGAGCTGTGTGAGCTCCATGAGCTCTGTGAGTTCCCGGGAGGCTCGGGAGCGCGGGTGCCGCCGCCCCGTTCCGGTGGGCCGTCGGCCGTGGACTCAGCGCCGACGGATGCCGCGCCGGCCCGCGCCCCGCCCCGCGTTCCGCCCCCGCACCCCCCTTCCCGGCTCCTCGGGCAGGGGGACGCCCGAGACCGGCAGCAGCCGCGACGGGCCCCGCGTCAGCAGGGCGGCCGGCAGCAGCGAGAGCGGGTCGACGTAGGCGTCCCCGAGCCGCACACCCCAGTGGAGGCACCCCCGCGCGCAGTGCGAAGGGCCCGGCTCCACCACCGCGACCCGAGCGCCCGCCCCGACCTCCTCGCCGACGCGTACCAGCGAGCGGACGGGTTCGTACGTCGTGCGCAGCGGCGGTTCGCCGCTCTCCGCAAGCTCCACGGTGAGGACCCCGCGCCCCGCCACCCGGCCCGCGAACGCGACGCGTCCGGCCGCGACCGCCAGGACCCGGGTACCGGGCGGTGCGGCGAGGTCGACGCCCCGGTGACCGGGTGCGTACGGACCGGCGGGCGGCTCCCAGCCCCGTACGACCACCGGGCGGCCCGCGAGGGGCCAGGTCCTGGCGCCCGGGGCCGGAGCTTGGGCGGGACCGGGGGCGGAGGCCGCGGCCGGCGCCGGAAGCCCGGACGCGGGAAGCCCGGATGCCGGAACCCCGGATGTCAGGAGGCCGAGCGTCAGAAGTACGGATGCGACCACGCTGACGGGCCTGACGGGCCTGACGGGCCTGACGGGCCTGGCTGCCCCCGGCCCCCGTACCCGCAGCGGCCTCCGTACCCGTAGAAGTCCCCGCGCGCGTGCCCGTACCGGCGTCCGTGACTGTGGCGGGGCCGTGGTCGTGTCTGTCCGCTGCATGCCCGAAGCCTTCCCCCGGAGGTCCCCGGCCCGGGGATCTCGGGCCCCGGCTGTGGAGTACTCGCCGGTTGTGGACAACGCCGTCACCCGGCACGCGAAGGGTCCCGTACACTTCTTGTGGCGACCCGGGTGACCGGGTCGACTTCGCACGCCCCGCCACCTCCCTCTCAGCGGACGGTGGCCGCGCCTCTCGGTCCTTCGTGGCACGGCGCGTGGGGCGTCAGGCGCGAGCGCAATCCTGCGGTCGCGGAACCGAGTACCTCAAGGAGAACGGCCATGGCCGTCGTCACGATGCGGGAGCTGCTGGAAAGCGGCGTCCACTTCGGTCACCAGACCCGTCGCTGGAACCCGAAGATGAAGCGCTTCATCTTCACCGAGCGCAACGGCATCTACATCATCGACCTGCTCCAGTCGCTGTCGTACATCGACCGCGCCTACGAGTTCGTCAAGGAGACCGTCGCGCACGGCGGCTCCATCATGTTCGTGGGTACCAAGAAGCAGGCCCAGGAGGCCATCGCCGAGCAGGCGACGCGCGTCGGCATGCCGTACGTCAACCAGCGTTGGCTCGGTGGCATGCTCACCAACTTCTCCACCGTCTACAAGCGCCTTCAGCGTCTGAAGGAGCTCGAGCTCATCGACTTCGAGGACGTGGCCGCCTCCGGCCTCACCAAGAAGGAGCTCCTGGTCCTCTCCCGCGAGAAGGCCAAGCTGGAGAAGACCCTCGGTGGTATCCGCGAGATGCAGAAGGTGCCCAGCGCCGTCTGGATCGTCGACACCAAGAAGGAGCACATCGCCGTCGGTGAGGCGCGCAAGCTCCACATCCCGGTCGTCGCGATCCTCGACACCAACTGCGACCCCGACGAGGTCGACTACAAGATCCCGGGCAACGACGACGCGATCCGCTCCGTCACCCTGCTCACCCGCGTGATCGCCGACGCCGTCGCCGAGGGCCTCATCGCCCGTTCCGGTGCCGCCACCGGTGACTCGAAGCCGGGCGAGAAGGCCGCCGGCGAGCCCCTCGCCGAGTGGGAGCGCGACCTGCTCGAGGGCGACAAGAAGGACGACGCCGAGGTCCAGGCCTCCGCCGAGACCGAGAAGGCCGCGGACGCCGAGCCGGCCGAGGCCGCCGCCGAGACCGCCGAGGTCGAGGCTGCCGCCGAGACCGAGCAGGCCTGACACCTCCGTCACGGCTGACTGACGGCGGGGGCCGGTGCCATGCGCACCGCCCCCGCCGTTCACCCGTAGATCTTTCAGACTTCGAGAGAGAAACACAGACTCATGGCGAACTACACCGCCGCTGACGTCAAGAAGCTCCGCGAGCTCACCGGCGCCGGCATGATGGACTGCAAGAAGGCGCTCGACGAGGCCGACGGCAGTGTCGACAAGGCCGTCGAGGCGCTCCGTATCAAGGGCCAGAAGGGCGTCGCCAAGCGCGAGGGCCGCTCTGCCGAGAACGGCGCGGTCGTCTCGCTCATCTCCGACGACAAGACCTCCGGCGTTCTGCTCGAGCTGAAGTGCGAGACCGACTTCGTCGCCAAGGGCGAGAAGTTCCAGGCCGTCGCCAACACGCTCGCCGCGCACGTCGCCGCGACCTCCCCGGCCGACCTGGCCGCGCTGCTCGCCTCCGAGATCGAGGCCGGCAAGACCGTCCAGGCGTACGTGGACGAGGCCAACGCCAACCTCGGCGAGAAGATCGTCCTGGACCGCTTCGCGCAGTTCACCGGCGGTTACGTGGCCGCGTA
Source organism: Streptomyces sp. NPDC060184 (assembly GCF_042728795.1). Classification (NCBI taxonomy): domain Bacteria; kingdom Bacillati; phylum Actinomycetota; class Actinomycetes; order Kitasatosporales; family Streptomycetaceae; genus Streptomyces; species Streptomyces sp. NPDC060184. The sequence continues at coordinate 21,860 of NZ_JBHWYX010000066.1, forward strand.
CATGCACCGCACCATGCCCGACCTCCCGCCGCAGGTCGGCGTGCTCGTCGAGCTGGACAAGCCGAACGCCGAGGTTGCCAAGGACGTCGCGCAGCACATCGCCGCCTTCGCCCCGAAGTACCTCAGCCGCGACGAGGTCCCGGCCGAGACGGTCGAGAACGAGCGTCGTGTCGCCGAGGCCACCTCGCGTGAGGAGGGCAAGCCCGAGGCCGCCCTCCCGAAGATCGTCGAGGGTCGCGTCAACGGCTTCTTCAAGGACGTCGTCGTCGTGGAGCAGTCCTTCGCCAAGGACGCCAAGAAGACGGTTCAGAAGGTTCTCGACGAGGCCGGTGTCTCCCTGAAGCGCTTCACGCGCATCAAGGTCGGCATCTGAGTCCCGTCCGCGAATGACGGTGGACCCGGATAGGGTCTGATGCAGTCGTCGGCCGCACACCTGCCGAGCGACCGCAGATCTGACGAGGAGGCCATTGCCGCAGAGGGACACCAGACCCACCGGCAATGGCCTTCTTCGTATGTGCACGAGGAGAATTTCCATGGACAAGGGCGCGGACGCCAAACAGGTTGACCACAAGCGCGACGAGAAGGTGTCCGGACGCTTCATGCTGAAGCTGTCCGGTGAAGCCTTCGCCGGTGGCGGCGGACTCGGAGTCGATCCCGACGTCGTGCACGCCATCGCCCGTGAGATCGCCGCAGTGGTGCGCGACGGTGCGGAGATCGCCGTCGTCATCGGCGGCGGCAACTTCTTCCGCGGCGCCGAGCTCCAGCAGCGCGGCATGGACCGGGCCCGGTCCGACTACATGGGCATGCTCGGCACCGTGATGAACTGCCTGGCGCTCCAGGACTTCCTGGAGAAGGAGGGCATCGACTCGCGCGTGCAGACCGCCATCACCATGGGCCAGGTCGCCGAGCCGTACATTCCCCTCCGCGCCGTGCGGCACCTGGAGAAGGGACGCGTCGTGATCTTCGGCGCCGGCATGGGCATGCCGTACTTCTCCACCGACACCACCGCTGCCCAGCGGGCCCTGGAGATCGACGCCGAGGCGCTTCTGATGGGCAAGAACGGCGTCGACGGGGTCTACGACTCCGACCCGAAGACCAACCCCGGCGCGGTGAAGTTCGACGCGCTGGAGTACAGCGAGGTGCTCGCCCGCGATCTGAAGATCGCCGACGCCACCGCGATCACGCTCTGCCGCGACAACCGGCTCCCGATCCTGGTCTTCGAGCTGACCGCCGCGGGCAATATCGCCCGCGCTGTCAACGGTGAGAAGATCGGCACGCTCGTGAGTGACGAGAGCACCCGGGCCTGACGGCCCACGGATGGACAACGGCCTGCCGGTCGGACACCGTGCAGGTGAGGACGCGACGCAGGACCCGCAGGGCCCGGCGATGACGATGCCGGGCCCACTCAAGACACGCAGGAGCACGTGGTGATCGAAGAAATCCTCCTCGAAGCCGAGGAGAAGATGGAGAAGGCCGTTGTCGTGGCGAAAGAGGACTTCGCCGCGATCCGGACCGGCCGCGCGCACCCGGCGATGTTCAACAAGATCGTCGCCGACTACTACGGCGCGCTGACCCCGATCAACCAGCTGGCCTCCTTCTCGGTTCCCGAGCCGCGGATGGCCGTGGTGACGCCGTTCGACAAGACCGCGCTGCGCAACATCGAGCAGGCGATCCGTGACTCCGACCTGGGCGTCAACCCCAGCAACGACGGCAATATCATCCGGGTGGTCTTCCCCGAGCTCACCCAGGACCGCCGCAAGGAGTACATCAAGGTCGCCAAGACCAAGGCCGAGGACTCCAAGATCTCGATCCGCTCCATCCGCCGCAAGGCGAAGGAGGCGCTCGACAAGCTCGTCAAGGACAAGGAGTCCGGCGAGGACGAGGTGCGCCGCGCGGAGAAGGAGCTCGACGACACCACCGCGAAGTACGTCACGCAGGTGGACGAGCTGCTGAAGCACAAGGAAGCCGAGCTGCTCGAAGTCTGATGAACGACTCCTCCTGGGGCGCCCCGCAGGGAGCCGGCTACTGGGGCACGTCCGAGATCGGGGCCGCTCCGGCGGGTCCTGCCCACGATGCGCACGGCGCCCAGCAGACTCGGCCCATGCCCATCGTGCCGGACACTCCCGACGCAGGTAGAGACGACGCAGACGACCACGACGGCCGGGACGGGGACGCCACGCACATCAGTGGCCCCCTGTTCCGCGACGAGGTGCCGCAGGCACCCGCGCCCGCCCCGCCCCCCGCACCGCAGAAGAAGCGGGCGGGGCGTGACCTGCGGGCCGCCATAGGGGTCGGCGTGGGTCTCGGCGCCGTCGTCATCGCCTCGCTGTTCGTCGTGAAGGCCGTCTTCGTCGGTGTCATCGCCGTCGCCGTCGTCGTCGGCCTCTGGGAGCTCACCTCCCGGCTGGCCGAGCGGAAGTCGATCAAGGCTCCGCTCGTCCCGCTGGCGGTGGGCGGCGCCGCCATGGTCGTGGCCGGCTACGTGTGGGGGGCGGACGGCGCGTGGATCGCGATGGCGCTCACCTCGCTGGCCGTACTCGTCTGGCGGATGACCGAGAAGCCGGACGGATACCTGCGGGACGTCACCGCGGGTGTCTTCGCCGCGTTCTACGTACCGTTCCTGGCGACGTTCGTCGCGCTGATGCTGGCCGCGGACGACGGACCCTGGCGGGTGCTGACCTTCCTGATACTGACCGTGGTCAGCGACACCGGCGCGTACGCGGTCGGCTGGCGGTTCGGCAAGCACAAGCTCGCCCCGCGCATCAGCCCCGGCAAGACCCGCGAGGGTCTGTTCGGGGCCATCGCCTTCGCGATGGTGGGCGGTGCGCTGTGCGTGCAGTTCCTGATCGACGACGGCTCCTGGTGGCAGGGCCTGCTGCTCGGACTCGCGGTCGCCGCCAGCGCCACCCTCGGCGACCTCGGCGAATCCATGATCAAGCGCGATCTCGGCATCAAGGACATGGGCACGCTGCTGCCCGGTCACGGCGGGATCATGGACCGGCTGGACTCGCTGCTGCCGACCGCTCCGGTGGTCTGGCTGCTGCTGGTGCTGTTCGTCGGCAGCGGCTGACGCGTCGGGCGATACGTTCCGGCTGTGGCGCACGCGCCGTGTCCCGCCGGCCGGAACGCCTCCGCGCACCCCGCTCCACCTGCGTCTTCACGCGCGAAGGGCCCGCTGTCCACAGGACGGCGGGCCCTTCGCGTCGCGTCTGCGACACTGGAAGAACCATGCCTAAGCCCGGAGAACTCACTTTCGTCGCGCCCCGCGGAGCCAAGAGGCCCCCGCGCCACCTCGCCGACCTCACGCCCGCCGAGCGCAAGGAAGCAGTCGCCGCGACCGGCGAGAAGCCGTTCCGCGCGCAGCAGCTCTCGCAGCACTACTTCGCGCGGTACGCGCACGACCCGTCGGAGTGGACGAACATCCCCGCCGGATCGCGGGACAAGCTCGCAGAAGCGCTGTTCCCGGACCTCATGTCCGTGGTCCGCCACATCAGCTGCGACGACGACACCACCCGCAAGACGCTCTGGAAGCTGCACGACGGGACGCTGGTCGAGTCCGTCCTCATGCGCTACCCCGAGCGCGTGACGATGTGCATCTCGTCACAGGCCGGCTGCGGGATGAACTGCCCGTTCTGCGCCACCGGACAGGCCGGTCTCGACCGGAACCTCTCCACCGCCGAGATCGTGCACCAGATCGTGGACGGTATGCGGGCGCTGCGCGACGGCGAGGTGCCGGGCGGGCCCGCGCGCCTCTCCAACATCGTCTTCATGGGGATGGGGGAGCCGCTGGCCAACTACAACCGCGTCGTCGGCGCCATCCGCCGGCTGACCGACCCGGAGCCGGACGGCCTGGGCCTCTCCCAGCGCGGCATCACCGTCTCCACCGTGGGCCTGGTGCCCGCCATGCTGCGCTTCGCCGACGAGGGCTTCAAGTGCCGTCTCGCCGTGTCGCTGCACGCCCCGGACGACGAGCTCCGCGACACCCTCGTACCCGTGAACACCCGCTGGAAGGTACGCGAGGTGCTCGACGCCGCGTGGGAGTACGCCGAGAAGTCCGGTCGCCGGATCTCCATCGAGTACGCCCTGATCCGCGACATCAACGACCAGGCCTGGCGGGGCGACCGGCTCGGCCGGCTGCTCAAGGGCAAGCGGGTGCACGTCAACCTCATCCCGCTCAACCCGACGCCCGGCTCCAAGTGGACCGCCTCCCGTCCCGAGGACGAGAAGGCGTTCGTGGAGGCCATCGCGGCCCACGGGGTGCCCGTCACGGTGCGCGACACCCGTGGCCAGGAGATCGACGGCGCCTGCGGACAGCTGGCCGCCGCCGAGCGCTGAGCCGGGCCTTCGGGACCGTCCCGGTCGGGCCGCCGCTGTCGGCCTGACCGGGCAAAAGCCCCACCCGGGGTCCGTGTAGCCTGGGCCCCGCATTCAACTTCATATTCCGACAGGGGAGCGCCACAGCGCTGAGAGTGCGGCACCGGAGAACGGATGGCCGCAGACCCTCTGAACCTCGCCCGGGTCATTCCGGGTAGGAAGTTCGGTCATTACTCGAGCTGTTGCGCCCTGCCCGCTTCCGGTGTCCGCCGGAGCGCGCGGGGCCGCGTCTCTTCCTGGTCACCTCCAGGAGGAATCACATGCACACCACGACGAAGTACGCGGCGACCGCGCTCGCCGCCGCGCTCGGCGTCACCGCGCTCGCCGGCTGCGGAAGCTCCGACGACGACACGGCCGGCTCGGGTGCCTCCAAGGGCTCCAAGACCGTCACCCTGGTCAGCCACGACTCCTTCGCCGCCTCGGACGACGTGCTCAAGGCGTTCACCGAGGAGACCGGCTACACGGTCAAGGTCCTCAAGAGCGGCGACGCCGGAGCGGCCCTCAACCAGGAGATCCTCACCAAGGGCTCCCCGCGCGGCGACGTCTTCTTCGGCGTCGACAACACGCTGCTCTCCCGCGCCCTCGACCAGGGCCTCTTCACCCCGTACAAGGCGAAGGGACTGGACGCCGTCGCGGCCGACACCCAGCTCGACGCCAAGCACCGGGTCACCCCGATCGACACCGGCGACATCTGCGTCAACTACGACAAGAAGTACTTCGCGGACAAGAAGCTGGACCCGCCGCACTCCTTCGCGGACCTGCTGAAGCCCGCGTACAAGAACCTCCTGGTCACCGAGAACGCCGCCACCTCCTCGCCCGGTCTCGGCTTCCTGCTCGGCACCATCGCCGACTCCGGCGAGAACGGCTACCAGGACTACTGGAAGAAGCTGAAGGCCAACGGCGTCAAGGTCGTCGACGGCTGGGAGCAGGCGTACAACGAGGAGTTCTCCGGCTCCGCGGGCGGCAAGAAGGCCAACGGTGACCGCCCGCTCGTCGTCTCCTACGCCTCCAGCCCGCCCGTCGAGGTGTACTACGCCGACCCGCAGCCCGCCGAGGCTCCCACCGGCGTCGCCACCGCGACCTGCTTCCGCCAGATCGAGTTCGCCGGTCTGCTGGACGGGGCGAAGAACGAGGCGGGCGGCAAGGCGCTGCTGGACTTCCTGATCAGCAAGAGGTTCCAGGAGGACATGCCGCTCCAGATGTTCGTCGACCCGGTCGTCAAGGACGTGAAGCTGCCTGAGGTCTACACCAAGTTCGGCGCCACCGTGGACAAGCCGTTCACCGTGGACCCGGCGAAGATCGCCGCCAACCGTGAGAGCTGGGTCCAGACGTGGACCTCGCTCGTGGTGAAGTGACGAAGGCCTAAGTGTCGAAGACCGCCGGACCCGCCGCGGGGCCCCCCCCCCCCCCCCGGCCCCGCGCCCCCCCCACGCGCCGCCGCCCGTGGGGCGGGGGGCGCCCGGGGTTATAGG
>NZ_JBHWYX010000066.1:27715-32119 GCF_042728795.1 Streptomyces sp. NPDC060184
TTTCGCCCCAACCCGGCTGCGCGGGGCCCTGCCGTGCCCCCCGCGCGTGTGCACGTCACCACGCCCTACGTGCCCACCCCCGCCGCCCCCGCCGCGCGCCGCCCCCCCCCCGGCGGCGCGCGCTCCCTCGCGACGCGGCTCGGCCTGATGGCCGTGCCCGTCGCGTTCTTCGCGCTGTTCTTCGCGTACCCGGTCGCCGCGATCGTCGCCCGGGGGCTGAAGACCGAGGACGGCTGGCAGTTCGCGCGCTTCGGCGAGGTCCTCGGCCGGGCGGACCTCGGGGGCGTCCTCTGGTTCACCACCTGGCAGGCGTTCGCCTCCACCGCGCTGACCCTGCTGATCGCCCTCCCCGGCGCCTACGTCTTCGCCCGCCTCGAATTCCCCGGCAAACAACTGCTGCGCGCGATCGTCACCGTGCCGTTCGTGCTTCCCACCGTCGTCGTCGGCACGGCCTTCCTCGCCCTGCTCGGACGCGGCGGACTGCTCGACGAGCTCTGGGGCGTACGCCTCGACACCACCGTCTGGGCGATCCTGCTGGCCCACGTCTTCTTCAACTACGCCGTGGTCGTACGGACCGTCGGCGGGCTCTGGTCACAGCTCGACCCGCGCCAGGAGGAAGCCGCCCGGGTGCTCGGCGCGGGGCGGTTCGCCGCCTGGCGCCGGGTGACGCTGCCCGCGCTCGCCCCCGCCGTGGGCGCCGCCGCCCTGATGGTCTTCCTGTTCACGTTCACCTCGTTCGGTGTCGTACAGATCCTCGGCGGTCCCGCCTACTCCACGCTCGAAGTGGAGATCTACCGGCAGACCGCGCAACTGCTCGACCTGCCCACCGCCGCGGTGCTGACCCTCGTCCAGTTCGTCGCCGTCGGCGCCATCCTGGCCGTGCACGCGCGCACGGTACGCCGCCGGGAGAGGGCCCTGCGCCTCGTCGACCCGGCGCAGACCGCCCGCCGCCCGCGCGGTGCGGGCCAGTGGGCGCTCCTCGGCGTGCTCCTGCTGACCGTGCTGGTGCTCGTCCTGCTGCCCCTCGGGGTACTGGTGGAGCGGTCCTTCGACCAGCCCGGCGGGCACGGATTCGCCTACTACCGGGCCCTGGGATCGGCCGAGGCCGGCGGTTCCACCTTCCTGGTCGCCCCCCTGGAGGCGGTCTGGAACTCCCTCCAGTACGCCCTTGCCGCGACCGGCATCTCCCTCGTCGTCGGAGGGCTCGCCGCCGCCGCGCTCACCCGCCGGGCCGGGCGGCTGGTCCGGGGCTTCGACGCGCTCCTGATGCTGCCGCTCGGCGTGTCCGCGGTCACCGTGGGCTTCGGTTTCCTGATCACCCTGGACGAACCGCCGCTCGACCTGCGCACCTCCTGGATCCTGGTGCCGCTCGCCCAGGCGCTGGTGGGCGTCCCCTTCGTCGTACGGACCATGCTGCCGGTCCTGCGCGCCGTGGACGCCCGGCTGCGGGAGGCGGCGGCCGTCCTCGGCGCCTCGCCGCTGCGTGCCTGGCGCGAGGTGGACCTCCCGCTGGTGCGCCGGGCGCTGCTCGTCGCGGCCGGCTTCGCCTTCGCCGTCTCGCTCGGCGAGTTCGGCGCCACCGTCTTCATCGCGCGTCCCGACCGCCCGACCCTGCCGGTGGCCGTGGCGCGCCTGCTGGGCCGTTCGGGGGAGCTCAACTACGGCCAGGCGATGGCCCTCAGCACGATCCTGATGCTGGTGTGCGCCGTCTCCCTGCTGCTCCTCGAACGCATCCGTACCGACCGATCCGGGGAGTTCTGACCATGCTGGAGCTGGACGCGGCCACGGTCCGTTTCGGCGGACGAGCGGTGCTGGACGCGGTGGACCTCTCGGTCGCCGACCACGAGATCGTCTGTGTGCTCGGCCCGAGCGGCAGCGGGAAGTCCACCCTGCTGCGCGTCGTCGCCGGGCTCCAGCCGCTCGACGGCGGCCGGGTCTTCCTCGACGGCGCCGACCAGGCGGGCGTCCCGGTGCACCGGCGCGGCCTCGGGCTGATGTTCCAGGACCACCAGCTCTTCCCGCACCGGGACGTGGCCGCCAACGTCGCCTTCGGGCTGCGGATGCGCGGGGTGGACCGGAGCACCCGGCACGAGCGTGTCGCCTCACTCCTCGAACTGGTGGGTCTCTCCGGCGCGGGGCCCCGGGCCGTCGCGGGGCTGTCCGGCGGTGAGCAGCAGCGGGTGGCGCTCGCCCGAGCCCTCGCACCCAGTCCGAGACTGCTGATGCTGGACGAACCGCTCGGCCAGCTCGACCGCGGACTGCGCGAGCGCCTCGTCGTCGAACTCCGCTCGCTCTTCACGGACCTGGGCACGACCGTGCTGGCCGTCACCCACGACCAGGGCGAGGCCTTCGCGCTCGCCGACCGGGTCGTGGTGATGCGGGACGGCCGGATCGCCCAGGCGGGCACCCCGCTGGAGGTCTGGCAGCGCCCCGCCTCCGCCTTCGTCGCCCGGTTCCTCGGCTTCGACAACGTGGTCGCGGCAACCGTCACGGGCACGTCCGCCCGGACCCCGTGGGGCGAGGTGCCCGTACCGAAGGGATCACCGCAGGGCCCCTGCGACCTGCTGGTACGGCCCGCGGGCGTGCGGATCGGCGCCCCGGAGGACGGCCTGCGATGCACGGCCGGAGCGCGTACGTTCCGGGGCGACCGGGTCGCCGTACGGCTGGCCCCCGAACACGGCCCGGTCGTGGAGGCCGAGTGCGCGCTCGCCGACACCCCGGCCGAGGGCGCGGTCGTCGGGATCACCTTCGACGCGGCGGGGACTGTGGTCCTGCCGGCGGCGCCGGAGGCCTGACGCGCGGAGCGGCGCCGAACCGGGGATCCGCGGACCGTCAGTACAGGCGGCCGTCCGGCCAGGTGAGCCGGTGACTACCCTGCCGTCCATGACGATCCAGGAGCCGGCCGAGCCGCGCGTGTCCGTCCTGTACGACCACTCCCGCCGTGACCTGCGCGACCCCACCGCGCCCCGTCCGGTACGGCTCTACGCGTGGGAGCCGGTCCGCCGGGTCACCGATGCCGGTCCGCTGGTCGTGGTGTCGCACGGAACGGGCGGCTCCGGCAGCGCGATGAACTGGCTGGTGCGCCCGCTGGTGGAGGCGGGCCTGCGCGTGGTCGCGCTCGACCACCACGGCAACAACTACGTCGACGGATACGAGCCCGAGGGCTTCGTCTTCGGCTGGGAGCGCCCCCGGGACGTCACCTTCGCGCTCGACGCGCTGGCGGACCGGGAACCCCTGGGGCCGGTCGGTGTCGCCGGGTTCTCGTTCGGCGGGTACACCGCCGCGGCGCTCGCCGGGGCACGCGTCGACCCGGACGTGGTGGCGGCCCTGCTCCGCGGTGAGCTGCCGGAGCCGGTGGTTCCGGAGTTCCCGGGCCTGATCGCGGCGGTACGGGAGTCGCGGACGCCCGAGGAGTTGGCGGCGGCCGTCCGGGACTCGGGGGCGGACGTGTCCGACCCGCGGGTGCGGGCCGTCTTCCAGGTGGCGCCCGGCCTGGGATCGCTGCTGACACCAGGCAGCCTGGCCGCGATCCGGGTTCCGGTGGCGCTCCGCTGGGGCGGGGCCGACACCATCACCCCGTACGCCGAGGACACGGCGCCGTACCTGGAGAACATCCCCGGGATCGCCGGGCTCCGCGTGGGACCCGACGTCCGACACGAGGACTTCTTCGAGCACCTGCCGGGCGACGGGGAGGCCCGGGCGCGGACGGGGGCGGACGCCGCCTCCTTCTTCCTGCGACACCTCGCCGGGCCCACTCCGGACACCCCGGGCCCCGCAGAGGCCCTGGACGCTCCCGCGTCCTGACCCTGACCGCCGCCGCGACAGTCCCGGGCGGTCGGCGCAAGCTGGAGGGACGGGCCCCGCCGCTACCGGAAGCGGGCCCGACCGGGAAGGACAGTGACACGGATCATGAACCAGTCAGCGCGCGCGGGCATCGACATCACCCGCGTACTCGACGCCCCCAGGCAGCGCGTCTTCCGGGCATGGACCGACCCGGAGGACTTCGCGGTCTGGTACGGCGGCGACGCGGAGGTCCCGCTCGACCGGATGTCCATGGACGTACGCCCCGGAGGCAACTGGAGCCTGGTCCTGGTCGTGCCCGGCACCGAGATGCCGTTCCACGGGACCTACCTCGAAGTGGCGGACCCGGAGCGGATCGTCTTCACGCTGCAGGACGCGGCGGCGCCCGAGGGCGACGGCGAGACGGTGACCGCCACCTTCCACGAGCGCCCGGGCGGCACCACCGAACTGGTCTTCCAGCAGCGCGGCGGCCACCTCACGGCCGAGCAGTACGCCGCCGCCGAGGACGGCTGGGAGGCCTTCTTCGACGCCCTCGCCGCCCGTCTGGCCACGCACCCCTGAGGTTCCGCACGAAGCGCGCCGTGGCCCCGCGTACGCGGGGCC
>NZ_JBHWYX010000067.1:0-31997 GCF_042728795.1 Streptomyces sp. NPDC060184
GGTGTGGCGCCCAGCCCTCGGACGCACCCGGGGGCGGGCCCCCCCGCGGGGGGGGGGGCCCCGGCCCCGGGGGCGTGGTCGGTCCTCCAGGACGGACGGGTCAGGCGGTGGCCACCGCGAAGACGTGGATGATGCCGCCGTTCGTGGTGGTGGGCAGCGTCACGCTCGCCAGCCGCTTGCCCGCCTGGAGCGCGATCGGCACGGAGGAGAACACCTCCGTGCCCACCGGGTCCTTGCCGCCGCCCTGGACGTCGCGGTACGCGGTGTGGACCGCGACCGTGTTGCCGTACGACGGCTGCTGGGAGCCGCCGCCCAGCGTCCAGTCGCTGAAGCCGATGTCGGCCTGCTGGGTGGTGCCGTCGGTGTACGTCAGCGTCAGCTTGCCGGTGGCCGCGCCCTCGGCCGCGCTGCCCAGCAGGCTCAGCTTCGTGTCGCCCTCGGCGGAGGGGACGTTCAGCACCTGCGGGGTGGTGCCGGTGACCTCGATGTTGTCGGGGTCACCGGCGCCTGCCTTCGGCCAGGTGAAGTCGAAGCCGTTGGACGAGACCGTGCCGCCCGGCACCGCACCCGCCGCGGCGAGCGCGGCGGCCGAGTAACTCCAGCCCTCACCGTCGAAGTTGGCCTGCGGGTTCGTGTCGTCGGTGGAGATGCCGGTGCTGTTGCGGTTCCACAGCACGCCGTTCTTCTCGGCGACGGTCACCGCGACCGAGGTCTTCGGGAGGGTGGTGCCGTCGGAGGACTTCAGCGTCACCGGGATCGTGTAGTGGCCCTCGGCCGTGTCCGCCGCGGCCGAAACGGTGAGCTTCGCGCTCACCGAGCCGCCCGCCGGGACGGTGAAGTCGCCCGCCGCGGGTGCGACGGTGACACCGGGCGGAGCCGCCGCCGTCCAGTGGACCGAGGTGGCCTTGGTCTCCAGGGTCTGCACCTTGACGGTGGTCTCCGCGCTGCCCGTGCCCGGCTCGGTCTTCACCTGCTCGGGAGTCGCGCCGGTGAAGTACTTCACGCCGCCGCCGGGGAAGGACGGCGGGGCGTCGGCCGCCGCGCTGCCCCAGGAGGTGTCCGCCGTGGCGCCGAGCGTGTAGTCCAGCGTGCCGCCCCGGGTGACGAAGGAGGCCGGGACCCAGGTCTTCTCGGTCTTCTTGCCGTCGACCTTCAGGCCGTGGATGTAGGTGTTGGCCGACGAGGCGGCCGGTGCCTTGATCGTGATGGTCTTCCCGTGGCCGGTGTGCACCACCGCGTGCGGGAACAGCGGAGCGGTGAGGACCAGGTCGGCGCGGCTGGGGTTCTGCGGGTACATGCCCAGCGCCGAGAACACGTACCAGGACGACATGGTGCCGGCGTCGTCGTTGCCGGGGATGCCGCCCGGGGTGTCGGTCCACAGCTGGTCCACCTCGGCACGGACCGTCTCCTGCGTCTTGTACGGAGCGCCGAGGTAGTTGTAGAGGTACGGGGCGTTGATGTCGGGCTCGTTGGTCGGGTCGTACCGGGTGGCGTCCTTCGCCGTGAAGTCGAACTTCCCGTCCGGCGTGCGGAAGAAGGCGTCCAGCCGCTTCACCGTGGTGGCGTTCCCGCCCATCGCGGCGGAGAGCCCCGCGACGTCCGAGTAGACCATCCAGGTGTAGCGCGCGCTGGTGCCCTCGACGAAGCCGGTGCCGGTGCCCGGGGTGAAAGTGCCGGCCCAGGTGCCGTCGGCCTTGCGGTCGCGGATGTAGCCGCCCTCGGGGGTGGCGTTGGCGTCGAAGACGTACGACCAACTGCCCGAGCGTGCGAGGAACTTCTTCGCGTCGGCGGTCCTGCCGGTCTGCCGGGACAGCTCGGACAGGCCGTAGTCGGCCGCCGCGTCCTCCAGCGTCTCGGCGGCGCCGCCCCAGCAGTGGCAGCCGTCCGCCGGTACGTAGCCGAGCTCCAGGTACTTGTCGAGCGCGGGCCGCTGGCCGACGCACTCGACGTTGCAGCCCGAGCTGTCGGAGTCGTTCGCCGTCGGCACGGTGGCCGCCGTCACCAGCGACTTCAGCGCCCCCTTGACGTCGAAGTCGTGGCCGCCGAAGGCGTAGATCCCGGCGACCGCCGCGGCGGAGGGGTCACCCGACATCACGCTGGTCTTGCCGTTCTCCAGCAGCCAGCGGTCCCACTCACCCCCGCGCTGGCTCGCGTAGTTGTAGAGGGACTGGGCGTAGTCGCTGCCCGCCCGCGGGTTGACCAGGGTCATCAGCTGCACCTGCGCGCGGTACTGGTCCCAGCCCGAGAAGGTGCCGTACTGCGCCTTCTGTCCCTTGGCGAGCTTGTGCGGCTTGAGGTCGGCGCCGAGGTAGCGGCCGTCCACGTCGCTGGTCAGGGTGGGTTCCAGCATCGAGTGGTAGAGCGCGGTGTAGAAGGTGGACCGCTGGGCGTCGGTGCCGCCGCCCACCTCGATCGTCTTCAGCGCCTTGTTCCAGGTCTTTGCGGCCTGCTTCCGGACGGAGTCGAACGTCTGCTTGCGCCCGTTCTCCGTACGGAGGTTGTCCTCCGCGTTCTGCGCGCTGACGTAGGAGACGGCGACCTTGGCCTCGGCCTCGGTGGTCCCGTCGGCGAAGGTGACGTACGCGCCGGAGCCCTTGCCCGCCACCGGGTTGCCGGAGGAGCTGTACCCCGTACCGCCGGACGCCGAGGTGGACCCGGGCTGGACGGTGTCGTCCGTCCAGGTGCCGACCTTGGCGAAGTCCTTGTCGAAGTGGGCGGTGAAGTAAAGCGTGTAGAGGGCCTTGCGGTTGTTCGCGCTCTGCGGGCCGCAGAAGTTGCCCGCGGTGACGGAGCCCGTCACCGTCCGCTCGGCCTTGTTGATCTCCACCGTCGCGGCGGTGCTGCCGCTCTCCGAGTTCGAGGTGCGGAAGAGCATGGTGGCCGGCTTGTCCGCGGGGAAGCCGAACTGCCCGGTGCCGGTGCGGGCGGTGGTGGTGAGCGCCGCCGAAGCACCGCTGGCCAGGCCCACCTTGTAGTAGCCGGGGGTGGCCGTCTCGTCCGCGTGCGAGAAGTCGCTCGCGTACTTCGCGTCGGTGGCGTCCGAGGTGGGCGAGGTGTCGACGTCACCCACGTACGGCATGATCGGGATGTCGCCGTTCGCCCCGGAGCACCCGACGCCGTTCAGGTGGGTCAGGCTGAAGCCGCGGATCTTCGTCGCGTCGTACTGGTAGCCGCCGGGAGCGGGTGTCGAGACCTGCTTGCCCCGCGAGTTCTGCGGGCTCCAGGCCAGCATGCCGAACGGCTGCACGGCGCCCGGGTAGGTGTTGCCCGCGTTCGCGGTGCCGATCAGCGGGTGGACGTACGACACCGGGTCCTTGACGGTGTCGTACGAGGAGGCCGCCGATGCGGAGGCGGCTGTGGCGGCCAGTCCCAGAGCGGCCATGGCGGTCACCGCGACGCAGCGAGAAGCTCTGCGCCCGGGGTGGGTCCGACGGTTGTGCGTGTCTGACACCGGTCCTGCCCTTCGTGTGTGACGGACGGTCAACGGGCGGGAGGCGGAAACGCCGTTGCCTGCACGGGCGAACCTGTCCCGACAACGTTGTCAACGACGGGAGGATGCTCCTCCTGCCGTGCCGGGGTGTCAAGGTCCCGCGCACCTTTGATCGTTTCGCCTCCCCGCCCGGAACGGGGCTCGGCCGCTCCGCGGGGGTGGGTGATGTCGAGGAGCTGTGTGCGGCGGATGAAGGCCCCCTTCTCCCGTGCGGCGGGTGTTAGCCTGCGCTCATAATCGAACACGTACGGGGGAGACGCGGTGGGGTTCGACGGCTACCAGGTCAAAGCGGGGATGACCGGCCAGGCGCAACAACTCGACGAAGCCGGTACGGACATGGACGGCGTCAGCGCGGCCGTCAAGACCCGTACGACGTACGCGTACGACGACGCGGGCGGCAGCGACGCCGCCTCCGCGCTCAACGCTTTCGTCAAGGCGTGGGAGGCCGAGTCCAAGAACCTGGCGTCGGCGTTGCACGAGCTCGGTGGCAAGGTGCAGTTGGCCAAGGGCTCCTACAACGGTGCCGAAGGGCTGGTGAGGACGCGCATGGACAGCGTCCCCGCCGACGGCGTGAGCGGCACGACCGGCCCGTCGACGCAGGGCGGCCACGCCTCGTCCCTGTCGAGCTACTGAGGTCGGGCCGGTGTCCTTCTTCCCCTCTCCTTTCGATTCCCCCTCGGTCCGCCTCGCGACGCTGGCCGCGCTGTCCGAGAAGCTGCTCGCCGCCGGGAGCAAGAACGAGGTCCTCGACCTGATCGGTCAAGCCCTCTCCGTGCCCGAACCGGGCGGCGACCAGGGCGTGCTGGAGGGACTGGCGAGTCTCTACCGCGGCCAAGTGGGCCCCCTCGGCAGTGTCTTCGACCAGGTCGACCGGGTGGGCCGCAAAGGCATTCCGGAGGTGTGGGTCGGCGACACGAGCGTCCTCGCCTCCGACGCGGTGAACGCCGCCGGGCGGGCCGTGACCCAGATGAGTGAGGCCTTCCACGGCTGCGCGACGGTCCTGCTGACACTGGCCGACGCCATCGGCGCCGCGCAGCGCAAGGACGAGCAGGGCCGCGGACAACTGCTGGAGCAGAAGCAGGTGCTGGGCGGCAAGGACGGGTTCTTCGACAACCTGCACGAGAACGACGACGAGGAGTGGGACCGCAAGAACGCCGCCCACTTCGGCTCCTTTGCGGTCGACCTGATGCACGCCGCCGTCTCCGAGGCGCAGGAAGCCACCCGCGTCGCGGCCCGGGACCTGAACAAGTGGGCCGCCGAGGCACGGGCCGGGAAGATGGGAACCAGCGAACTCACCGCCGTCGACAAGCTGATGCTCGCCGACACCGGGGTCGCGGGCGCCGACACCGAGCTGAACGAGATCCTCACGGCCGGCGACCTGGAGCGCGCGTCGACCCGGATGGACCAGCTGAGCCTCGACGACGAGACCGCCATGGAACGGATGCTGGCGAACTCGGACAGCCCGCAGGAGCGGGCCTATCTGATGAAGGCCCTGGCCGCGGGCCACAGCGTCGACGAGATCGAGCGGTTCCAGGACAAGATCCACGGCAAGGACCCCGACTGGCTGCGCCGCCACCTCACTCCGGTGGTCACCGCCGGCGACAGCATGAACGACGAGGGCCTGGCACCGGACGGTTCGAACAACAACAAGGACTCCGTCACGTTCGACGGCCAATTGTGGATCCAGGGCGGCGACGGTTCCGAGGGCACCTGCGTGGCCTCGTCCACCGTCACGTCCCGCGCCATGGTCGATCCCCTGTACGCGCTCGAACTCACCGGCGGCCCCGACGGACAGCAGGACGACCCCGACGCCTTCCGGCAGCGGCTGGTGGAGGAACAGCACCGGCTGCACACCGAGGGCGACGGCGGCGAGAAGTGGGGCGGCATGGGGCCCGAGGGGCAGGAGCGGATCAACGACTCCACCGTCGGCCGGGCCACCGGCAGCGACTACCAGCGCCAGGACCTGGACGACGCCGCCGACCGCAGAGCGGTCCTCACCGAGGTCGAGAGGTCGGTGGCACAGGGGCGTCCGGTGCCGGTCGACGTCTCGGGCGAGGAGGGCGCCCACGCGATGACCATCATCGCCCAGGAAGGTGACATGCTCCAGGTGTACAACCCTTGGGGCGAGACCACTTGGGTCAGCGAGGACGACTTCATCAACGGCCACATGGGCAAGGCTTCCAACAGTGATCTCCCCAATGCGTACAGCGTCTATCTTCCGCGGTGACCGGGGCGGTGCCGCGGTCGCGGCCGTCGCGCTCCTCGCCCTCGCCGCCACCGGGTGCGACTCGGGCGGCGACGAGCCGGGCGGCTCCTCGGGCGTCACGAGCCATCCGGTGAAGGACACCAGCATCACGGCCGAGCCGGGCGAACGCTTCTCGCTCACCGTCGACCAGAACGCCTCCACCCGCGACTACTGGTACCTGGTCGACCCCGGGCCGGACAGCACGGTACTGGCCGACCGCGGCAAGGAGTACGCGGCGGACTCCGGTGACGGGGCGACGGCCGGTGCGGGCGGCAAGCTCACCTTCACCTTCGAGGCCAAGGGCAAGGGGACCACCCGGTTCACCTTGCTGCACTGCACCTTCACCACGTGCCGGGGCAACACCTCCACGCAGCCGCCGGAATCGGCCGGGCCCTCCGCCACCCCGGCCGCGGGGACGGCCTCCTCCTCCCCCTCTCCGGCTCCCGAACGCATCACGTACACCGTCACCGTCAACTGAACCGCAGCGGACCAACCAGCTGGGACGAGATAGCCGAGGCCCCGCCATGAACGACGCACCGCACCCGCCGGACCACACGGACGACGAGCTGGCCCGGCTCGACATCACCGTCCTGCTCCGCTACGGCCTCACCGCCGGACCCGGTCCCCGGCGCACCGCCCTGATCGGCGACGGCGCCGCGGCAGCGGCCGTCGTCCTGGACCGCCTCGGCACCGAGCCGCGCTCGGTCGCCTTCCTCGCCGACACCGTGCGCGCCGGGGGACTCGCCCGCGCCGCGGAGCTGCCCGAACCCGTACCGGGCCGGGAGGCCGCCGTCCTCGTGCACGAGTGGCTGCGGACCGGCGCCGAACTCGTGGGCGGGATCGCCGCCGACGACACCGCGGCGACCTGGCTGCGCGCCGTCGCGACCATCATCGAAGTGAAACAGCTGACCCGGGCGCGCGGCCAGGACACCTGAGCGGGCGGCACACCTCAGCGGCGGGCACACCTGAGCCGGGCGGCCGGTGCGGGCGCGTACGGGGCGGAGCGACCTCGCACGGTTACCGGCACCGGCACGGTCACCGGCACCGTCAGCGGGCCTTCGGAGCAGCCCTGCCGCCACCGCCGCGGGAGAAGCCGTCCCGCCCTGCCCGTGAACGCCGTCTGCCCCTCCCGGCGCTCCGGCCCCCCTGCCCGGACCCCGCGCCGCCGCGCTGTATGCGCAACCGCATCTCGGCCCCGCCCAGCACGCTCGTCCCGACCCGGATGTCGCCGCCCGTCGATTCGGCGAGACGCCGCGCGATGTCCAGCCCCAGGCCGGTGGAGCCCGCGGTGCCCGACCCCGTGCCGCGTTCCAGTGCCGCCGCCGGGTCGGGGATGCCGGGACCGGCGTCGGAGACCAGGACGAGCACCGCGTCGTCGCCGCCGTGCACGTCGACCGCGAACGGAGTGCCCTCCGGCGTGTGCCGGAAGACGTTGCCGAGCAGCGCGTCGAGGGCGGCGGCCAGCTCGGCGCGGGACACCGGGACGGGCACCGGCAGGCTGATCCCGGCGACGCTCGCGGTGCGGCCCTGGTCCTCCGCCAGGGCCGACCAGAACGCCATCCGCTCGCGGACCACGTCGGCCGCGTCGCACCCCGCGCCCTGCCCGACCGGCCGGCGCGGTCCGGCGGCGGCCTGCCGGGCGGTACGGATGATGGTGTCCACCTCCCGCTCCAGCTGCGCCACCGCCGCCCGGGTCTGCTCGGCGGCCGGGCCCTCGCCCAGCGAAGCGGCGTTCAGCCGCAGCACGGTCAGGGGCGTACGCAGTCGGTGGGACAGGTCGGCGGCCCGCTCCCGCTCCCCGGCGAGCAGCTGCGTCAGCTGCTCGGCCATCGAGTTGAACGCGGCTGCCGCCAGGCGCAGTTCGCCCGGACCTTCTTCGGGAATGCGGATGTCCAGGTCGCCCGCGCCCAGCCCGCGTGCGCCCTCGGCGAGCCTGCGCGCGGGACGCACCGTACGCACGCCCAGGCGGTCGGCGGCCACCACGGAACCGGCGACGAGTCCCACGCCGACCGCGGCGAGCACCACCCACGCCCTGGTGACCCCCCTGCCGACGTCGGAGGCGGAGACGTACACCTCGATGACGGCGATCTCCCCGGTGCCGGCCGCCACCGGTTGGAGCAGGGCGAATCCGCCGGGGACCGTGGTGGTGGACGCCCGGCCGAGCCGTCGGGTCTCCTCGACGGCAGCCGCCACCGCCCGGCCTCCGCCGACGACGGCGGGCGCGCCTCCCGCGCGTTGCGGCAGGTGCACCGCGACCGCGGAGCGCGGAGCGGCGGCGGCGACGACGCGGCGGAGCTGGTCGGGTTCGGTGGTGATGGAGAGCGCGGGGGCCACGGCCGCCGCCTCGCGTTCCGCGGCCGAGAAGGCGCGGTCGCGCGCCATCTCCCGTACGACCAGGCCGAGCGGCACCGCGAACGCCACCGCCACCATGGTCGTGACGGCGAGAGCCACCTTCGCCAGGGCCCACCTCACCCCGGCTGCTGCGCGCCGGGCGCCTCCAGCTTCACGCCGACCCCGCGCAGCGTGTGGAGGTAGCGGGGCCGCGCGGCGGTCTCGCCCAGCTTCCTGCGCAGCCACGACAGGTGCACGTCGACGGTCTGGTCGTCTCCGTACCCCTGCTGCCACACCTCGGCGAGGAGCTGCCTGCGCGACACCACGACCCCCGGCATCCGGGCCAGGTAGGCCAGCAGGTCGAACTCCCGGCGGGCCAGGTCCAGCGGTACGCCGTCGAGTTGCGCCACCCGGCGCGGGGGATCGACGCTCAGTCCGCCGACCCGGAGGGGGCCCGGTGCCGGGGCGGCCCCGCCGGCCGCTCCGGCGCGTCGCAGGACGGCGGTCATCCGGGCCGAGAGGTGGTCGAAGGAGAACGGTTTCGTCAGGTAGTCGTCCGCCCCCGCGTGCAACAGGCGCACGACCTCGGCTTCGTCGTCCAGCGCGGTCGCGATGATCACCGGCACGTCGGTGATGCCCCGCAGCATCTTCAGCGCCTCCCCGCCGTTCAGGTCCGGCAGTCCCAGGTCGAGGACGACCAGATCGAAGGGCTGCTGGGAGGCTTCGCGCAGCGCTTCGAGGGCCGTCCCCACGCTGCGTACGGTGTGGGAGGCGTCGGTCAGATGCCGGATCAGCGCCGAACGGACGAAGGGGTCGTCCTCGACGACGAGCACACGTGCCATGGGCCGCACCGTAGTCGACGAACTGTCATCGCCGCCGTCGGGGCGGAAGATATTACGGACAATGCGGGCGCAACGCTTCTCCGGGCCCCGCCGGGCGCCCGGGTGGGGCATCATGTGCCGCCATGCACAAGGCACTTCTGCACGCTCTGGTCTGGATCGTCGGCACGGGGGGCGCGGTCACATTGTCCTGGTGGGGGGTGCACTCGGTCATGACCGAGCAGACGCACGTACCCCCGCGAGCCCTGCCGTTCCTGTCGGCGAGCCCGAGTCCGAGTCCGAGCGCGGCGGCCACGACCGTGCCGCCGTCGCCCCGAACCGCCCCGCCGGTCTCCGCGCCCGTTGGTACTCCGGCCTCCCCGCGGGGCACGGCGGCGGCGCCCCGGACCACCGCGCCCGCGCAGGCCGACACGAAGCCTCCCGCCACCGCGCCCACCCCGTCGCCCGGTTCGGCCGACAGCGAGGGGCGGATCGCGGGATACGACACGGCCGGCGGCCGTGCGGTCTTCGACCTCGGCAGCACGTCCGCGACGCTCGTGTCCGCGGTCCCCCGGACGGGCTGGTCGATGCAGGTATGGAAGACGGCCGACTGGATCCGGGTGGAGTTCACCTCCGGCGCGGAACACGTATCGGTGATCTGCACCTGGCACGACGGACCGCCGTCGGTGGACGTCGGGACCTACTGACCCGGCCCGCGCACCCGCCGGTGGGGAGAACCTCCGGGTGGAAGGAGATCCGGGCTCTGCGCCCCGTGCCGGTCAGGGGACGCAGAGCCCGGCGGCCCCGGCCAGGTGGTGCTGGACACCCGGCCGGGACCCGTCCGTCACCGGCGCGCTCGAACGGCCCCATCAGGAGGCCGGTTCGGCGCCGGGTCGCGCGCTCGGTCGAGCGCCTCGTTCAGCGTCCGAACGAGGCGCGGTTCGAGCGGCGGCGCAGTGAGGCGAACAGCGCGCTGGTGCCGATGGCCACGGCCGCCGCCCCGCCGATCGCCAGGTAGGGGGTGTTGCTGTCCCCGCCGGTCGCGGCGAGCGCCTCGTCCGGGACGGTTCCGCCGACGGAACCGGAACCGGCGGAACCAGCAGCGGAGGAGGCCGCGGGGGCCGGGGAGGCCGGGCTCGCCGCGGGCGTGCTCCCACCGTGGTGCGCGTCGGTGGCGGCGGCCGGCGGCGCCCCGGTCACCTCCGCGTCGGTGGCCGCGTCGTCGTCCCCGTGGCCCTGGTGCTCCACGGACGACTGCGCGGCACCGGCCTCGATCTCCGCCTCGGACGGGGCGGAGGCGGCCGGGGCACCGCCGCCGGTACCCTCCCCGCCGAACACCACGTCCGAGCACGCGTAGAAGGCCTCCGTGGAGTCCGAACGCTGCCAGACGGTGTAGATCAGCTGCCGGCCGGAGGCCTGCGGCACGGTCCCGTCGAAGAGGTAGGAACCGTCCGTCAACTGCGGGTCGGTCGCGCCGGCGAACGGCTTGTCCTGGAGGTCCGCCCACGTCAAGGGCTTGGTGGGGTCGTATCCGGGCTTGGTGAGGTAGAGCGAGAAGGTGCCCTTGTGCGGCGCGGTGGCCCGGAACTTGAAGGTGTGCCTCCCGGAACTCATCGGCGAGGAGGGCCAGTCGGCGCGTGGCAGATCGAGCCCCTTGAACTTCTCGTTGCCCGCGCTGCACAGCTTCCCGTCGGGAATCACCTCCCGGTGCCTGCCCGCCGCCGCGGCCAGGTTCACGCCGTTCCAGTCGTAGAGCGCCTGGGTCCCACCGGCCGCGACGGCGGCCTTGCAGGCGGCGGACTTCGGGTTCTCCGGACCTTCCGCGTAGCACGCGGAGACCCGGCTGACCGGATCAGTCAGCGTGCCGTGCGCGGCGGCGGGACCGGCCAGCAGCACCGTCAGGGCGAGGGGGGCGACACCGAGAGCGAGAACGGGCGCGACCCGGCGGGCGGACGTGGGGGCGAGGGCGCGGGCGGCGGTCGGGATGAGGCCCATGGTGGCAGTTCTCCTCGAGCAGGGGGGAGGGCACGAGGCCCGGTCGGTACGCGGCCGGCCCTGCTCGCGGTGGTGTACCAGCGAGGCGGGCCCGACGCCGTGAGCAGCAAACTAGCCGCCCGGAACGCCGAATCCGGGGCTGGAGCCGCTCTCCGGAACATGCTTACGACTCCCTTAAGGAAGGGTTAGGAGAGCCATCAGGAAAGCGGCCGGAACCCGTTCGGAGAGCGTCGCCGTCCCGGCCCGCGCGACCCCGGCCCACCGCACGCGCCGGGCCGGGTCGCGCCGATTCGGTTCACTCCCCGACGGGGACCAACTCCGGCGGAACGAAACCCGCTTCACCCAACCGCCGCCACAGCGCGTCCGGGACCCGGAACCGCGACGCCGCCGCGTTCGCCGTGACCTCGGCGGCCGACCGGCAGCCGACGACGACCGACGCGACGGCCGGATGCAGGAAGGGGAACTGGACCGCCGCCGCGGCGAGCGGCACTCCGTACTCCGCGCACAGGTCGCGGCACCGCCGCGCACGGGCCAGGTCCCGCTCCGGAACGGGGCGGTAGTTGAACATCGCGCCGGGGGAGGGGTCGGCGAGGAGACCGGTGTTGAAAACCCCGCCGACCACCACCGCGGTGCCGGTCCTCAAGCACAGCGGCAACAGGGTTCCCAGCGCGTCGTGGTCCAGGAGCGAGAACCGGCCCGCGACGAGGACGACGTCCACGTCGAACTCCGCCACGTACGCGGCGAGCGGCGCACTGTTGTTCATGCCGAACCCGATCGCCCGTACCAGTCCTTCGTCCCGCAGACGGCGCAGCGCCGGGTAGGCCGTGCGCCGGACCTCGTCCGGGAAGGCGTCGGGGTCGTGCAGATAGAGCACGTCGACCGACGAACGGCCCAGGCGGTCCAGGCTCGACTCAAGGGAGGCGCGGATACCGGCCTCCGTCCAGTCCGTGACGACCTCGCCCGGCGAACCGTCGGGATTCGGCCGCAGCAGCCAGCCCGTCTTCGTGGAGATCAGCGGCGCCGTGACGCCCGCCGGAGCCAGCAGGCGGCCGAGCCGGTCCTCCGCCTGGCCGTGCCCGTAGCGCGGTGCCGTGTCGAAGTAGGTGATCCCCTCGCGGGCCGCGGCCTCCAGCACGGCCGCCGCGTCCGCCTCGGACACCTCCTCGAACAGGCCTCCCAGCGGAGCGGTTCCGATGCCCAGGCGGGGCAGGTCGAAGGGCAGTCGGACGGTCATCGCGCCTCCTGACGGAACGGGGTGCCGCAGGTGGGCCGGGCGCCGCGCAGGGTCATCGTCAGCGTCAGCCTCACCTGGGTGCCTCCGGGCAGTTCCACGCGGCAGTGGGGGCCGCCCACCTCCTCGACGGGACCGTCGTCGACCTGCGCGGTGTGCACGGTGTGTTCGGCGAAGGAGCCCGCCTGCACCACCAGCGAGCGCGCGGTACCACCGAGGTTGACCAGGTCCACGACGGTGCGCTCGGGGCGGATGTCGGAGACGAGGGCCGCCACCTCCTCGGGAAGCCCGGGGCGCTGTCCGGCCGCGTCCCAGTAACGCAGGTGCATGTGGGTGAGGCCCCCGTTGTAGAGCACCTGGGGGGAGCCGGTGGTCAGCTGCAGCAGCGCCTCGGTGACCACGGGGTTGAGGTTTTGCCAGTGGTGGATGTCGAGGACGCCGGGGCCCACCGCCGGGTCCACCGGGTCGTTCTCGATGGCCTCGACGCGTGCGGCGCAGGAGTCGAGGGCGCTGCGCAGCATGCGCTCGGGGAAGCCCGGGTTCCGGCCCTGCAGGAACTCGTACCACGGCTCCTCGTGGCCCGCCTCGTCCTTGATGCGCTGGGTGTGCACCGCCGTCCAGTCCCAGTTGGCGCCGGCGCGCAGCCGCTCGATACGTTCCTGATCCGCGTCCTCCCGACTGAAGTGCCAGAGGGAGAGCGGCAGTTGGCCGGGCATCACCGTGAAGTCGAACCAGCCGTCGTCGTTGTGCCGCTGCGGGACCATCAGCGTGCGGTCGGCGTCCATCGCGTCCAGATGCGGATCCCAGCGTTCCCCCAGGGTGCCCCGGCCGTCGGCACCGCGCTGCTCACCCTGCCGCAGGACGGCGTCGAGTGGGTTGCGGGCCAGGTCGAGGTAGGCCGGGTCGCCGGTCAGCAGGGCCGCGTTGGAGGCTCCGACGAGGGTGGCGCTGCCCACCGGGGAGAGGCCGTGCGGCCAGGACCAGCCGTAGTGCGCGCCGTACCACCGGCCGCCCAGGTACTCGCCCACCTTGCCACTGAGGCCCGCGTTGTCCGGCACGACGTCGTGACCGTCGAGCCGCTCCCGCCAGGCGCCGACGTACTCGGCCACCCAGTCCGCGTAGCGCTGCTCGCCGCCGAGGAGGAAGGCATTCGTGGCCAGCCCCGTCGCGGCCAGGTTGACGATCGTGTCACCGCGGCCCATCCGGTCCCACATCGCACGGCCGTAGGAGCGCGCACGATCGGGGTCGGCCGCGAGCCGGTCGAAGGACGTGACGTCGTCCATCGCGTCGAGCGGCAGCCCGTACGGGCGCAGGGCGAGGCTCCACGGGAAGTGCGGCTCCTCGTCGCTGAAACCCTCGCGAGGACCCGCCGATCCGTTGTGCGGTGCGCGAACGACCCGGTGCCGGGGGTCGTAGTTCGGTCCGCCGGGCAGATAGAAGTCGGCGAAGACGTGCGCCAGTTGCCGCAGCCGGTGGTCGCCGGGGTCGGCCAGGCACAGGCCGTAGAAGAGCAACAGGCCTTCGCCCTGGTGGAACCAGTCGTAGCCGCGCTCCAACCCGTCCTGGAGCATGCCCATTTCGGTGAGCTGCGCGGACACACCGCTCCAGTGCCGCCGTGCCGCCGCCAGGAGATCGGGGCTGCCGCCGAGTACGTACAGCGTGGGCCAGTTGAAGAACGGTTCGTAGAAGTCGTCCACGCCGTCACGGCCGTCCGGGCCCACACCGAGCGTGTCCCGGAAGACGAGGCGGCCGTCGCCCTCGGTGTAACGGTCGGAGAAGAGTCGCCACGCTCTGTCCTGACGGTCGAACAACTCCCGCTGAAGAGAAGCCCAGAGGGGCACTTCGGCAAGGGGGCGGGTCGCCCGGAGACCGGGACCGGGCACGGTAACGGCTGTCATCGCCCCACCTCTTCTTCCGAGTTCGAGCCACTGGTCCGTCGGTCCCTGGACATCAAGAACATCCGCCCTTCACAATCGACCATCGATAGCCGATGGTTAGACTCACCGGCACGAGTCGGCCTGTCAATACTCGGGAACGGCACCTCAGGAGGATCCCGGCCGTGATCGACTGCCATGTGCACCTGTGGGACCCCGCGCGCGGATTCCCATGGATCCGCCCGGGAAGCCCGCATCACCGGGCGTTCCGCGTCGAGGACCTGCGAGCGTCGGCGGCGGGCACCGCGGTGTCCGCCGCGATCCTGGTCGAGGGGTCCCGCGGCGACGCCGGCGAGACGCTCGACCTGCGCGCACGGCGGACCGGCCACCCCGACCTCGTCGCGGGGTACGTGGGAAATCTGCACGTGCACGGCGGGGGCGGCCCCCGGCGCTTCCGTGAGCTGCTCGCCGACCTGGGCGACACCCGCCCGAACGGCATGCGCATGGGCGGGGCGGGCTGGGCGGACTGCCCGGAGTCCGCCCGCGCGCTGCTGCCGGAACTAGCCTCCGCCGGGCTGGTGCTGGAGCTCAACCTGGGCTCGGGCGCGCTGAGTGCCGCGGCCGACGTCGCCGCCCGGCACCCGGAACTCACCGTGGTCGTCGACCATCTCGGCAACCCGCCGAACCTCCGCCTGGACCCCGGGGACTGGTACCGGGACCTGGAGCGGGCGGCCTTGGCGCCGAACGTGGTCGTCAAAGTCTCCGGCCTGCTCACCCAGCAGCACGGCGTACCGCCCGAACGGATCGCGGGGCTGGTCGGGCGTGTGGTGGACGTGGTCGGGCCCGACCGGTGCCTCATCGGCTCCGACTGGCCGATCTGCCTGCCGCGCGGCAGCCGCGCCGACTCCCTGGAACTCGCCTGCCTCGGGCTCGGCCGCCTCCCGGAGGACGAGCGCCGGAAGATCCTGCACACCAACGCCGTCCGGGTGTACGGCCTGGACCGGGTCCGGCTCCCGTCGGACTCCCCCGAACCGATTTCTTCGACGACCGACGGAATCTGAGAATCCCACGGGCCCACCGGCCCCGACCTCAGCGGAGATGCGACATGGCCTTGTTCGACCTGCCCCTGGACGAACTGGAGCGGTACCGCCCGGTTCTGGACGAGCCCGAGGACTTCGACGCGTTCTGGCGCGAGACCCTGGACGGGCAGCGGGACTTCGCTCCCGCCGTGACGTTCGAGCCGGTCCACAACGGGCTCGCCACCATCGACACGTACGACGTGACGTTCGCCGGATACGGCGGGCACCCCGTACGCGGCTGGCTGCAGCTGCCCGCGACCCGCTCGGGACCGCTGCCCGCCGTCGTGGAGTACCTCGGATACGGCAGCGGGCGCGGGGCCCCGCACGAGAAGCGGCTGTGGGCCTGCGCGGGCTACGCGCACTTCGTCATGGACACCCGGGGGCAGGGCGCCGAGACACCCGACCCCGATCCGGCCTCCGGCGACATCGCCGCCCCCGGCTTCCTCACCCGCGGCGTGCTCGACCCGCGACGCTACTTCTACCGGCGGGTGTACACCGACGCCGTGCGCGCGGTGGCCGCCGTACGCACCCACCCCTCGGTCGACCCCACGCGCGTCGTGGTCACCGGCACCAGCCAGGGCGGTGGTATCGCACTGGCCGCGGCGGGCCTGGTCCCGGACCTCGTGGCCGTCATGCCGGACGTGCCGTTCCTCTGCCACTTCCCGCGCTCCACCACGATCACCGACAAACCGCCGTACGCCGAGGTCACCCGGTTCGTGAAGCTGCACAGGGAACACGCGGGCACGGTCGCCCGCACGCTGGCGTACTTCGACGGCGTCAGCCTGGCGCGCAGGGCGAACGCGCCGACCCTGTTCTCGGTCGGGCTCATGGACCACATCTGCCCGCCCTCGACCGGGTACGCGGCGTTCAACCACTACGGCGCCGAAGGCGGAGTCGACCAGGCGGACAAGCACATACGCGCCTATCCGTTCAACGACCACGAGGGCGGAGGCCCCACGCACGAGGTCGTGAAACTCGACTGGCTGGCCAAGCGGCTGGACGGCCCGGCCCGGTGATTCCGGGACCTGTACCCCCGTGCATATCTCATCCAGATTCCATCGATAGGCGATGAGCGCGTACCATGTCACAACTGGTCACCCGTCGCAGGATTGGGAATTCATGGCATCGACCGCGTCGGCTGGATTCGTCTCCACGCTGGCCACGAACAAGGACCGGTTCCGCAAGACCCTGATCTCGGATCAGGTCTACGAACTGCTCCGCCAAGCCGTCGTCGACGGCGACCTCGGACCGAACGAGCGCGTGGTCGAGTCGGAGATCGCCCGGCGCCTGGGAGTGAGCCAGGCGCCGGTGAGGGAGGCGGTCAAGCGTCTGGCGCGTGAGGGCCTCCTCATGCACGTCCCGCGCCGCGGCCACTTCGTCGTCGAGATCTCCGAGCGGGACGCCGAGTACGCACGGCAGGTGCGCGAACCGCTGGAACGGCTCGCCGCGCAGCTCGCCACCGAACACCTCACCGACGACCACCTCCGCGAACTCGACGCGCTGGTCGACCGGATGCGGGACGCCGTCGCGGCGAACGACGTGAGCCTGTTCCGCGACGCCGACATCGAGTTCCACACGCTGGTCAGCCGGATCGCGGGCAACCCGTTCCTGGCCCGGATGTGGGAGGTCGTCGAACCGAGCCTGCGCACGCTGCGGGCCATCTCCGACCCCCTCTTCGAGGGGGACTGGAGCGCGATGGCGGAGGAGCACGGCAGGCTCGTCGGACTGCTGCGGTCCCGCGACGCGGACGCGGCGGCCGACGCGTTCGCCGACCACGCGGCCGGCCGCGGACCGGTCCCGGACGCGCGCGGGACGAAGAGGAAGCCGCGCGGGGCCGCAGCCGACAGGTGAGCCCACGTGCGCCGAGGGCCCGATCCGGACATCATCCGGCTCGGGCCCTCTCGCCTACGCGACCGAACTCAACGGGCGGCCCCCGCCACCCACTTCGGCGCCCCGTACTGGTAGGCGCCGAGGCTCGGCACCGCGTCCGTCGAGCCGTCGTTGATGCCCGGCAGCGCGATCGCCTGCCCTCGCGCGGGCGAGTCGGCGGTCAGCCGGAAGTCGTGCCCGGCCGCGTCGACGAAGAGCGGATCGGTCTCCGCCGGGAGGTTGTTCGAGAGCACCAGACCGCCGTCGGTGGCACCGGTCAGTCCGCGGATGGCGCCCACGTTGTTGTAGATCTTCGTGCCGGTCGACTGCCCCGCCTCCTTGACGTAGAACAGGGTCATCCCCCCGGTGTTGTTGTACACCCCGTTGTCGTGCGAGCCGGTGCCCAGACCGTTCAGCATCACCGTGCCCTCCCGGTTGCCCCAGCCCACGTTGTTCGCGATCACCAGGTCGCTCTGCCCGTTGTCGGCGTAGACGCCCGAGATCCCGAAGGTGGTGAGCGTCGTGGCCGGCTCCGGATCGTGCAGCACGTTGTGGTCGATGGAGGTCCCCATCATGTACGCGCTGCAGCAGGTGTAGATCGCGGCGACGTCCAGGCTGAGGCGGGCGTACCCCGAGATGTCGTTGTACGCGATCAGATCCTTGCCCGGGGTGAGGCCCTCCACCGTGTTCCACTGGAGGTTGATCCCGCTCCGGCCGACCCGGTGAATCGTGTTGTGGGTGACCGTCTGGCTGTTGCCCTGCACGGCGATGCCCGCCGCGTACGTCCCCAGGTAGTCGACGTCGTGGATCACGTTGTTGGTGGCGGTGTTGTTCTGGCCGCGCAGGGCGATGCCGTTGCCCGCGCTCAGCGACAGATCACTGTTGGTGATCTTGTTGTACGTCCCGTCGAGGACGATGCCCGTGTCGCCGACGCCGCGCGTGACCGTGCTCCCGCAGTCGGTCGCGCCGCGCGTGATGTCGGTGTAGTGCGACAGGTACGTACCGTCGATCGCGTCCAGCGTCACGCCCGTGCTTGTCGGTCCCGTCCTGATGGTGGAGGCGAACAGCCCGAGGTCCGCGACCGTCGTGTGACTCGCGGCCGTCAGGTCGAACGCCAGGGTGCGGCTCTTCGCCTCGACCGTGTGCGCGGCCGGGTCGTCCTCGCTGTAGAGGTACAGCCGCTTGGCGGTGGGATCGTAGAACCACTCGCCCGGGCGCGAGAGCTCACCGATCTTCCCGGAAAGGGCGTACCGCGTCTCCTTCGGCACGACCTTGTGCACACAAGGGGGCGCCACGTCGAGCGTCACCGAGCCGACGGCCGAGCTCTTCACCGTGCCGGTCGCCGAGATGTACCAGTAGCCGGTCAGGGCCCGTGCGCCGTCCCAGTATCCTGCGGGCCGGGTCAGGGCGGCGTCCGCGATCGTCGCGTCCGCGCTCCCCGTGTCCGCGTACTGGAGCGCGGGGTCGAGCAGGTCGAGCCCCGGGTAGGGCCACTGCGCCTCGACGCCCGCCTTCTTGTCGGTGAAGACCTGCACGGTCGTCACGTCGGACCCCAGGTCGGCGGAGGCGCTGTAGACGTGTCCGGCTGCCACCGCGGCGCTGAACGCGGAGTCCTGGACGTACGGATCGCTCTCGGCGATCTCCGCGACGTCCGCGCCGGTGACGGGCGAGAACCCCCGCACCGGCGCGGTTCCGCTCAGCGTCACCGTCGCCCCCGGCGCCGCCCGGTAGGTGATCGGCAACGCGGCGGTGCCCGACCGGGCCGGCACGACGGTCTCGGCGTACGTGCCGGACTCGATCAGACAGGTGTCCCCGGGGCCCATGACGTCGGCACACCGCTGGATGTGCTGGAACGCCTGGCCCGCGCTGGTGCCGGTGCGGGAGTCCTGGCCCGACGGGGCGACGTGGTAGACCGCGCCCCCCAGCGGCTTGTGCGGGTGGGGGTGCGCGGCGGCCGGAACGGCGGCCGTCACGACGGAGAGCGAAGCGAGCAGGGCGGCTGCGGACCACGAGCCCGTACCGGGGCGTGGCCACCTTCTCCTCGACACTGAATGGTCCTTTCTCCGGAGGGAAACGATGCGCCCGCTCATCCCTTCACCGCGCCCACCGTCAGACCGCTGATGATGTGGCGCTGCATGTAGACGAAGAAGATGATCACGGGCGCGACGGCGAGCAGAAGGTTGGGGAACACCTTCGTCAGATCGGTGGAGTACTGGCTGATGCCCGCGTAGATCGCCGTCGTCACGGTGTAGTGACCGGACGACGGGCTGAGCAGGATCTGCGGGGAGATGAAGTCGTTCCAGATCCCGATGGAGTTGAGGATCAGGACGGTGACGACCGCAGGACGCATCAGCGGGAAGATGATGGTCCAGAAGGTCCGGTAGCGGCCCGCGCCGTCGATCGTCGCCGCGTGGTCGATGTCCACCGGGATCGCGCGGATGAAGCCCACGAAGAGGAAGATGCTGACGGGCAGCGTCGAGGCCACGTCGTGTGCGACCAGGCCGGTCACGGTGTTGGCGAGGCCGACCTCGCGCAGTACGTAGATCACCGGGATGATCACGGCCGCACCGGGGATGAACGTGCCGGCCAGGAAGTACAGCAGCACCAGCTGCGTCCGCTTCTTGAGGCTGCGGGCGATCGCGTACGCGGCCGGTCCCGCCAGTGCGATGCACAGGATGTCCACGGCGACGACGAGGAAGAGCGTGAAGCCGTAGCCGCCGATGACGTTGTACTGCGGATTGCCGATGGCGGCGGACATGTGCTCGAAGGTCAGAGCGCTCAGCGGAATCGAGAACGGGCTGTCGAGGATGTCCTGTTGCGACTTGAAGGCGTTCACGACGAGCAGGTACACCGGCACGATCATGACGACGCACAGCAGGCCGAGGAGTACCGGGCGCAGGGGCGAGCGGGCTTCCCGCCGTTTCGCCGAAGAGACCTCGGAGGCAGGGACCGGTGAGGTCCGCGGCCTGTCGCGGACCCTTGGTTCAGTGACGACCACCATCGGCTCCTAACCGGTCGCAGCTTGGTCTTGGCGGTTGCGCAGCGCGGTCACGACGAGGGCGAGCGCGGCGGAGACGACCATCAGGAAGACCGCTTGGGCCGTCGCGTAGCCGACCTTGGTGCCCTCGAAGGACCGGGCGAGAATGAGATAGGTGAAGGTCTGCGTCGAACCGGCCGGACCGCCGCCGGTGAGGCTGACCACGATGTCGTACGCCCTCAGCAGACCGACCAGATTCAGTACGGTCGCCACGGTGACCACGGGCGCGATCATCGGGACCACGATGCGCAGATTGATCTGGCGCCTGTTGGCGCCGTCGATCGCCGCCGCTTCCAGGAGCTCGGCCGGAACGGTCTGCAGGGCGGCGACGAACAGGACGACGTTGAAGCCGAATCCGGCCCACACGATGACGCCGATCAGGGTGTACAGCGCGAACTTCTCGTCGAAGAGGAAGCCGACCGGCTCCATGCCGAACTTGGCGAGCGTGTTGTTGATCGCCCCGTTCGTGCCGAGGATCGCCGCCCACAGATAGCCGAGGATCAACGCGCTGATCACGTGCGGGAAGTAGGCGACCGCGCGGAAGAAGGAGTTCGTACGCGACTTGTCCTTGAGGATCAGCGCGTACACCAGGCCCGCGCCCACCATCAGGGCGGTGCCGATCGAGGTGATCAGCGCGGTCACGTACCAGGCCTGTGTCGAACTCGGGTCGTCGAAGAGGTGCTGGTAGTTCTCCCACCCGATGAGCTTCGCGGTGGAGAAGCCGTCCCAGTCCGTGAAGCTGAGGTAGACCGCCACGCCGACCGGCACGACCGTCAGCACCGTGTACAGGAGCACGGCCGGGCCCATCATGCCGAACGTGACGGCGGCCTCGCGGAGGCGGGCGCGTCCGCGGCCGGTGTCCGCGCGCGGGGAGGCGGCGACGGAGCGCCGTGCCCGCGGTGTCAGTTCTGCGAGTTCCACCACTTGTCCAATCCGCGCGCGGCATCCTTCGCGGAGGTGCCCGTGTACAAGGACTGGATCTGCTTGTTGAGTTCGTCGCTGAACCCGGCGACCGGCTGGTTCTCACCGGACTTCACCAGCACCGAGGGCGTCGCGTCGAGGATCTTCTGCACCGCGGTTCCGAGGCTGGACATCGGATAGCTGAAGCCCGGGCGCAGATTGCCGTCCGCGGCGAGCTGGCTGCGGATGGCCTCCTCGTCGGTGACCAGCCACTTCACGAACTCGATCGCCTCGGCCTTGTGGTGCGACTGCTCGACCACCGTGTAGGGGTTGGAGACATTGCCGAACTGGCCCGACGGGTAGGCGCCGTCGGTCGGCATCGCGAAGACGCCGATCTCGTCGCTCTTCTTCGCCGCGTCCGCCGCGGGCACGAGGAAGGAACCCATCACGTACATGGCCGACTTGCCGTTGAGGAAGGACGTCTGCCCGTCGGCGTACGTCAGCCCCAGCGCGCTCTTCTTGAGGTACCCCTTGTCGATCCACTCCTCGTAGCGCTTCAGGTACGGCACGTAGCCGCTGTCGGCGAAGGAGACCTTGCCGTCGTTGCGCTGCTTGATCCACTGCGGGTTCTCGGTGAGTACGCCGGCGTCGGCCATCATCGAGAACTGACCGCCCGTCACCCACTGGCCGGCGGTCTGCAGCGGCTCGTAGCCCGCCGACTTCAGACGGCCCATGGCGACGGAGAACTGGTCCAGCGTCCGGATCTCCGTCGCGTCCACGCCGGCCTTCGCGAAGGCCGCCTTGTTGTAGAAGACCAGCGACTGGATCTGCTCGCCCACGCCGACCATGTACGTCCTGCCGTCGACGGCGTACTGGTCGACCAGCGGAGTGTCCTTCGCCCACGCCTGGTCGGACAGGTCGGCGAAGAGCTTGGCCGTGTCGGGGGCAGGCACGATCTGCTGGGCGATGTCGGGCGGGTCGCCGGCCGCGAGGTCCTGGGTCAGCTTGGCGTTGGCCGAGATGGTGCCGGTCAGCTCCAGCTTCACGTGCACGTCGGGGTGGCTCTTCTCGTACGTGGCGAAGAGGCCTTTCCAGTACTGCTCCGTCAGGTTCGGCGAGATGTTGACGATGATGCGGAGAGTCGTGCCCCCCGCGGCCTCGTCGGACCCGCTCCCTCCGCAGGCTACGGCGGTTGCCATCACCAGCGGAGCCACGGCGAGTGCGGAGGCTCGGTGCCACTTGGTTCTCATCGGACACGCTCCATTGCGTAGTCATGAATAATCGATAGCCGACCTGCAGCGCGGGCGCTCGTTCGGGTTCGGCGGGGAGGGGGGGAGGGGATGCGTCGCCCGAGAGGTGCGGGCGGCTCCCGGTAGGCGTTGCTTCAATCGCCTATCGATAGCTGATGCTAGGGGCGGCACCCCGCATGTTCAAGGGCGCTGCCGAAACCGCTTCCTTCCGCCGTCCGCCCGGCCGGCCGTGCACCCCTCGCTCCGTCACGAAGCCAACTCGCCCTCCTCCAAGAAGAGTTCGATCACCGGCAGCAAGACGTCGGGTCGTGCGACGGGCAGGGTCAGGGTCAGGGTGCCCGGCGGCTGGCTGGGCGGAGCCAGGTTGTTGTGTTCGTGGCGGGTGCCGTCGACCTCGTGGAAGGCGATCTCCGAACCGTCGTGCAGTAGTTGGGCATAGCGCACCCGCCCGGCCAGACCGGGGAGGTGGAGGTGCGTGAGCGGCCAGGCGAGCAGGTGCAGATAGAGGCGGCGACCTGCCTGCGTGTACAGGGCGTTCGCCGGCGGCCGGAAGGAGGAGGGCCCCGCACCGTGCACGGCGCGGGAGTGCGGGGCGCTCCACTCCGCGATGGCCCGCAGGGTGTCCCGTGCCCGCCGGTCGAGCGAACCCCTGCCGTCGGGACCGACGTTGAGAATCAGATTGCCGCCGCAGGAGACCGACTGGACCAGCATGCGGACCAGCTGGGACGGGTCCTTGAAGTCGTGGTTGTCGCGGTCGTAGCCCCAGGACCCGTTGAGGGTGTGGCACGCCTCCCACGGCACCCGCACGCCGTCGCGCTCCAGCGGCCGGTCGGGCTGGTACTGCTCGGGCGTCACGTAGTCGCCGGGTATGCCCAGCCGGTCGTTCACGAGGATCCCGGGCCGCAACTCACGGACCGTCTCCATGAGCTCTTTCGCCCCCCACTGCTCGGGCCCCATGCCCGGGTACGTGAAGTCGAAGAAGAGCAGGTCGACATCGCCGTAGCCGGTGAGCAACTCCCGCACCTGGCCCCGCATGTACGCCCGGTAGCCCGACAGGTCGCCCGCCTCGCGTCCGTCCGCCGAGCCGCGCAGCGGATGGTGCTCGTCGACCGGGAAGCCGGGGTGGTGCCAGTCGAGAAGCGAGTAGTAGAGGCCGACCCGCAGGCCCTCGGCGCGCATCGCCTCCGCGAACTCGGCCACCAGGTCCCGGCCGGCCGCGCGCACCGAGGTGTAGTCGGTGAGCGACGAGTCGAAGAGGCAGAACCCGTCGTGGTGCTTGGCGGTGAGCACGGCGTAGCGCATCCCCGCTCGCCGCGCCTCCCGCGCGAGTTCGCGCGCGTCGAAGCGGTCCGGGTCGAACCGTTCCAGATAACGGTCGTACGCGGCCTGGGACATGGACTCCCGGCTGCGTACCCACTCGTGGCGCGCGGCGAGGCTGTACAGGCCGAAGTGGACGAACAAGCCGAAGCGCGCGGTCTCGAACCAGCCGCCGGACGCAGTGGGCACGGAGGTCTCCTGACGGATTGACAGCACTAATCGATAGGAGGTTATCTACCATCGATAGGCGATGAATGTCACTGGTGTTGCGCGCGGAGAGCGCGCGAGGAGAGGCACGGACATGAACCCGAGCAGCAGTCAAGGAACGTCCGCCGCGGGCGAGACCCCGGTCTACGCATCGATGCGGTCACCGGTCCACACCTCCTCCTTCCGGAGACCGACACGGCGGATGGTGGACGCGCTCGCGGACGTGAGCGCGGCCACCGCCTGCGCCAAGCTGCACCAGATGGGCATCACCCGCACCTTCATCGACGGGCCCGTGCCGCTGCACCGGGAGCCGGACATCAAGGTCACCGGAGGTGCGGTGACCCTCCAGTTCCTTCCGCAGCGCGAGGACGTCTTCAACGGTGCCGAACAGGAGGACATCGAGCGCAAGACCCCGCTGTGGGGCGTGCTGGAATCGATTCGGCCCGGCGACGTGCTGGTGATCGCGGCGCAGGGGAGCCACTTCACCGGCTGCCTCGGCGACATGCTGGTGCGCTACTTCAAACTGCGCGGCGGCGCCGGGATCGTCGTGGACGGCCGGGTGCGGGACGCGGCCCGGATCCGGGCGCTGGGCGTGCCGGTCTGGTGCACCGGGGTCACTCCGCACTACGCCTCGCAGACCGAACTCTTCCCCTCCGCGTTCAACGTGCCGGTGGGTGTCGGTGGCACCCTGGTCACCCCGGGGGACCTGATCGTGGCCGACGAGGACGGCGCCGTGGTCGTACCGCAGGACCGGGCGGTCCCGCTGGCCGAGGACTCGCTGCTGCACCAGGACCGCGAGGCGTTCGCACGTCGCCGCCTCGACGAGGGCGGCCTCCTGTCCGACTACTACCCGCTCACCGGTGAGGGGCTGGACGAGTACCTGGCGAGCAGGGCGGCGACCTGACCGACCGCGCCGTCCGTGCGGGGGCGGAACAGCCTCGCACGGACGGCGCGGTCGGCGCGGTTCTACCTCAACGGAGGCCGTAGTACAGCGAATTGTGCGCGGTGTCCGGAAGGTAGAGCACGTCGTGACCGTCCGAGTCGCGCCGTACCGCGAGCCGGTCCGCGCTCACGCCCGGCGCGGCGGACTGCGCGGTCCAGGCCCCGTCCGCCGACTGTGTCGCGGAGTAGACCCGGTCGGTGCCCGAGGTGGTCACGTAGTAGACCCGCTTGCTGTCCGCCTCGTCCCAGGTGATGCCGAGCGCGGCTGCTGTCTGCCCGCCGGCGTACACGACCTTCTCCACCCAGTCGCTGCCACTCGGATAGGCGTAGTACACGCGGAAGTCACCGCCGCTGTCCGCGGAGCGGTAGCGGTAGGCGACCTTCGGGGTGGAGCCGTCGAGGGTGAGCTTGGCGCTCTGCACCGCCGGACCGGTGTAGGCGTTGTCGATGCTCCACTCCTCGCCGGCGGTGAGGTCCTGGATCACGTCGGAGGTGGCGGGCGTGACCGGAGTGGTGACCGTCGCGCCCGTACTGTCCGCGAAGGCGCCGGTCGACGGGTCGTAGGTCAGGTACGAGAGCTGGTGGCGGAACGCGGTCGCCGGCGCCTTCGCCCACTCGTAGAGGAGGTGGACGCGACCGGAGGCGTCCACCGTGATGTCGTCGGGGTACACCGAGCGGTTCAGCGCGCCGGCGAAGGTCGCGACCGTGGTCCAGCGGGAGTTGGCGTTGTCCCAGCGGTACAGCTTGCCGGGGCGCTGGTCGGAGCCCGCACCGACGCGGGCCGCCAGATAGAGGTCGCCGTTGGGCGCCGTGGTGACGACCGGGTAGGTGATGCCCACGCCCTGGTCAGGCAGTTCGGACGCGTGGTCGGTGACGTCGCCGCCGGGGGCCTCGGTGCGGAAGTAGCGCCAGGCATTGGCGTGCATGGAGGTGAAGACGTGCAGGCGTCCGCTGCCGTCGCGTGCGACCGACGGCTGGTTGTGCCCGTTGTCGTCGGCGAACTCGGCCTGCTGTCCGTCGCTGTTGAGCAGCGGCAGCTTGCTCCAGACCCCGTCCGGGTCGCGCCGTGCGATGGCGGGCCGGTGCGTGGCGGCCGTCGATCCCGGCTCGTTGAAGGCGAAGTACGTGTACTGGCCGCGACCCTTGTACGTCGCCACCGGCGTCCACCAGGCGGCCTGGTTCGACGAGTCCATCGTGTACGGGACCTTCTCGATCACCGTCGCCGCCGCTGCCGTGCCCTGCGCGGTGTCGGCCCCGGCGGCCGGTACGGGCAGGAGGAGGGCGGCCAGGGCCGTGGCCGAGGCGGTGTACGTGCGTGCCGTGGGACGTCGCATGATGAGCTCCTTTGCTCTTCGCGGATGCGGGCGTGGAGATGACGCGTACGGCGGCGGCCCGGGGGCCGGCCGACACGGTCGTCGTGCGGGGTGAGTGCGGGGTGGAGCACGGGGAGGGGCCCGACGCGGGGCCGTGCCACGTTCACCGGGCCCGGAGTGCGGTGCCGGCTGCCGTGTCCGCCGGGCCTCAGCGCTTGATGAACGCGGCGACCTCCTCGCCGGCCTGCTTCATCGCGTCCTTCGGCTTCGAGGTGCCGACGAGGACGGCCTGCACCTGCTTGGCGACGGCCTCCTCGATCTGCGAGTTCTGCGCGAACTGCCAGAAGGGGCTGCCGGTCGCCGTCTTGGTGATCTTGCTCGTCCACTCCGTGGAGAAGGTGTCCTTGGCGACCTCGGGAGCGGCGAGACCCGCGGTGGTGGACGGCGGCAGCGCGCGCTCGGCGAAGTACTGGGAGGTGGTGGCCAGGTCGGTGGTG
This sequence comes from Streptomyces sp. NPDC060184, assembly GCF_042728795.1. Classification (NCBI taxonomy): domain Bacteria; kingdom Bacillati; phylum Actinomycetota; class Actinomycetes; order Kitasatosporales; family Streptomycetaceae; genus Streptomyces; species Streptomyces sp. NPDC060184. The sequence continues at coordinate 26,396 of NZ_JBHWYX010000067.1, forward strand.
GTGTGCAGCGCGAACTCGGTCGCCGCGTCCTGCCCCTTGCCCTTCACGATCGCGATCACACCGCCCCACAGCAGGGCCTGCGGCGTGTCCCCGGCCTTGAGTACGGGGCGCTCCATCGGCTGCATGGCGTCGGCCAGCGTCTTGTCCTTCGACTGGGCGGAGGTCACGCCCTTGCCGATGATCGCGTCGTCGTAGAAGGCCGCCTTGCCCTGCCCGAACAGGGCGCGCGCGTCGAAGCGGTCCACGTCGGCGGCGATCAGCTTCTCGTCGTGCAGCTTCTTGTACCAGGTGACCGCGTCGATCGAAGCGTCGTCACCTATGGTGACCTTCCCTCCTTCGAGCAGCTTGCAGCCGAAGGTCTGCATCCACGGGAAGATGTCCTTGAGCTGCGCGACCTTGGTGGCGGCGGCGTACGGCACGACACCGCCGCCGAGCCCCTTCAGCTCCCGCAACGCGGCCTCGAACTCCTCGACGGTGGTGGGGTGCTCCTTGATCCCGGCCTTCGCCAGGAGCTTGGAGTTGGCGATCACACCGATCGATCCGGTGTTCCACGGCAGCCCGTACTGCGTGCCGTCGTACGTACCGCTGCTCAGCGCCACGTCGGTGTAGCCGCCCTTGCCGGCCACCGGGCCGAGGTCGGCCAGCTTGCCCATCTGCGCCATCGCGGCGAGCCAGGCGATGTCGAGGTGCACCGCGCCGGTCGTCTCCCCGCCGCCCAGCTTCAGGGTGAGCTGGCTCAGGTACTCGTTGTACGGGTACGAGACCGCGCGAATTCTGGAGTTCTGGGCCTTCTCCCACGCCGCGATGATCTTTTCGATCGACGGCTTGGCGGCTTCCTCGTTGAGCGACCAGGAGGTGAAGTCGAAGTCCTTGGACTTCGGGTCGCCGCCGTTGGTGGTGGAGCCCGCGCCGGACGGAGCGCAGGCGCTGAGCACACCGGCGCCCGCCAGACCGAGCGCGCCGATGCCGAACATGCGCAGCGCGCCGCGGCGGCTGATGCCAGAGGTGGTCATGATCTCTCCATGGGGGAGTGTGTGCGGGAGGGGAAGGTACGTGCGGGCGCGGGGCGGGACGGTCCCGCGGGTTCAGCTCTTGACCGAACCGGCGGTCATGCCGCCGACGAGATAGCGCTGGAGGAACATGAAGGCGACGACCACCGGGATGGAGACCACGAGCGACGCCGCCATCAACTGGGGCCAGGAGGTCTGGAACTCACCGATGTAGGTGGAGACGAGGCCGGGAGGCAGGGTCTGCTTCTCCTTGTCCGCCAGGGTCAGCGCGAAGATGAAGTCGTTCCAGCCGCGGACGAAGGCGAAGAGCCCGGCGGCGACCATCCCGGGGGCGGCCAGCGGCGCCACGATCGAGTGCAGCGTCCGCCATCGTGAGGCGCCGTCGATGGACGCCGCTTCCAGCAGGGCGTCCGGGATGGTGTCGAAGATGCCCTTCAGCATCCAGACGCACAGCGGCATGGTGAACGTGGTGAAGGAGAGCACCAGCGCGGTGTACGTGTTGAGCATGCCGAAGCTGGAGAAGACCGTGTACAGGGTCACCAGCAGCAGCGCCTGGGGGAACATCTGGGAGGCCAGCACCAGGTGCATCAGCGACCGGCGCCCCCGGTAGCGGAACTTGGAGAACGAGTAGCCCATGTACGTGGCGACCACCACGCTCAGCACGGCGGTGATCGAGGCCACGACGAGCGAGTTGACCATGTACTTGATCAGCTGGTCGTTCTCGGCCAGGGCCGTGAAGTTGTCGAGCGTGAGATCGGTGGGTATCAGCTTCGGCGGGAACTGGAAGGTCGACTCGGGGGTGCTCAGAGCGGTGGCGAGCAGCCAGTAGACCGGCAGCAGGCCGAAGGCGCCGATGACGACGACCGCACTCCAGGCGGCGATCCGCGAGCGCAGCAGGTCCTTGCGCATACGGCGCCGGGTGCTGCCCCCGGCCCGGGTGGCGGGCGACCGGGGCCGGTCCACGGCGGACAGCGGGGTGGAGGTGGTGGAGGTCATCAGGCGTCGCCCTTCCGCTCGGTGATTCTGAGGTAGACGACGACGAGGAGCAGCAGGAGCAGCATCCACAGTCCGCCCAGAGCGGTGGCCCGGCCGATGTCGAAGCCCTTGAAAGCGGTCTGGTACACGGCGGTCGCGAAGGTCTCGGTGGTACCGGCCGGCCCGCCGCCGGTGAGCACGTAGATGGTGTCGAAGTGCTGGAAGTTCCAGATGAACTCCAGCAGGAGCACGATCGAGGCGACACCGCGGATCTGCGGCCAGGTGACGGCGAAGAAGCGCCGGACCGAGCCCGCCCCGTCCATCGAGGCCGCCTCGTGCAGCTCCTTGGGCACGGTCTGCAGACCGGCCAGCAGCATCACCATCATCCAGGGGAAGCTGGCCCAGGTCTTGGTGACGATGACGGCGAGCATCGCGGTACCGGGCTGCCCGAGCCAGGCCACCGACTCCTCGATGATCCCGGCCTTCATGAGGACGCCGTTGAGCACCCCGTAGTTCGCGTTGAAGATCCACATCCAGAGGAAGGAGACCACCACGCCCGGGATCACCCAGGGGAACAGGAACAGGCCGCGCAGGAAACCGTTGCCCTTGAGCCCGGTGTTCAGCGCGAGCGCGAGCGCCAGGCCGAGCACGAAGGGGACGAGGGTCGCGCCGACGGTGAAGACCAGCGTCTGCTTCAGGATGGTGAGGAAGTCGCCGTCCAGCCAGTACGTGAAGTTGTCCAGGCCGACGAACTCCCGTCCCGGCAGCCGCAGATCCTGCCTGAAGAAGCCGGTGAACAGCGCCGACAGCAGCGGGTAGAAGATGATCGCCGCGAAGAGGGCGAGTCCCGGCGCGGTCAGCAGCAGGGCGAACGCACCGTTCGAGAGCCGTCCGCCGGTCCGCTGGCGGGGCGGGGGCGCCTTCTGGGGAGGTGCGGCCGTACTCATGGGTCTGTCCTCTCAAACGGTGGCGGGAGTGCCGGGGCCCTGCGTGAACGCCAACCCTGCTCCGCTGAATGCAAGTTGCAGCATGCGGGATCGTTCTCCATATTGCGCGATGGAGTCAACCCTTTTGGTCGGTGAATCGCCGTTTCTGTGCAGGGTCGGCGAACTCGTTCCACCTGCCCCGAACGTGCTCTTCGGTGCGCGGCGGGGGAGTCCGGTGGCCGCAACGGAACTTACATCGGATCCCACTGACTGAACAGTGGTTGCACAATATGGATGTGATGTACGTTCAAGGCCGCTCCGCTGCTGCGGGGAGAGTCCGAGCACCACACCGAGGAGGCCGCACGTGCGGGAAGAAGAGGTCCATTACGACATCGCCGTGATCGGCGGCGGATTGGCGGGGACCTGCGCGGCCATCGCCGCGGCCCGGCTCGGCCGGCGCGTCGCCCTGGTCAACAACCGGCCCGTCCTGGGCGGCAACGCCAGCAGCGAGGTCCGTGTCTGGGTCTGCGGCGCCTCCGCGCACGGCGTGCACCGCTGGGCCCGCGAGACCGGAATCATGGGCGAGCTGTACACCGAGAACCAGTACCGCAACCCCGAGGGCAACCCCTACTACTGGGACCAGGTCGTCCTCGACGCCGTCCGCGCGGAACCCAACATCGACCTCTACCTCAACACCGACGTGCGCGAGGTCGACGCGAGCGGACCCGACGACAGCCGCCGGGTGCACTCCTGCACCGGCTGGATGATGGGCTCGGAGCGCCGCATCACCTTCCACGCGCGCCAGTTCCTCGACTGCACCGGAGACGGCCTGCTCGGCCACCTCGCCGGCGCCCACTACCGCATAGGCCGCGAGGCGCGGGCCGAGTTCGACGAGCCCTGGGCGCCGGCCGAGGCGGACCGGGCGCTGCTCGGCTCGACGATCCTCTTCCACAGCAGGGACACCGGAGCGCCCGCGAAGTTCGTACCGCCCGCCTACGCCAAGGACCTGTCCACCACACCCATCCTGCGCAACCGCATCCTGCGCACCGGGGACAACGGCTGCGACTACTGGTGGGTCGAGTGGGGCGGCGAACTCGACACCGTCCACGACAACGAGCGCATCCGCGACGAGCTCCAGGCCGTGATCATGGGCATCTGGGACCACATCAAGAACTCCGGCCAGTTCCCGGACGCCGCGAACCTCACCCTGGAGTGGGTCGGCAGCCTCCCCGGCAAGCGCGAGTACCGCCGCTTCCTCGGCGACCACGTCCTCACCCAGCAGGACATCCTCCAGCAGCGCCAGTTCGCCGACGGGGTCGCCTTCGGCGGCTGGTCGGTGGACCTCCACCCCGTGCAGGGCATGTACGCCGACGAGCCCGGGGCGCGCCAGCGGTACGCGGACGGCATCTTCCACATCCCGCTGCGCTCCCTGTACTCGGCGAACGTCACCAACCTGCACTTCGCCGGGCGGAACATCTCCGCCACCCACATCGCCTTCGGGGCCACCCGCGTCATGGCCACCTGCGCGACCCTCGGCGAGGCCGCGGGCACCGCGGCGGCCCTCTGCGTCGCCGAGGGCCTCACCCCGCGCGAACTCGCCACCGGGCGGCCGGAGCTGGTGCGCCGCACCCTGCTGCGCCAGGACGCCTCCGTGATCGGTGTCGCCGACGACGACCCCGGCAACCTGGCCCGCACGGCCCGCGTCAGCGCCTCCTCCCACCTGGCCCGGCTGGCCGCCGAGCCCACCGAGGACGCGCCCGGCACCCCGTACCCCCTCACCCGCGACCTCGCTCTCCTCCTGCCGGTCGACCCCGCACTCGACACGGTCGACCTCCTCGTCCACGGCGCCCCCGACGGCCACGACCGCGAACTCACCGTGGAACTCTGGGGCACGGGCAACCCCGAGAACGCGGTCCCCGCCGACCGTCTCCTCACGACCACGGTCACCGTCCCGTCCGACGGCCCCCACTGGGTCACGGCCCGCCTCGGCCACCGCCCCGAGACTCCCCGGAACGCGATCCTCATCGTCCGGGCCTGCCCCGACACGGCCCTGGTCCTGCTCCCCGAACGCACCGACGGCGTTCTCGCCCTGCGCAGGAAGGCCGAGGGAGACGCGGCCGTCGACCACGACATCCCGGAGGAGGACGGCCAACTGGTCCTGGAATGGCAGGCCCGCGGCCTGCGCCGCCAGACCTTCGCCTTCCGGGCGGCCCCCGCCACCACGGCGTTCCACCCCGAACGGGCCGCGGGCGGATACCAACGGCCCTACGGCGGACCGAACATGTGGTCCTCCGCACCGAAGGGCGCCGAGGAGTGGCTCCGTCTCGACTGGTCCGACGAGCAAGAACTCCTCGAGGTGCGCCTGGTGTTCGACGACGACGTCGACGAGTACCTCAACAACCTGCATCGGCACCGCACCCCGTACGAGGTCATGCCGGAACTCGTGCGCGACTACCGCGTCCAGAGCCGCGACGCGGCCGGCGCCTGGCACACACTCCTGACGGTGACGGACAACCGGCGCCGCCACCGTGTGCACGCTCTGGAGGCCGCGGACGGCGGCCCCGTGCGCACCCGGGCGCTGCGGCTCGTGGTCGACGCGACGCACGGGGCACGGCACGCGCACGTGATCGCCTTCAAGGCGTACGGCGCGTAACGGCAGGCGAAGGGGGCGGTGCGGCCGGCGTGCAGGTG
>NZ_JBHWYX010000068.1:0-29667 GCF_042728795.1 Streptomyces sp. NPDC060184
CAGGGGTGGACCCGACCACCCGCCGCCGACGGCGTTCACCGCTGTCCGGGACGCGCCGGATCGAGGCTTCGTCCCGTCCGGCGCGTCGTCACCGGAGGTGTCAGAGGACCGCGTTGGCGGCGGCACCCGGGAAGTCCGTGCTGTACGCCAGGTCCTTGCCCGCGTCGAACTCCGCCCGGAGCTGTTCGAGCTTGACGCCGATGCGCCGCTGGGCGTCGCTGCCCAGGACGACCCAGTGGGGCGGCTCCGGCGCCGTCGCGACCTGCCGGATCGCCTCGGCGGCCCGCTCCGGGTCACCGGGGAACATCTCCGGGGTGAGGCTGCCCATCATCCCGCGGAAGGCGCCGGCCGTGTCGGCGTAGTCCGCGATGGCCTCGCCGGAGGCCTTCGTCCGGTTCTCGATGCCGGTACGGAAGGAACCGGGCTGGATGATCATCGCACGCAGCCCGATGGGTTCGATCTCCTGCCACAGCGCCTCGGTGAAGCCCTCCAGCGCGAACTTGCTCGACGAGTAGAACCCGTTGGCCGGGAGACTGGCCAGGCCGTCCATGGAGGAGACGTTGACGATGGTGCCGCTGCGGCGTGCGCGCATGCCGGGCAGCACCGCGCGGGTGAGGGCGACCGCGCCGAAGAAGTTGACCTCGAACAGCCGCCGGTAGTCGCTCTCCTCCTGCTCCTCCAGGGCTCCTATGAAGTCGATCGCGGCGTTGTTCACCAGGATGTCGATGCTTCCGAAGCGCTCCTCGGCAGCACGCACCGCGGCCACGCGGTCCGCGGGATCGGTGACGTCGAGGCGGACCGCGAGCGCGGTCTCCGGGTAGCGGGAGGCCAGCTCGGTGGTGGCCTGCGTCGAGCTGGCGGTCGCCACCACCTGGTCGCCGTTGGCCAGGACGTGTTCGGCCAGGGCCTTGCCCAGTCCGCTGGAGGCGCCGGTGATGAGCCAGGTTGTGCGAGACATGAGGTGATCTCCTTCGGGGAGTTGGGAGTGGTGACAAACGTGTCGAAGAGGTGAAAACGGGTGTCGCGTGGTTCGGAAGTGGGTGTGAGGGAGGAGCGGCCGACGACGGATGCCGCGGTGCGCCGGCCGAATCCCACGAGGAGGGTGGAGGGACTACGAGGGGAAGTCCGCCGCACCGCTGGCCGCGGCCCATTTACGGGTTTCCGCGGCGCGCGCCTCGCCCGCTTCCAGCGCCATGACCACGGACTGGGCGCCGAGCAGGAGCCTGCGCGGCGGGTCGTCGTCGCCGACGACCTCGATGAGGACCTGCGCGGCACGGACCGGGTCGCCGGGCTGGGTGCCGTTGTTCTCGGCCCGGTACGTGTTCATGGCGCCGACGGTCTCCTCGTAGTCAAAACCCACGGCATGCAGTTCCATCGACGAGCCCTGCCAGTCCGTACGGAAGGCGCCCGGCTCGACGATGACGACCTTGACCCCGAACGGGGCCACCTCGTTGGCGAGGACCTCGGAGAAGCCCTCCACCGCGAACTTCGCGCTCTGATAGGCGCCCATGCCCGGGGTGCCGCCCACGCGTCCGCCGAGGGAGGAGAACTGTACGAAGATCCCCGAGCGCTGCTCGCGCAGCACCGGAAGGGCGGCCCGGGTCACGTTGACGACTCCGAAGAAGTTCGCCTCGAACTGCGCGCGGAAGTCCTCCTCCGCCATCTCCTCGATCGGCCCGCTGTTGGCGTAGCCGGCGTTGTTGACGATCACGTCCAGGCGGCCGAAGGTTTCGACCCCGGCCCGGACCGCGCGCCCGGCTGCCGCGACGTCGGTGACGTCCAGGGCCACCGCCAGCACCCGGTCGCCGTAGCGGGAGACCAGTTCGGCAAGCTGCTCCGGCCGACGGGCGGTGGCCACCAGCCGGTCACCGGCCGCCAGGACCGCTTCCGCGAGAGCGCGCCCGAATCCACGGGACGCGCCGGTGATCAACCATGTACGAGACATGTCGTGCCCTTCGATGTTCATTGGTGATGCCCCGGATGAGCGGAACGAGCCGTATATCGGCTGGTTGCCTACCAATGTCCGGGGAGATACCTCGAAAGGCGTCCGTCGTTTGACTGCGACTTGTCCGCGCGTCGACCCCACATCGCTCCCCGGTGTAAGTCATCGGACGGATCCGTCACACACCGACCCGAGGACCCGTTCCAGGGCTCACTCCGGGGCGCCCCCGGCGTCCTCCGGGCGCAGGTCGAGGAAGCTGGCGTCGGGGTCGTGGGGCTCCGGAGTGTCCGGGCGCAGGTCGAGGAAGCTGGCGTCGGGGTCGTGGGGCTCCGGAGTGTCCGGGCGCAGGTCCAGAAAACTGGCGTCGGGATCGTGGGGCTCCGGAGTATCCGGGCGCAGGTCCAGAAAACTGGCGTCGGGATCGTGGGGCTCCGGAGTATCCGGGCGCAGGTCGAGGAAGCTGGCGTCGGGATCGTGGCTCACCATGGGCGGCGGCACGGGGCCGGGAGCGGTTTCGCTGCCGTGATCCTTGCCGAGGGCGGCCAAGTGATGGTCGATCACTTCCTCCAGGTGCTCGGCCGGGGAGAGCGCGAAGCGACCCGCAGGGTTCTGCGCGGTGTGTCTGGCTCCCCATACGGCGTTGTAGGAACCGTTGGCCGCGCCCGCGACCCAGTCGCCGGACAGCCCGTAGACGCTGTCCTGCGCCCCGGCCTCCGCCATGCCCGTCAGCGCGCCGAAACCCGCGTTGAAGCCCACGACGGCACCGAACTTCGCGGAGGACTGCACGGGGCCGGGCAAGGTGGTGAGGAACGGTTTCTTCGCGAGGTTCTTCAGACCGGCCATGGCCGAGCCGCCCAACAACCCCATGCCGAAGCCGACGGGGGCTCCGACCGCGCCGTTGACCGCGGCGACGCTCAGCTCGTGCCCGTCGAGGGAGTGCCGGTGCCCCTCGCCGAGTTCGATGATCTGCGCGAGCAGGGCCATGCCGACCATGGCGACGACGGATTCGGTCAGACGCGTGAGCATGTGGGCGACCGCCTGGCGCAGGAATGCCAGACACAGCACCCTCGTGGCGATGATGTCCTCGGCGGCCTTGGCGGCTCCGCCGAACATCCACATCGCCGAGTCGATGATCAGCTGCAGAAACAGTACGACCAGTGCGCCGATGATCTCGATCCGCAGCGTCTCGATCTGCAGGGCCTCCTCTTCGAGCGCCTCCGCCGTGGCTTCGGCCGCTTCGATGAGGAGTGGCAGTACGGCGTCGGACTCGGCGGCCTCCCGACCGCCGACGAGCCGGTCCAGGAAGGCAGCGACGGCGTCCCCGCCGGCACCGGAGAGCGCTCGCGCCGACCGGGTTCGGAGGGTCTCGACCCGCTCGGCGAGGGGCCTGAGCTCGTGCGCCGTCTCGCGCCACGCCTCCGCCTCGGCCCGCAGGGCCGTCTCGTCGCCGGTCGGCCAGCGGTTGCCGGTGGTGATGAGCAGGAGATTCTGCAACGCCGGAGGAATGTGGTGCGCGTCTACCATGGTGGACAAGAACCGTTCTCAGAAGGGCATGCGATCGAACTGGGTCCGCGCCAGGAAGATCGCTTCCTCGGAAGCTCTCTGCGTCTCGTGGAAGCTGGCGCTCGCGGAACCGAGCTTCTCGGCGACGTTCCGGAACACCTCCGGCAGTTCCCGCGCACACCGGACGAGCGCATCGCGGGGTTCGGCGAAGAGGCTGCCGAACGTCTGCCCGAGCGCCGGATCGTCACCCCAGGGCGCCCGCCCGGAACGGTCGACCGCGCTCGTCAGCCTCTCCGCGATGTCACGGGCGGCCACGGCCGCCTCCTCGGCTTCCGCGATCGCCTGCGCGAGCTCCCCGAAGTCGACGACCAGGAGATCACCGTCCGAGGGGCCGCCGTGGAGCATGTCTGGCACGTGCAGGCCGGGCTGGGGAGCCGACACCGGTACGTTGCGGTAGCCGTCCGGCGGAGAAGGCACCGAAACACCCTCACCCACGGGCTGCGGCGGAGCAGGCACGATCCGACTCCTCACTGATTGCGTTGCGCCGGGACGAGCCGAGCCGGACTCTGAAACGGACGGCCGGAATCATCCACACGTACCTCGTGGCCCGGTCCGAACAGGACATCACCGTCACGGTGCTTCCCAGCCCGCCATGACGGAACCCTGACGCGCACACCCCTCGCACTGACGCGGAAATAACGCGTGGCCCCCGCTGCCCGGCCCGAGTCCCTGAACGCGAGGTGGGGCAAACGCGAAGGTGCCCACGGCGCCGTGTCGGCCGCCGCAGGCACCTTCGGTCGGAGGCGCTCCCCGGTTACGCCGGGACCACCCGGTAACTCAGCATCGGTCGCGGGAGGTTGGTCTGGGTCAGCGTGCCGGAACGCCACCCCGTGCCGGTGCAGCCGCTGCCGGAATACAGCTCCAAGGACGCGGAACCGGTGGCGATCTGGACCGAGAGGGCGGACGGGGTAAGCGCGTGACACGTGTCCTGGTCACCGAGGTCGACCTCGGTGACCACGCCCGATCCGTTGGTGCCGGAATAGAGGTACGCACCCTCCTGCAGCGGTGGCCAGCCGGCGGCGCCCGCCGCACCGGCCCCGAGGCCGATCAAAGCTCCGGCCATCGCCGCCCCGGCTGCCACGGTACGCAGTTTCACCTTGGGCATGAACATACGACCCTCCCTTTCGCGTGTGTGCCGACGAACGGATGCCGGCACGACTCGGTCGATCGAATACGGGTGCGGCAAATCTTGGCATGTTCAACCATGTTCTGGGGAGTGTCGGAACTGGTCAGATACATGTGCGCGGTGTCCGAACGGTCGGCGGTGTCGGCGGACCGGAGCAGAGACACAGGCTCCCCGCAGGCGGGCACCCGCCACTGGACCGGGACGGGTGCCCGTACGGGGCCGTACGGAGCCGTACGGAGCCGTCAGGCCCCGTACGGCCCCCCGGCTCACGCCGCGGGCAGGCTCCACTTCTGCTGTGCGGAGCCCCCGCAGGTCCATATCTGCAGCTTCGTGCCATTGGCGGAGCTGGCGCCCGTGGCGTCCAGACAGCGGCCGGACAACGCGTTGACCAGGCTGCCGTCGGTGCCCGCGGTCCACTTCTGCCCCGCACCGCCGTTGCACACCTGAAGTACCGCCGCGGTCCCGCTGGCGGTGGCGTTGTTCGCCACCCCCAGGCAACCGCCGAGGACCTGGACACTGCCGTCCGCCGCCACCGACCAGTCCTGCGAGAGGCCCGAACCACAGCCGTTCAGTTGGACGGCGGTGCCGGCGGCGTTCGTGGAACCCGAACCGGCGAGGTCGGCGCACTTGCCTCCGAGGCCGGTGACATGACCGGTCGGCACGCCCGCGGGCAACTGCCAGCGCTGGTTGTCGGAGACCGCGCAGGCCCAGATCTGCAACGGGGTGCCGTTGGCGGAGCTGGGGCCGGTGGCGTCGAGACAGGTGCCCGACTTCTTGGCGATCAGGCCGCGGCCGGTGGTCCAGTTCCACTGCTGCGCGGTGGAGGAGGCGTCGCAGTCCGCCAGCACGACCCGGGTGCCGTCGGCGGTGGCGCCGCCCTTGAGGGCCATGCACCGGCCCAGCACGCTCACCGTGCCGTCCGCGGCGACCTTCCACTGCTGGGAGGTACCTGCTCCGCAGGTGTTGAGCTGGACCTGAGTGCCGGCCGCACCGGTCGAACCCGAGCCGGCGAGGTCGGCGCACTTGCCGCCGTACCCGGAGATCCGGCCGACCGGCTGCTTCTCCTCGGGCAGCTGCCACACCTTCGCCTCGGTCACCGGGCCGCAGTTCCACAACCACAGGACCGCGCCGACAGCCGAGGAGGTGTCCTTGACGTCCAGGCAGCGGCCGGACAGGTCGTTGACGAGACCGCCGTCGGCGCCCGCGTGCCAACGCTGGGCTGCGGAACCGTCGCAGATCTCCAGGACCACCTGCGTCCCGTTGTCGGCCGTGCCTCCGCCCTCCGGCGTCATGCACCGCGAGTCGAACAGGCGCAGCGTGCCGTCGACGGCCTTCTTCCACTGCTGGGAGACGGCGGAGGAACAGGTGTCCAGCACCAGAGAGGTACCCGGCGTCTGGCTGTCGCCGTCGCTGTCCGCGCACATGCCCGCGATGCCTGTGAGGTGCCCCTGTGGACCGGCCGGGGCCGCGGGGAGACCGAACCTCTGACCGGCGGTCGCCGCGTCGCAGACAGCGGTGACCAGTGCCGTGCCCGCGGTCGTGGCGGATCCCTCGACCTCCGCGCACAGACCTGACGCCTGGTCGACGAGAGTGCCGCCGGAGCCGGCCTTCCACTGCTGCGCGGTGGATCCGTCGCAGGCCGCCAGCACCAGCGGGGTACCGGAGGCGGCGCTTCTGCCCGCAGGCATCGCGCACTTGCCCTGCACCCACAGTGAGCCGTCCCGGCCCGCGATCCACACCTGTGCGGCGCCGCCGTCGCACGCGCCGATCCGCACGGCCGTGCCGTTCGCGAGCCCGGACGCGTGGTCGACGCACGTGGCTCCGACCGCGGTGAGCGCGCCGACCGGACCGGCCGGTGCGGGGGAGACGGGGAAGTCCAGACCGACCTGCGTCCCGTACAGGTGCTTGGGGAGTTCGGCCGGTTCACCGCCCACCGCCTCGAAGGGCAGCGAGGCGGCCGGTGCGGCCTGCCGCTGGATCAGGTACCTGTGTCCGGCCACGGCGGGAAGCGTGAACTGCGCGGCGGTGGAATAGGCCACGACCGTGGAGCCGTCCGCCGCGTCCACGACACCGACGGACTGACCGGGCCACGGATTGCGGGTGACGAAGGAGGCGGTCGAGCCTGCCTCCAGCGCGACGGTGACAGGAACACCGCCCCGGGTCTGCACGTCGACCTTGGCGCCGTCGTGCACGGACACCGTGCCGTCCACGTCCCAGTCGGAGGGCACCGCCGGAGCGATCCGCAGCACCTCGTCGTAGTCCTGCACCAGCGCCTCGTTGAGCGCGGCGGTGACCACACCGGTCGTCTCGCTGTACGGTTCACGGCCGGTCAGCACGTTGTTGTTGCTGGTCAAACCCGAGGGATAGAGCTGGTTGGTGACGTTGTACAGCAGTCCGGCCTTGACGGCGTCCGCCTTGCCCAGCCTGGCCGCCTGCAGGGCGTCGAAGCTCCAGTTGGCGTCGTTGGGCCAGCGCCTGTGGTCGTAGGTCCGCACCGCGAGGTCGTGCAGCGTGCCGGAGTCGCCGATCAGCCCGTACGGCCACACCGGCTCCAGGTCCAGGTTCTCCGAATTGTGCGTCTCGGCGCCCGGTTCGGCCGACAGCGCCACCACGTCGTCGCCCCCGGAGTCCGCCGCCGGGGTGAGGACCTCGGCGTGGGTGGCGGCGTCCGTGCGGGGCAGCGGTGGAAGCTTCGCCTGCGCGGCCGTCAGCTGCGCCTGGAGATCGGCGTCCGTACCGAGCTTCTTCGCCGCCGAGACGACCACGGGGAAGAGCGCCTGCATGGCGGCGATGTCCGTGACGGGGTCCTTCACGTCCCACTGCGTCTCGTGGGCGTTGGCCCGGGTGTGCAGAAGTCCGTCGGCGCCGGTCGTGGCGTACGACAGGAGGAACTGGGCGCTCGACTTCATCAGCGGGTAGCCGTCCCGCAGGAACGTCAGGTCACCGCTGGTCCGGTACTGCTGCCACAGCGCCAGGGAGACCTCGGCACCGGTGGACACCGTCTGGGCGTTGTACGACGTCACGCTCGCCTCGCACGAAGCGTTGCCGGTACCGCCGTCGAAGTAGCCGTTGCCGTTGAACCGCATCGTCTCCGGGACGCACGCGCCGGCATGTCCCGGCATGTGCTCCTTCGTCCACGCCTCGATGTCGGCGAGGCGGGAGGTGTACAGCTCGTAGAACGGCGTATTGAGGTCGGAAACGCCCGAAGTCAGGTTGGCGGCGGCCTGCATGCGCAGGTTCCACCACCAGTAGCTCTCCGGGGACCAGTCGTGCTCGTCGCGGGTGAAGGCGAAGAGGTCCGCGACCCCGGCCTGGGTGCCGGGCAGGGAGCCCCGGTTGCTGGCGGCCGACTGGTAGAGGAAGACCGTTCGAAGGTTCTCGACGTAGGAGCCGGTGCCGTCGGCCGACTCGATCTTCATCGTGCCGGCCCGGCCCCAGAAGTCGTGCCACCAAGCAGTGTGCGCGGACCTCACGGCCGGGACCGACGCGGTCGCGTCGGTGCCCAGGTACGAGACCGCGGTCGCACCGGCGTCGCCACCGCTCCAGCGAGGAGCCGCGACCACGACTCGGAACGAGCCGTCGGCCGCGGGCCTGAAAGCGACCTGCACACTGTCGCCGTCCACCACCGACGACGTGACGTCGCGCCCGCCCGCGGTGATCCCCAGCAGGCTCCCGTAGGTGTCGCCGCTGCCGCCGCCTCCGTCGTCCCTCCACGTCTCCGCGAGGGCACCCACCGCCCCGGAGGCGGTCGCCGACGGTGAACGGCCCTCCCAGAGGTCCCCACGCACCGTCTGAGCGCTGTCCGGGGCCGCCCCGGTGACGTCGACCACCAATTCGTCACGGTCGGCACGGGTGTAGACCGTGGCCGTCATCCCACCGCCGGTCTCGGTGAGCACGCCGTCGTAGAGATCCAGACGGGCCGTGAAGTCGTCGGCTTCGGTCAGGGCCTTCAGCCCGGGGATGGTCACCCGGCCCGGGGATTTGCGGTCGGGGAAGGTGTCGCCCCGGTTGAGCTGCGCGGTGAGGCCGTCGGCGGCCCACACCGCTGCGCCCAGTGTTCCGTTGCCCAGCGGCATCGACTCGGTGGGCTCGGAGTTGGCCCTCCCGAGCACGACGTCCGACCGGTGGACGACGGCGGCCCGGTCGACCTGGAACGCACCGTCCCGCCATGCCGTCGTCGGGCCCGCCTGGGCCGCCGCACGCTGGACGGCCGACTGATCGGCGAGTGCGGGCGGGGTGAACAACCCGAGGGACAGGACGGTCACGGCACCGACCGTGAGCGCGCCCCGGCCGGCTCTGCGTCTGTGCATGAGGTCCTTCGCAGCGAGTAAGGGCTTGTCAGCGGCTGATCTGCTTTTCACATCGTGAGGACGTGGTCGGGGCGCCCCGAGTTCACGCCCGCTCCGGGGCGGACAGGCCTCCCCGGAGCAGACAGACCCGGCCCGGGGCGGACCGGGGGCCGCGGAGTAAGGCTCGCCCTCGTCTGCGTCACCGCCTTGACAGGTGACGAAGAGTCGGAGCATCCTGGGAGGGCCCGCGCGACTGCCGGACGCGATCCACGATCCCGAGGTGGAGCATGGCCATGAACGAGGAACTCACCACGGACGCCGCCGCGGCGGCGAGGCACGCGCGCTTCGGGAAGCTCCCCGAGCGCATCGGCTTCGAAGACATGACCGAGCAGGTCAGGGCAGACCCGAGCGCCGGGATCAACTCCTACGACCCCGAGGGGTCCTGGAAGTACTACTCGTGCCTGGCCCTCGACCTGGGGCTGTAGCCCGGCGGTGCGGAGCCCCTGTTCTCCAGTGGCGCACAGGGTCCGGGCGGCTCACGCTGCCGCCACCGGGGCTCCCAGCCGGGGGGCTCGGACCGGGGCGGCCCGACCGACGGGGTGAGCAGCGACCCAGCGACCCAGCGACCGAAGCGAGCGGGCCGACAACGGCCCGCAAACGGGGGAGTCGCCTCAGCGACCGAAGCACAGCGACTGCGCAATGCTTGGGTCGCTCGCTCAGTAGCTGAAGAAACTGCAGGTCAGAGAGGTGGCTTGGCATTCCCAGCGACTGAAGCGACTCAGGTTCGGTATATATAAGCCCTTCCTGTGTGCGCGTGTGCGTCATATATAGGAGGCTACAGTCGCTTCAGTCGCTGTTTTTTCTGCTCTAACGCTCTGACCAGGTCTTTTGTTCTCGACCCTCGGCCAGCGACTGAAAGCGACTCAGTCGCTGGCCTCCGCCTACGGTCGCTGGCCGGGTTCAGCGCCTGCCCTGCGCCTGGTTCTGCGCCTGACGGGACCGACACGGGACCACGCTCCCCGCACCCCCCTGCTGTGTTCGCTAAGGTATGTCCGTCATTGAGTCGCTTCGGTCGCTACCAGGGGGTGCGCATGTCCGCTGAGCTGCACTTTCAGCCGGGCGACTCACAGTGGTCCCCCCTCGGGACCCCCGCCGCCCGTCCGCTCGCCGTTGCGCGATGGTGTGCGCGCAGGGGCTGGCCGGTCCACCCGCTGGCCGCGGCCCGCAAGACGCCGGCCGCCAACTGCTCCGAGTGCCGTCGGCCCGGCCACACCCATGCGGGCTGCCCCTGCCTCACCGCCGGTCGCTGGTGCCACGGATTCCACGCGGCCACCCTCGACCAGCGCCGTATCGACCACTGGTGGGGCAGCCACCCCGACTTCGGGGTGGGGGTCGCCTGTGGCCCCGCAGGCCTGGTCGTCATCGACATCGACGCGCACGAAGCGCAGCCCCCGAGCCGCGACCGCATCCTGCCGGGCATCCCCATCGGCTCCCAGATCGACCTGACGGGCCTCTCCACGGGATTTCACACCCTCGCCGTACTGGCGGCCCTGAGAGACGCTCCCAGCCCCGCAGAGGACTCCTCGACGCTCCGGGTGCGAACGCCCTCGGGTGGTCTGCACGTCTGGTACCGCGCGGGCGACAACCGCCGCTGGCAGTGCTCCGCAGGCTCCAGCCAGAGTCGAGCCCTCGCCTGGCAGGTCGATGTCCGGGCCCACGGCGGCTACATCGTCGCTCCCGGGACCACCACCGGGGCGGGCACCTATACGGCGCTGGGAGAGACACGGCGGCCCGCCCTGCTCCCGGCCTGGCTCGCGCAGGAACTGGAACGCACCGGTCATCTGCCCGCCCCGAACATCCCCGCACCGCGCTCCGTGCCCCCGCGCGCGCAGCAGGCCGTCCTGGCCGCGGGTGGCGCCCGCGCACGCACCAGCGGCCTCCTGAGCACCGTTCTCGCCCCCGTGGAGGCGTGCGGGGCGGTCGACGAGGGCGCGGGATTCTCCGACGCGCTCAACAGGGCCGCCTTCACCCTCGGGGGCCTCGTCGCCTCCGGGCGACTCACCCAGGAGCATGCCGAAAGGGCACTCAGGGAAGCAGCCGCGGCCGTCCGCCCCGGCCAGGACCGACGCGCCGAACAGATCATCCGCAGCGGTATGGCCGCCGGACTCTCACGCCCGCTCACTCCGGGGGGCCACTCATGACCTCGCCGGGCAACGACGGCACCCTGTTCGATTTCGACGCTCAGGCCGTCGCCGAGCAGATCCGTCTCCAGCAGCCGATTCCCCTGCCTTCCCAGACGGTTTCGTCCGGAACCCACTCAGGCCCGCGAGCCACCGCCGGCGGGCTGCTTCCGGACACCCTGACCGACCGCGGCAACGCCAAACTGTTCGTCAAGCTGTACGCCCAGGACTACCGTCACGTCCCCGGTATCGGCTGGTACCGGTGGGACACCACCCGGTGGCAGATCGACGAGGACGACACCGTCCTGTGGGCCGCCGGGGACCTCGCCGAGAACATCGCATCCCATGATCAAGAAGGTCGGCACACCCCGCAGGCCCTCAACCGCCACCGCCGCCGCGCCCTGTCCACGGCCGGAATCAACGCCATGCTCACCCAGGCTCGTTCCGCCCCCGGCATGGTCCTCAACGCCACGCGTCTCGACGCCGACCCCTACGCCCTGTGCACGCCCGACGGCATCGTCGACCTGCGCACCGGCCTGGTGAAGACCCCGGACCCGAACAAGGACTTCCACTCCCGCTCCACCTCCGTCGGGCCCAGGACCACCCCGACGCCCCGGTGGACCCTGTTCCTGACCGACACCTTCGGCACCGACCCCGAGGGCGCCGAAATGATCGACTATCTGCAGCTGTTGATGGGATACGCCGTCACCGGCGACGTCGGCGGCCAGGTTCTGCCCTTTCTCTTCGGCGCGGGCAAGAACGGCAAGTCGGTCCTCCTGGACGTCCTGATGAAACTCCTGGGCGACTACGCCGACGCCGCCCCGCCCGGATTCCTCATGGCCCGACCCTACGAAGGTCATCCCACCGACCTGGCCGAACTCCACGGGCGACGTGTCATCGTCTGCAGCGAGGTCAACCCCGGTGACAAGTTCGACGAAGCCCGCGTGAAACTCCTCACCGGCGGGGACCGCATCAAGGCACGCCGCATGCGACAGGACTTCTTCAGCTTCGACCCCACCCACAAGCTGCTCCTGGTGGGCAACCACAGGCCCGAAGTCGGAACCGGCGGCTTCGCGTTCTGGCGCCGCATGCGGCTGATCCCCTTCGAGAACACCGTCCCCGACCACCGGAAGATCGACAACCTGGCGGACATCCTCGTGACCGAGGAGGGCCCCGGCATCCTGACCTGGCTCATGGACGGTGCCCGTCGCTACCTCGCGGGCGCGCGCGATCTCACGGGCCCCGGCCGCGTCCGCATCGCCACCAACGCGTACGCGGAGACCGAGGACCACACGGGACGCTTCTACGAGGAATCCTGCGTCCTGGCACCGGAACTGAGGGCCGAACAGACCGGTCTCTACAATCTCTACAAGGCGTGGTGCCAGAATGAGGGGGCACCCGCCTTGTCCTCACGAGCTTTCGCCGCCCGCACACGAGAGCTGGTGGGACTGGCCTCACCGAAACAGATGACCACGTCCAACCAGCGCAAGTACTACCCGGGTATCGGACTGCTCGCCGACCAGGAGAGGGAAGCGACCTCATGAGCTCCCTGATCACCGAGGACGAGATCCAGCACGAGACGGAGATCGTCTGGCTCGAGGACGTCACCGGCCTCGAGTACGTACGTCAGAGTCTGGACCGACTGCCCACCCGCAGAGGCAAACCCCCGTACCACCGTGACGGCCGAATGATCGGCTACGCCGTCCTCGGGCCGACCGCCAAGCCCTCCCGTGCCTCCGGCACCTTCCGGCGACGCGTCTTCTGGCTGCTGCCCCACGACCGGGACTGTGACCCCACCGGTCTGTACGCCAAGGGCGCGCCCGCGGAGGCGGTCGACCCCCGCAGCATCGAAGCCAGAGTCAAGGGCTACAAGACAGAACGCTCCGAAGGCGGCCCGCCCTCTGCGGCGATGCAGCAGCTCGGCATAACGCTTCCGCTGTGACGGCCCGGCAACCGGTGCACTCCGACCGGTTCTTGCCACTCGGCGGCGCGCGAGGGCCCAGGGGCCGAACACGAAGGTCCCGTTTTCCTCCCCGCCCTCGCCGCGTCAACGGGACGTGACACCAGACGCCTCCTGTTCGGGTGATGAATTCGGGTGATGAGGAGGACGCCTCCCATCCCGCCCCGCCCGTGGGGCGATCGCGTCGAACCGGCGAATGGCGGCGGCCGTCCGGTGCCGAACCCGGCCGTGCGGCTGTCGGCGCCCGAAGGCCCGAGGCCGAGTCGCTTCAGTCGCTGTCCGGGGCGTCGCGGGCCGAGGAGGTGTGCATCGCTGAAGCGCGCTTCTCGGACCGCGCTTCCCTCGGACCGCGCTTCCCTCGGACCGCGCTTCCCTCGGACCGCGCTTCCCGAAGACCGGCGCCTTTTCCGTGTCGGCGACCGCGATCAGGCCGGCTGATCGGGCCCGGTCCCTCGACCTGCGGAGGTCCACGGCCGCGATGGGCGCGGGAGAGTCGGCGTGAACGCTCGGCGGCTGTCCCGATGCGTACACCTCGGACCCAGAGCACACATGCCGACGCATCAGTGTGTGTGAACAACATGTTTGAACCAGGACGGTCGTACAGGTGACGTACGGTCAGGACATGCGTATCCTCTTCTCCAGCACACCCGCGCATGGACACCTCCTGCCGGAGCTGCCTCTCGCACGGGCCTTCCGCGACCGTGGCGACAAGGTGGCCGCGATCACCTCGGCCGGTTTCGGGCCCCTGCTCACTGCCGAGAACATCACCCTCTTCCCGGTGGGCCCGGAGATGCCCGAACTCCTCGCCGAGGCAGCCCGTCTCGCGGGCGTGGACGACCCCACAGTGCCCGACCCGGCCGTCGCCGCCGAACTGTTCGCCGGTGCTCGTATCGACCTCACCGCCGACGAGGCCATAGCAGCCGCACGAGAGTTTCGGCCCGACCTGATCGTCGTCGAGGCCACCGACTACGTGGGCCCGCTCGTCGCCGCCGTACTCGAAGTCCCCTACGCCAAGGTTGCGTTCGGAACGCAGATTCCGACGGAGTTCACCGACGTCTTCGACGCGGTCGCCGAGCGGCGCCACAAGGAACATGGCCTCACCGTGCCCGCTCCCACCTGGTACCTCGACCCCTGCCCCGACCTGCTCCAGAGCCCCGACCGTCGGGTGCCGCACGGCCGTCTGCCGATCCGGCCCGAGGCCCACCGAGGTGCGCGGACCGCGCAGACCCCGGAGACCACAGGCAAGGCCCCGGCAGCCCCCGACGCCCGTCAGAAGGTGCTGCTCTCCTTCGGAACCCACTTCGGCGACCCGGGTGTTCTCCGGCCTCTCATCGACGCCCTCGGTGCCGACAACGACCTGGTCGTCACGCTGGGCCTGGGCGGCGACGCAGCTGACTTCGGTGATGGTCTCGAACACGTCCGGTTCGTCGGTTTCACCCCGCTCGCCGAGCTGCTCGACGGGATCGATCTGGTCGTGTCCCACGGAGGCGCAGGCACCACCATGGGCAGCGTGGCGCGCGGGCTGCCCATGGTGATCGTGCCGCAGGGTGCGGACCAGTTCCTCCAGGCCGGCGCCGTCGCGGCGTCGAGGACCGGTGTCGCGGTCATGCCTCCGGCCGGCCAGGAGGCCGTCGCAGAGGCGGTCCGGGAAGTCGTCGGGAACCCCGAGTACCGCGCGAATGCCCGCCGCGCCGCGGCCCAGATCGCCGAAATGCCCTCCCCGGGCGAAGTCGCCGAGCAGCTGGCTGCGGCCATCGGCTGAGAACCGGCCGCGTGCCGAGTGAGCCCGTCCTCGAACCCGGGAGCGCTCACTCGGCCCTCGCGACTGCGCGGAGCGCCCTCGCCGCGGTCGGCGTCGCTAGCGCCGGCGCCCCCACACCGGTGCCGACGTCCAAAATGCGGGCCGCCTTCCCCGCCCAGCCCGCCCTGTCCGTGTACACCAAGGACGAGTGGGGCGTGAACGCGTCTCCTTCCCGGCGGACCAGGCCCGCGGCCTCCAGCACGGCGGTGCGCGCCGGATCGGACTCCAGTACACCGGCGAGCGGGTTCTCGACCGCCTCCGCGATGGTCCCGAGCATGGCCACCAGGCGACGACGAAGAGGCGGGCTCTGCCTTCACGGGTTTCGGGCAGGCCGGCCGTGGCAGAGCGTTTCTCACGGGTGCGGTGTCGCGCGGGAGGAAGGTCCGGACGCCTCTTCGGCCGGTGTGGAGGCCGCTCACTCCGCGAGGGAAGCGGAGTCCCCCATCACGACGACAGGATGCCGTGCGGGGTCGAGGGTACGTAGCAGTTCCTTCATGTGTTCCTCGGCCAGGCTCA
Organism: Streptomyces sp. NPDC060184; assembly: GCF_042728795.1. NCBI lineage: Bacteria > Bacillati > Actinomycetota > Actinomycetes > Kitasatosporales > Streptomycetaceae > Streptomyces > Streptomyces sp. NPDC060184. The sequence continues at coordinate 15,378 of NZ_JBHWYX010000068.1, forward strand.
CACATGCATGGGTGGGGCCGCCGTGGTCGACGTGCAGCCAGATACCCCCGCCCTTGTCCGCGCCCAGTGGCCGGCCCCAGTCGAGCGGAGAGGTGCCCTTGACGTGGTTGTAGTCGATGGCGATCACGTAGTCGAAGGAACCGGCGAGCGGTTCGCCCGCGAATCCGGAGCCATGGGCCACGAAGGCGCCCGAGCGCGAGTACGGCAGCTTCGAGCCCGGGTCGGCCCGCAGGCCGCCCGCGTCGCTCAGGGTGAACACCCCGACAGGTGAGCGCAGGTCGTCGAGGCGGTGGTCCCGCGTCCACCCCTTGAGGGCGTTGTGGGCGGGCCAGGTCGCACCGCCCTGCCAGCCCGATGCGGTCTTGCGGTACAGCACCACATGGGACCGGGGGGAGTTTTTGCCTTCCCCGGTGACGACGACGACCTGCTCCGAGTCGGCGGGTATGCGGTGCGAGGTTCGGAGCCCCAGACCGGGAAGCGGGTCGAAGACGTCGGAGGCCGATCCTCCGTGAGCTGTCGACGGCATCGGTTCTCGCCCGGCGAGGGCACCGCTCGGCGTGGGCTGGGAGAGCGCGCCCGTCCGGTCTCCGTCTGCGGAGACCGCACCGGTCTGCGGGACCGCACCGCACGCGCCGGTGCAGAGCACGGCGGCCAGAGCGAACGCGGGGAGCGAGCGCCGGGCGCCCACCTCGCCCAGCCGACCAAGTGTCCAGCGGCCGACCGGGGTTATCCGGGTACGGCGGTGCCGGGCCGGCCTGTCGGACGAGATCATGTGGAAGCCCCCACTTCATGGAACCGACGGACATGCAGATCGATCGGACCGGCACACACATCCATGGCGAGGCCGCTGTCGGCATGTGTGTGCCCCGTCGGCAGTGTTTCTCCCCGAAGATACACTTGTCGCCGTTCCGGCCGGCCGTATGGGATGGCTCGTGGTCGTCGTACGCCGTTCGGAAAGCAGCCGCCGGGCTCGATGGCAGGGCCGTGGGGACTCCCGGGTCCGTGCGCGGAAGTGCGGTCATGTCCTCCGTCAGTGCGGAGCGTTCACTGCCCGCGCCTTCGCGCGCATCGTCGCCGCCTGCGGGTGGCCGATCTCGCTCAACAGCTCGGCTGCCCGCAGCCAGTCCTCGCGGGCCCTTTCGATGTCACCGTGGTCCAAGCGTGCGGCGGCGAGATGATCGAGTACGTCGGCCTGGTTGAACGGGTCGAATATCTCGCCGTAGAGCTGTGAGCTCTTCTGGTAGTCGTCGATCGCCCCCTCCACATCGCCGAGATGCTGTCGGGCGTATCCGAGGGTGTCCCAGGTCGCGGCCTCGTCGCGCTGGTTGCCGGCCTCTCGCAGCATGGTCAGAGCCTGTCCGCACATGGCAACCGCCTCTTCGTAGTTCCCGAGCATGGCTCCGTACCAGGCGACAGCGTTCAGTTCGCGGGCGATGTCATTGCGCTCACCCGACGCCCGGAACATGCGCAGAGCCTGCTGGGTGTGGTGCAGCGCCTCCTCATAGCGTTCCTGGCGGGCGAACACCCCGGCGACGCTGCGTTGTGCGGTGGCCTGTTCCCCGGGCGGAAGCCGCTTCAGCTGCTCGAGGATCAGAGCGACCTGGGCGTCGGCGTCTGCGGCCTGCCCGGTCTGGCCCAGGGCACTTGCCAGCACCACGCCGATGCGTGCGACGGCGACCGGGTCCGCGAGCTCCAGGGCGTCCGCCATCCCGGCCCGCTGTGCCGGTATGTGCTCGGTCCAGCGGCCGACGGCTGCCAGATAGCTCTGCCAGTCGTGTGTCAGTTCCACCCGGTGCCGCAGCAGCCGTGGGTCTTTCACCGATTGCAGCGCGCCGGCGAAGACGGGATCCTCCTGACGGAACCACTCCCATGCCTCGGCGCGGTCCTCGATCTCGACCCGCACCACGTCCGACACCGGCATGCCGACCACGGTGATGCCCGGCCGGGTGTCGATGAAGCGGTTGGCCGTACGCGCGTTGTCGCACAGGTATTGCAGAAGGCGGGCCTCGGCGCCGAAACGGTCGTCCTGCTCCTGTTCCGCCAGTTCGGTGCCGTAGGCACGAGCGAGGTCGTGCAGTACGTACCGGCCTTCGGCGTCGCGGGAAAGCAGGCTGGCCGTGGACAGTTCACGCAGACTGCGCCGGGCAGCGGGCATGTCGGTCCCCGCCAGTGAGGCGGCGGCCTCAGCCGTCAGCGCGGAACCGGGATGCATGGTCATATACCGGAAGAAGCGTGCTGCTTGCGGACTGAGGGCTCGGTAGGACCAGGAAAAGACCGAGCGGACGTCCACCTTCTGATCGTCCGCCGCCAAGGCGTCCAATTTCGGCACGGACTGTCGCAGTTCGCGGGCGGCGAAGCGAAGCAACATGCGGGGAGCAGCGCTGAGCTGCGCGCCGACGATGGCAACTGCCAGCGGCAACCGCCCGCACAGTTCGACCAGTTCGGCCGCCGCGTCGGGTTCCCTCTGGCACCGGTCCTCGCCGACCCTGGCGGCAAGCGCGGCGAATGCCTCGGCGGCTGTCCATACGTCGAGACTGACCAAGGAGGCGCCCTCGGCCGCGGCCAGCCCGGAAAGCTGATTGCGCGAGGTGACGATGGTCAGGCATCCAGCGGACGCGGGCAGCAGAGGCCGCACCTGGTCACTGTCTCTGGCGTTGTCGAGGAGGACGATCATCTCGCGGGAAGCGACGTGTTTCCGGAACAGGGCACTGCGTTGCTCCACCCCCGACGGAATGTCCCCCGAGGCCACGCCGAGCGCTCTGAGGAAGTCTCCGAGGACTTCTCCCGGTTTCAGGGGCACGTGCGAGGATTCGAAGCCGCGTAGGTCGACGTAGAGCTGACCGTCGGGAAAACGCTCAGCGACTTGATGGGCCCAGTGCACGGCGAACGCCGTTTTGCCTACACCGGCCATGCCCCGAATGGCCGAAATGACCACGTGACGGCCCTGACCGGATACCTGCGAGGTCAGAACACCGACTTCTTCGAGCGCCCTTTCCCGGCTGCGGAAGACCGCCAGATCGGGTGGCAGTTGCCGGGGAATCTGCTTCGTGCGCCGCACGGACGCCGACGTCCGCACGAGGCGCCGCCGCTGTTCCTCATCGAGCTCGAGGGTGTCCATCAGTTCGCTGAGTGTCGCCTGACGAGGCAGACTGTGCCCGCGTTCCATGTCGCTGATGGCACGAACACTGATCCCCGAGCTGTCAGCCAGTTTCTCCAGTGTCATCAGCGAGCGCTGCCGGGCCTCACGCAGCAGCTGGCCGAACATCTGCTTGTCCATCGGATCTCCCCGTGCGTCGCGTCGGGGCCCGCTCGCCGTGTGTCGGCACCAACTGCTTCAGATGGCCGAATGATATCCACGCCTTTCGACCACCGAAGTGGCTGCCTGTGATGTGTCCTCGCGAGGAATCGAGTGGGGCCGTTCCGACGAGTCGGTGACCGGCTGGACTGTCGTCAACTCGGCCGGGAAGGCCGCCTCGAACGCGGTTGGCACCCCTGGTTCTGCTCACCGGCCAGGCCGTCGAACCCGCCCGATGCTCGGTAAGTCGACGGCTCGGGCGAGGGCACGACAGGCGGCCCATGCCCGCGCCGACGCTCCTCTCGGCGCCACAAGGTGCCGGGAGGTACCCGACCGCCGTCGGGCGCGGGTGCTGCCTCCCCTCCTCGTCTCCCGGATCACGGGCCCCGGCAAGAGCGTGTCCGCCGGTGCCGCGCTGCCCGGCCGGTGCGGTACCGCCCAGGGGCCCCTGCCGCACCGGCCGGGCGACGAAGGGCTTCTCGTCTCCGGGCGCGCGCTCCGCGTCCCCGTCGGCTGGATCCGAGGAAGAACCCTCCACCGTGCCCGAGAGTTTCGCCGTTACGGCGCCTGGACGTGACGACATCCTGACCCGGGTTGCCGCCGCTGATACCTCGCGAGGTGCCGGTGCCTAGGTGAGGTCCTTGCGCATCAACGTGCAGATCGTCTCGTAGCGGCGCATCGACCCATCAGGGGCTTGCTCGTCCCAGGAGTCCGGCCGGCGATCGTAGGCGACGTAACCCAGCCTTTCGTACAGCGCACGCGCCCGGGGGTTGCTCTCCTCCACCCCGAGCTCCGCCCGCCTCAGACCGCGGTTCCTGATCCGCAGTTCCGCGGCTGCGACGAGGAACGTGCCGATACCGCAGGACTGCAGTGCGGGGTGGACGGCCAGCTGCCACAGAGTGCCGGCCCCCTTCTTGACCTGGTAGTCGATGCCGCCTTTCGCCACAGGGATGTCCGTTGCGGGGCAGACCGCAAGGTAGTCGACCTCGCCGGACCGGACACGTTCCAACTGCGCGGCGACGCCGGCCAGGTGGTGGTCGGACCCTGCCCACCCGCACGACGTCAGGTCCGCATGCACCAGATCACGGGCTGACAGCTTCAACACGACACTTGTCATCTTCGGTACCTCCGGCGAGTCAGCATCCACGCCGATCAGTCGGGGCGCAAAGCCGTTTCCTCTGCCCACGCGCCCGGACCACAGGGGGAGCGGTGTCACCGTGCCGGGATCGGCTGGGTGAGGTTCACCGGGTTGCCGTCGGGGTCCTGAGTGTGGGCGACGCGCTGCCCCCACGGCATGTCGTTCGGGCCGCCGCGGACCGAGCCGCCCAGAGCCTCCACCCGGCCGAGTGTCTCGTCGACGTCGACGACACCGATGCAGAACAGCAGATGGCCAAGGCTGACTGAGACGCAGAGGTGGATGGCTCAGACGGACCGGGACTGGCCCACTTTCAGCGAGACGGACCAAGCAGCACGGACGGCTTCACACGAGTGCAAATCCGTTGAGATCGACCCGTCTTGCCCAGACCACCCCGGACGGTACTAAGGTAGCGTCATGAGTGCTCCATACAGCCCCGATAGTCGGGAAAAGGTAGTAGCGAAGCTGCCGGTCAGCCTACGGCGCGAACTGAAGGTGCGCGCCGCGGAGTTGAGCGAGGACATTCAGGACGCTGTCACCGCTGGCGTGACTTCCTGGATCCAGCTCGACGGCCACGCCACTGTCGATACGAGCGGTGGTAGCTCCTTCTCCACCTACCTGCCGACCGGGCTGTACGAGAAGCTGAAAGGCGCCAGCAAGGCGCAGCGCATCTCCTACAACCAGGGAGTGGCGCAGGCAATCCGGCACTGGCTGGATACCCATCCCTCGACCCGCCTGCCGACTCCGCGTACCACGGGGGCGCGGAGGATCGTGTTCGGGAACCAGAAGGGAGGAGTGGGCAAGACTTCGGTGTCCGCCGGCGTCGCCCAGGCCTTGGCCGAGATGGGTCTGAAGACGTTGCTGATCGACTTTGATCCGCAGGGTCACCTGACCCGGCAACTCGGGTACCAGATGCTGGAGATCGAGTCGGTCAGCCTCGCGAAGCACATGCTCGGCGAGACCGAGGACGATCTGCGCTCTCTGTTCGTGCCCATCAGAGGTGGGGACTTCGAGGAGCGGTTGTGGCTGCTGCCCTCCTGCAAGGACGCCTTCCTGTTGGATGCGAAGCTGGCCACCACGCGCGCCGTACGCATCAAGGAGACCGCCTTGGAGCGTGTTCTCGCTGAAGTCGAGCAGGACTTCGACTTCATCGTCCTCGACTGTCCGCCGAGTCTGGGCTACACCATGGACACCGCCCTGTACTACGGGCGTACCAGGGAGGGCGAAGAGCCCAGTCAGTCCGGCCTCGTCATCCCGGTCCAGGCCGAGGACACCTCGGGCGACGCGTACGACATGCTCGCCGACCAGGTGGACGACCTCTGCGAGGACCTCAAGGTCGAAATCCAGACCTTGGGCTTCGTGGTCAACCTCTACGACGCCCGCAACGGATTCATTGCGACGTCTTCCCTGCGCTCTTGGCAGAGCATGGACGAGCCCGTCATCGGCATCGTCCCGGAACTCAAGGAACAGCGGGAAGCGGTTCGCCGTAAGGAGCCCTTGCTGGCCTACGAGCCGGACTGCGAGCAGGCGAACGTGTTGCGCTCGATCGCCAGGAGGATCCAGGGATGAGCATTGCGGACAAGGTTGGTGAGAGCGCGTCGTTCGGCCGTGCCCGCAACCGGAGCGCGCGCGGGCGGGCGAAGGCGCTGACCGAGGACTCGATTCCGGCGTACGAGCTGGTCCGGCTCGCGCTTGATCAGGTGTCCCCCACTCCCCTCAACCCGCGTCGCAACTTCGGGTCCGCCGACGAGAAGACACGTTTCGGTGAGGAGCTGCGCGAGGCGCAGCTTGCCGCGTGCGTGGCAGTGACGCGCGAGGCCTACCTGAAGTTGTGGCCCGAGCACGACAGTGCGATCGGGACGGCGCACTACGTGCTCGTCAACGGTGAGCGCCGCTTCCGTAGCGCCGTACATGTTGGTCTGGACAAGCTCGACTTCGTGGTCCGCGACGACCTGGCCTCCGCGCGTGAGGACTTTGTCGATCATCTCCTGGCGGAGAACCTGGATCGCGAGGACTTCGATGTCATCGAGCGAGCGCGCGGTGTGGAGCAGCTCGTCAGCGTCTGCGCGGAGGACGGCGACCGAGGAGCTCGGAGCCGGGCCGCCAAGCGGCTCGGCAAGGACCGTTCGTGGGTCACGAACCAGTTGGCGCTGCTGACCCTGCCGACAGAGATTCAGGTGATGCTCAGCGTCGGTGAGGTATCAGAGCGAGACGGACGGTCCTTGGCGCGGCACCTCAAGGAGAACCCGGCTCAGGATTCGGTTCAGCTGCTCGCCCACCTCACATCGGTCAAGGAAGCGGCGGATCAGCACAAAGCCGAGGAACAACGTCTGCTGGCCGCCGGCCGCGCGGCTTTGACGCACGCGGGCTCCCCCGGTTCGTTGTCCGCGGACAACAAACGCTCCGCCTGGTCCGAGACTGCTGCGCATGAGGTTCCCGAACCGGCTCCCGAGGCAGCCGGGTCCGATGATTTGTTGTCCGCGGACAACAAACCCGGTCGCCTGCAGACCCAGCCTGCGGCGGGTCGGACTCCTGAACCCGCTCCCGAGGCAGCCGGGTCCGATGACTTGTTGTCCGCGGACAACAAACTCGCTCCCCTCCACGCCGAGAACCACGGCCGTCAGGTTCCTCTTGCACATGCGGCCAAGGAACACGCGCCTCCGGGTGACGGCGACGGCAGGCCGGACGAGGTGCCCGTTCCCCGGAGAGAGCTGCACAGCGCCACCTCCCCTTCCGTAGTGACGGGTGTCAGGTTCCCCTACGACAACGCGAGCCTGGCGGCCGATTACCTGAACGATCGCATGGACGACACCCAGTTCATGATCTTGGTTGAGGAAATCAACGAAATGGCCAAGCGGCGCATGGCGCGGCCCGTTCCGGAGTAGGACGGCGACGCCCATACGCGCGAAGCGCTCAGTCGTGTCGTCGTCCGTGACACAAGAAGGCCCGGCTTTCCCCACGCAGTCATGAGGGACAGCCGGGCCTTCAGCTGTCAGATGGCCGACATGGCGACGGCGCTCTGGCCGAGGACGCAGGCGCGGAGGTCGATGCCAGCAGGGAGAGCGGGTGCCTCTCCACCGAAACGAGCTCGCCCAACAGCGAGGAGCCGTCGGTTTCCACGTGGGTGGCGTCGATGCCCCGGACGGCGAGACGCTCGGTGATCTCCTGGGCGATGCCTCGGGCGGTGCGGCCGTGAATGACATCCCCACCCCGGCCATGCATGCGAACGGGTTAAAAAATAGGTTAAATAATGGGGTAAATGATGTTAGGGTGAGGGGCGAGAGGAGATCCACATGGCATCCGAGGAAGAGCTGTTCGCGAACATCGACGCGCTGCTGGAAGAAGAGCCTCAGCTCCCGCCCCCGGCGGAGCGCGCCCGCCTTCGCGAAGCTGCCGGCATCACCCAAGCTCGTCTCGCGACCGCGCTGAAGTCGACCGTGCAGACGGTCAAGAACTACGAGAACGGCCGGAGCGAGCCGAAAGAGCCGCGCCTTTCGGCGTACCAGAGGCTCCTCAACGGGTGGGCGGCGAAGTACCCCGCCCACGGAGCTCCCGCCGCCCCGGCCTTCGTGGCCCCGCCGCAGCCCGACCCGGTGCCGGAGACCTTCACCGGCGCGACCGCGTCCGAGCCGGCCGGCACCGCCGCCGCGGCACGGACCCCCGCTGCCCCCGCTGCCCCGGCTGCCCCGGCTGCCCCGGCCGCGCCGGAGCAGCCCGCCCGTCCGGCCGGAAGCCCGGCGACGTCGCGGCGGCCGGCGGTGAGGAAGGCTGCCGCACCCGCCGTCGACCCGCGCTTTCCGCACGGCCCGCTGGCCGTTCTGGACGGCGACGGCGCCGCGTACGCGGTGGGCGGCGTCGTGCTGGACTGTCCGGCGACCACCGTCCCGGAGCTGGTGGAGTGGACGCTGCGCGAGTCCGGTCTCGGCGCGTCGAAGCTCAACCGGCACGGCAAGGACAGCGACCCGCTGATCGTGCTCACCGCAGCCGCCGCCGTGAAGCTCGGGTTGCCCGAGCGCCTGGAGGGTCACGAGCAGCGCCGCTCCCTGCGCCTCCCGGAGGACCACCCGGTCGTCAAACAGGTGGCGAAGGCGAAGTGGCAGCTGACCCAGCGGGGCTTCGGCCCGTGGCCGCGGATCTACCGCAAGGCGCAGGGCCGCGACCGGCAGTGCGTGCAGCTGGCGGTCCTGTCCTGGGACGCCCTTGATGAGCGGTCCTGGCCCGGCGTCGCCGAGATGGAGCCGGCCGACATCGCCCGCGTCCTCGGCGTGTACGCGATGCGGGTCATCACTCCGCGCGGCTCCACCGCCGTCTCCGGCCTGGAACTGATGACCGCCATGCGCCCGCCCACGAAGGCGGTGCAGGACCCGGCCACCGGCAACTGGGTGTCCGGCTACAACGCGGGCAGTCTCGGCACGGAGCCGATGGACCCGGCACCGCCGGAGGCCACCCCGGAGCACCCTGTCGTCGTCGGCAACGACTGGACCGGCGGTTTCCTGAACGAGGAGGCGTACCAGTGGGTGCGGGACGTGGACACGCTCTCCGATGAGGAGTGCACCCTGCCGTGGGCGGTCGGCCTCGACCTGAACACCGCGTTCCTCGCCGCCGCGGCCCGCTTGGTCGTCGGCCTCAGCGCGCCCGATCACTTCTACGCCCCGACGTTCAACCCGAAGATCCCCGGGAGCTGGCTGGCCGACCTCTCCCACATCGAGCTGGACCCGCGCCTGCCCTCGCCGTTCACCCCCGACGGCTCCCGGCCGACGGGGCCTGCCTGGTACCACACGCACACCCTCGCCTACGCCCAAGAACTCGGCTACAACGTCGAACCGCTGGAGGCGTACCTGCGCCGGGAGACCGGCGCGTACCTCGACCCGTGGCACGACCGGCTGAAGAACGCCTACGTCGACACACTCGCCGACATGGGCGTCACCCGGGACCTGTCCGACACCGAGTTCCTGGCGGCGATGGAGCACCACAAGGAGAAGGACCCGGGCTTGGCCGCCGTCCTGTCCGCGATCAAGGCCACGGTGAAGGGTGGTGTCGGCAAGCTCCGCGAGCGCCCGCAGGGCAAGCGTTACAAGGAGGGCGAGACGTGGCCGGCCCTCGCACGGCCGACGTGGCGCCCCGACATCCGGGCGGCCGTCATCAGCAAGGCCCGGGTCAACATGCACCGCAAGCTCCGCAACATGGCGGACATGACCGGTTTGTACCCGCTCGCCGTGCTCTCCGACTGCGTCGTCTACCCGAGCCCGGGGACTTCCCCGCTCGACTTCCTCCCCTACGCCGCCTCGGGCAAGCCGCAGCCCGGAGGGTTCCGCCTCGGACCCACTCCGGGCCTGGCGAAACTGGAGGGCGTCCAGCAGATGCTCTGGGCGGTCGACCTCATGGAGAAGGGCCTGAACCCGGCCCGCCACATCAAGGGCGGCGACGCCGTCCTGGACGAAGGGGAGTAAGGCTGTGGGGGAGATCGACGACGCGATCGAGCGTGCCGACCGGGAGCACTTCACCCGCCAGCCGCCCAAGACCTTGAAGGGCCAGATCGCCTACCTGCTGCGCCAGCTGGGTAGCGCGAAGGCCGTCGCGGCGGAGCTCGGCGTCACCGCCGACTCCGTGAACAGGTACCGGCGCGGCGCACGCAAGCACCCCCGCGCCGACGTCGCCTCGAAGATCGACGAAGCCGTACGGCAGCGGTGGCAGCCCCAGGTCCGCAAACGCCGCCGACAGCAGGCCGCCACCACCACGGGGATCACCGTCGAGACCCGCGCCCGGTTCGGCTACACCGCACCCGTCGGCACGACCGACGACGGCCGCTTCCGCCGGCTCACCGTCAAGCTCCCCGCCCCCTACGCGCAGCGCCTCTTCGACGCCCGCGAAACCGGGGCCAGCGACCAGCAGATGCGCACAATCATCGCCGAGGGATTCAAGGACGTGTATTTCCAGGACGGTGGGGGCCGGGCCTTGGGACTGTCGGACGTGGAAATCAACGACATCGATTACCTCGACCTCGAATACTGAATACGAGGGGAAAGTATGACCACGCATTTCCCGCCCATCGACCGCGACAAGAGCCACTGACCGCCGTGGACGAAGAGGCCACGCGTCTGGCCGACGTCCTGGAGGACCACCTGGACGCCGGCGACGTCACCGACGCGGGCGACATCGTCTTCACCGCGGTCGGGAGCACCTGGGTGCTCCACTTCCAGCACGGCGAGGTCTTCCAGTCGGCCGGCGCCCGGGCCCCCGTCGACGGTGTGCTGCGCGACATCGTCGTCCCCGCGCTCCTGGCCCGTCCTGCCTACCGGGCCGCCACCGCCGACGACGACACCCTCACAGTCCACCCGGCCACCGCGACCTGCCCGGGCCCCGGCATCGCAACGGCCGGGACCCGGACCTCGTGCCGCTCACCTCCCGGGAGGATCTGCCCATGACCGCATCCGCGGGCACCCGGCGCGCGTACGGTGAGATGACGACCCGCATGGAGGATCAGATGAGCGCGCAGCCCGACCACGCACCCGCCGTGCCGTATGCCCCCGCACCCGGAGCGCCGGCCGAACTCCTCGCCCAGCTGCGCGCCGACAAACGGGCCGAGAAGTGGGTGCCGACGTTCGAGCGGGAGTGGACCGCCGCCCTCGAGGAATCGCGGCGCACGTTCTCCCTCGCGCCGCTGTACGAGGTCGTCCAGGACTGGCAGGGCCGCCTCGCGCACGCCCCGGCCGTCGACGCGTTCGTCGCCTCCGGCTACGACGACAGCGACTTCATCGACATGGCGGAGCTCCGCGGACGGCGCCGGTGACCGAGCAACCGCCGTACGCGGTCCGCTTCTCCGGCCCGGCCGCAAAGATCCTCGACACCCTGCCCGAACACGTCGAAGACACCGTCTGGGACGTCTTGGACGCCGCCGCCGGCGACCCGTGGGGCTTCCGGCAGTGGAACGCCGACGACCCGGAAGGCGAGGGTGTCCGCCACGCCTCCGTCGGCCAGCTCTCCCTCACCTACTGGGTGAACCGGCCCCTGCGCCGCCTGTCCGTCCTCACTATCACCTGGCTCGGATAGCCACCGGTGACAACAGCCTGACCCAGGCATCGCAACCACCGGGGTCAGTCCGTTTCCGATCGTAGCCACGCCGTATCCACCCGTTGCCGCCTGGCAGCAACGCGTATCCGCCCGGCCGTTGTCAGCAGGCGCCGCGGGGCCGGTCGTCACCGCGCTGCACCTCGCGCCGCCGCGTACTCGCACCAGCTCGGGGAGCTGATGCTCGAAGTCGCCCCCGCCTACCTCTCCGACACCAGGCCGCCGACGTCTTGGCACTCCTGTGCGACGAGATCGGCGAGCCCCTCGACCACGGCCTCGCTGCCCGCCGCTACGCCCTGACCGGTGACCGCTGCGGGCTGACCGGGACGGTGCTGTAGTCGGTGCTGCCCGTGGTCCTGGACGTGCTCGCGGTCTGCTGTACGGCGGGGGTCCGGGGGCAGCGCAGCATTTGCATGGGCCAGGCGGGACAAGGGTGTTGCTCGTACAGCAGGTCGGCGCGCCCGCGCAGCGGCGGTCTGCTGCTGTAACGAGCCGATGGCAGCAGTGGCGGATCGGCGACCCGCGGCTTGTTCCAGAAATCTAGAACGGTCCGGTTCACCTGGTGCTACCGGTTCGGGGCGGCCCCGGCCGGGAACGACGACGCCCTCCTGGTGGGCTGGCGCCGTGGCGGTCGCGGGGCAGGAGCTGCGGACTATCCGGCCAGTCGCAGTGAGGGCTGGACATCCTCAAGAGGGGCGTCTTCGCCACCGTCGGGGTCCGGGTCGAAGTCGGTGCCGGTGCGGCCGTCACGTACGCGGGGCGGGCGGATGTCACCGACCGGGAAGTTGATCGGCCACACGTGGGTGTCCGGGGCCTTGAGGTGGTTGGTCATGTGGGCGAGGGACTCGTAGCCGGCCAGCAACGGGTGGATGAGCAGCGTGCCCTTGCGCTGGCGTTCGCTGATGATGCCCTTGTCGCGCAGCTGGCTGATGGCTCGTGAGACGGCGGACTGCGACAGCCCGAGGCGTTCGGCAAGCTCCTGCTGACGGATGTGGACCAGGCCGCCGGGCTCCTGGCGCGCGGTGAGCACGTCGAAGATGTCGCGCGCTGTGGCCGACAGGCAGGCGTTGGGAAGGACCTCGAACAGTTGCGGATTGTGGAATCCAGGGATCGTGCTACTCATCGCGAGGTCTCCTTCTTCCCGACCGTCGGAATCTCGATCTGGTGCTCCAGCAGTACCTTCTGCAGCGACACGACCAGTTCCCGGTGGTGGTCACTGCCCCACCCATAAGCGTAGAGCGGGTTCAGCCGGTACAGCCCGCGCTTCTCCTTCCACGTGAAGTTGTGGCGGGAGAGCTCTCCGATCGCCTTGCTGACCTTGGTCTGCGAGCAGCAGAAGTGGTCGCCCAGCTTCGCCTGGGTTGTCTTCACCAAGGCCTGCTTGTCGTGGTGGGTGACCAGGTAGTCCAGCACATCCCGGGCCACCGTGGTGAGCCGGAACTTCCACAGGTTCGCCTGCAACACGTCCGAGACGCTGGAGTGGTTCGTCCCATAGAAGGCGTAGGGCCGGCGCTTGCGGTCGTAGGTGAACGTCCCGCCCTTGGACAGCTCCTTGAACTTGTTGAGCAAAGCGGCAGCCGATTCGAGGCCGTTGACGTCGTCCCGCCCCGGGGCAGGTACGGGAGTCAGCGGCCGTGTCCGCGACGGCTCCTGTGCACTGCTTCTCAAGCGCTGAGCCACTGACTTCCCTCCATGATCACTGAGGCGCATAACATACCTCACGAGTGATGTTATGCGCGCGATCCATTCACCTTAGGCGTGTCCCTAGCCAGGCACGATCTAGTCGGCTAGGCCGCATACATCTCAAGCCCCACGACCACGATCTATGCGTGCGCGGGAATAGAACTTCCGCGTTTCCGCAGGTCACAGTTCCGCGCCTATCTGATCTTTAGAGGCCAGCCCCCTGGCGGCTAGCGTCGTGCCCTGCAGCCGCTCAATGCAGCGGCAAGGCTCGCGACCGGGCGGGCCGCCGCGGATCCATCCGTCGGCGGCCCGCCCGGTCGCTGCGCCTCGGCGCCCGGACGGAGCTGAGGCGGCTTCGCGTGCGGCTCCGTGCGTCGGGTGCGGACCGTAGGCGGCACCAGCGGAGTTGCGTCTCGGGTTGTACCGGCCGTGACGCTCAAAAGCATGGGGGCGTGGCCGGTGTGAGTGGTGGGTTCCGCCGTACGGCCTGGCGGCCGAACGGCTTATTTGCCTCCGCGCGCCGAATTTCGGCATTCGCATATCGGGCTTCCGCCCTGTGCCTGGGGTATTCCAGCCCGCACGAATTGAATTCAGCAGGTGAGTTTTTGGCGGGGGCCAGGGGTAGCGCGCCAGGAACCCAAATGCTACACAGTTAGCACCAGTGATGCACTACTCGGGGTACGCGTTTCCTCTCTCGGGTGATGCATCACGGAATCTGCCGCACAGTAACGGGTTCGCATGTATGCTCGCGGGGTATTGGTGAATGTGAGCGGCCGGTTTCGAGTGTGGCGGAGGGGTTCGGGTGGAGCGCAGCGGAGCCCGTCACTGCGTTGAGGCCGGCACCCGATCGGACCGACGGTCCGTCACTCTCGATGCGGGGGTGGTAGCTGGGCACTCCAAGCCCTACACAGTCCCGCGAGCGATACACCTCCCTCGTTGCCAGCCGGGGTGATCGCGCTTGCGCGGTCGCCTCCAATTCGCGCTTGCGCGAATTGTATTCCGTCAGGAATTCCGCTTGCGGAATTCCATTCCCCCGCTTGCGGGGGAATCCGAATTGCGCTTGCGCAATTCGCACTCTATGCCCCGGCTTGCCGGGGCATATCCCGCTC
>NZ_JBHWYX010000069.1:0-28578 GCF_042728795.1 Streptomyces sp. NPDC060184
CGCCCCCTCCGGTGGGAGGGGGCGCGCCGCTGACGTCGTCTCAGTAGCGGTACTGCTCGTTCTGGCCGGGGTCGTATCCGGTGCCGTTGCCGTATCCGTCGTCACCGGCCGGGTAGCCGCTGCCGTACGGGGCGGGCGTGCCCTGCGGGTACTGCTCGCCCTCACGCTGCTGCGGCACCCAGACGCCGCCCGGCGGGGTGTCGGCGGAGTACGGCTGGGCGGTGTACGGCTCGCTGTACTGCTGCTGGTTCGGGTAGCCGTCGTACCCGCTCGGCGCGGAGTCGTAGCCGGTGCTGTTGCCGTAGGCGTCGTAGGACGCGTACGACGGAGCGGCCGTGCCGCCCGTGCCGATGTACGGGTCGGAGTACGCCGCATAGCTGTGCTGGTCGGTGCCGTAGGCGTACCCGCCGCCGTACGAGGGGTTCTGCGCGGGCTCGCCGTAGCCGCTGTACGGGTCGTGCGCGGCGAACTGGGGCTGGGCGCCGGCCGGTTGCGGCTCCTGCTGGTACTGCTCCTGGTACCCCTGGTCGCCGTTCGGCTGCGCGTACGGGCTCGTGCTCGGGCTGTACACGCCGTACTGGCCGGTCTCCTCCGGCATGGGCTCCGGTTCGTACACGGCGGCCTGTTCGCCCCGCGCGGGCGCGGCGGGTTCCTCGTACTCCAGGTCGGAGACCTCCAGGACGGGCTCCTCCTCGGCGGGGCGCCGTTCGCCGCGGCGACGGCGGCTGGCCCCGGGGCTGCCCCCTATGGCCCACCCGGTGGAGAAGCCCCGCCGGAAGGAGAGCGTCACATAGGTCTGGCCCACCGCGAAGGCGATCGCGCCCGCGACGATGACCAGCACGGACGGGATCAGGACGCCGAGCACCACGCAGAGGAATCCGGAGAAGGCGAGGAGCCTCCAGCGCAGCCGTGCCTTGTACTGCAGCAGCACCTCACCCAGCAGCCACAGCGCCACCACGCCGAAAGCGATGTAGAGGACCGTCCAGCCCACGCCCGCCCCACCTTCTACGGCCGCCGCCGCCGGATCGGGGGCGGGTACGGCCGGTCACGACTGCTTGTGCAGTCCGAGATTCTCGTAGATTTCGAGCGTTGCCGTCGAGTTGTTGAGCGTGATGAAGTGCAGTCCGGGCACACCTTCGGACAGCAGCTTCGCGCAGAACTCCGTTGCGAACTCGATGCCAATGGAGCGTACAGCGGCCGGATCGTCCTTGACGGCGTGGATGCGTTCTTCGAGGGCCCGGGGCACGGCCGCGTTGCTCAGCTGGGGAAATCTTTCGAGCTGCTTGACGCTGGTGACCGGCATGACCTCGGGAATGATGGGCGTGTCGCAACCCGCGGCAACCACCCGGTCACGCATCCGGAGATAGTCGTCGGGTTCGAAGAACATCTGGGTGATGGCGTAGTCCGCACCGGCCCGGCACTTGTCCACGAAATGCCGGGTATCTGCCTCCCAGTCCGTCGACCGGGGGTGCATTTCGGGAAACGCGGCGACGCCCACGCAGAAATCGCCGGACTCCTTGATGAGCCGCACGAGGTCGGCGGCGTACCGGACGCCTTCCGGGTGCTCGACCCACTCGCCCATCGGGTCGCCCGGCGGGTCTCCGCGCACGGCGAGGATGTTCCTGATCCCGGCGTCGGCGTACTGGCCGATCATGTTCCGCAGCTCGGCGACGGAGTGGTTGACCGCGGTGAGGTGGGCGACGGGGGTGAGCGTGCTGTCGGCCGCGATCTGCTGGGTCGCCCGGACCGTGCCCGCCCGGGTGGAACCTCCGGCTCCGTACGTCACGGAGACGAAGCTGGGACCCACGGCCTCGACCCGGCGCAGCGCGTTCCAGAGGTTCCGCTCGCCCTTCTCGGTCTTGGGTGCCCAGAACTCGAAGGAGTAGGACGTCTTGCCGGACGCGAGGAGCTCGCGCACGGTGCGTGCGCGGTCCGTCCGGGTGGAGGAGGTGCCAAGGGCCATACCGCGAGGTTAACCAGGGTGCGGCCGTCCCCCAACCAGAGCGGGACATATGTCCGTATTGCAGTGAATACTGTCCACGCCTCGGACAGCGCGCTCCGGTCCGGTGCTCCCGCCCCCGGCCCGGGTCCGCACGGGTGGCGGCGGGGCGGGGGTCAGCGCTCGCGGACGCGCTTGGCCAGGGCGGCAGCCGCCCCGGCCGGGTCGTCGGCCTCGGTGATCGCGCGGACCACCACGACGCGCCGGGCGCCGGCGTCCAGCACCTCGTCGAGATTGCCCGCGTCGATGCCGCCGATGGCGAACCACGGGCGGGGGGTGTTCAGGGAGGCGGCGTACCGCACCAGGCCGAGGCCGGGGGCGTGGCGGCCGGGCTTGGTCGGGGTGGGCCAGCACGGGCCGGTGCAGAAGTAGTCGACGCCGGGCTGCGCGACGGCCGCGTCCACCTCGGACTCGGCGTGCGTGGAGCGGCCGATCAGCGGGGTCTCGCCGATGATCGCGCGGGCAGCGGGGACCGGCAGGTCGCCCTGGCCGAGGTGGAGCACGTCGGCGCCGATGGCGTGGGCGACGTCCGCGCGGTCGTTGACGGCGAGGAGCTTGCCGTGGCGGGCGCAGGCCTCCGCGAACACCTGGAGGTGCTCCAGTTCCTCGGCGGCCTCCATGCCCTTGTCCCGCAGCTGGACGATGTCCACTCCGGAGGAGAGCACCGCGTCGAGGAACGCGGGGAGGTCGCCCTGCCGCCTGCGGGCGTCCGTGCACAGGTAGAGACGGGCGTCGGCGAGCAGGTGGCGCGGCGTGGACATGAAGGAGTTCCCCCCGTGGGTCACCGCGGTCGCGGGCGGGGGCCGCCCAGCCCCAGGGCGCCCGGCGGGGGCGGCGACCGGACTAGGAGGGGCGCTGGGGGGGGGGCGGCCTCCCCCCCCCGCCCGCGACCGCGTGTGCGGTCGTCTCGGTCAGACGGCGAGCGCCTGGGCGCGGCGCTTCACCTCCGTCCCGCGATTCTCGCTCAGCGCCTGCGCGGGGGTTCCCGGCAGGGTCGGGTCGGGGGTGAAGAGCCAGTCCAGCATCTCTTCGTCGGAATAGCCGTCGTCCCTCAGGAGCGTCAGGGTCCCCGCGAGGCCCTTGACGACCTTGTCGCCGTCGATGAAGGCGGCGGGCACCTGGAGCGCCCGGTTCTCACCGCGGCGCACCGCGATCAGCTGGCCTTCCTTGACCAGCTGCCGCACGCGCGTCACCTCGACACCGAGGAGTTCCGCGATGTCGGGGAGGTGGAGCCAGGCAGGGACGAGAGCATCGATCTTTGCGTCAATCTCGGTCACGAGGACAAGCGTGCCATCTGGGACCGACAGCCGGAAGCCGGGCCTGCCGTACGGACCGCGTCCGCGCAGGTCGCGCGGGGGTCGGACGGGGTCGTGCGGGCACGCGGGAGCGGCGCTCCGGGGCTCAGCGGACGGCGGACTTCAGGGGTACGGCGGGGTCGGCCGCCCGCTCGGGGTCGACGGCCCCGCCGGAGGCGATCAGCTTGCGGCCCTGGGTGAGATCGCGCGGACGGCCGACCGCCAGCAGGGCGACCAGCGCGCCGTCGCGGAGCCAGAGCACGGTCCACTCCTCGTCGGCGGGGTCGCCGCGCCACAGCAGGGTGTCGGCGTCCGCGTGGTGCCCGGCGTACTGGACGAACCGGCCGAACTGCTCGGACCAGAAGTACGGCACCGGGTCGTACGGCTCCGCGGCGCCGGGTCCTTCGGAGCCCGCGATGCCCGCCGCGACGGTGCGCGGTCCCTGGAGCGCGTTGTCCCAGTGGTGGACCAGGAGGCGTGCGCCGTAGCGCGCGGAGGGGTAGGAGGCGCAGTCTCCGACGGCGTGGACGCCGGGCGCCGAGGTGCGCAGCGAGGCGTCGGCGGTGACCGATCCGTCGGGGCCGAGCGCGATGCCGGAGCCGGTGAGCCAGCCGGTGGCGGGGCGGGCGCCGATGCCGACGACCACCGCCCCGGCCGGGAGCCTGCGGCCGTCGGCGAGGACCACGGCGCCGGGTTCGACGCGCTCGACCCGAGCGCCGGTGAGGAGCGTGGCGCCGCCGTCCGCGTACCAGTCGGCCATCGGGGCGGCGACCTCGGCGGGCAGCACCCCGGCGAGCGGGCGGTCGGCGGCCTCCACGACGGTGACCGTGCAGCCGGCGGCGCGGGCGGCGGTGGCGAACTCGGCGCCGATCCAGCCCGCGCCGACCACGACGACGTCGTGGCGCTCGGCGAGGACGGGCCGCAGCCGGGCCGCGTCGTCCAGGGTGCGCAGCAGGTGGGTGCCGGGGACCCCGGCGGCGCCGGGCAGCGTCAGGGGTTCGGCGCCGGTGGCGACGACCAGGACGTCGTACGGCACCGGGCCGTCCGGGGTGTCCACCTCGCGGTCGGCGGGGCGCAGGCCGGTGACGGAGAGCCCGAGGCGCAGCTCGACGTCGAGCGCCTCGAAGTCGATGTCGAAGGCGGAGTGCTCGGCGGTGCCGAGGAGCACGGCCTTGGAGAGCGGCGGCCGGTCGTAGGGCTGGTGCGGCTCCGCGCCGATCAGGGTGACGGGTGCGGTGTACCCCTCGTCCCGCAGGGCGACGGCGGTCTGCACGCCCGCCATGCCCGCTCCGACGATGACGACGCCGTGCTCCGGTGCCCGCTGCCCGCTCTGTTCGCTCACGCACCCACCCTAAGCACCTGGCGCACCCCCGGTCCCCGGGGTGGGCGGGCCGCCCCGGAGACTGCCTCGTACCGCGCGGACGGCGGGGTTTAGGGTGGCTGCGGAAAGACACTCGCGGGAGCCCGGACGCACCGGGCTGAGAGGGAGGCTGGCGGCCTCCGACCGTACGAACCTGATCCGGGTCATGCCGGCGAAGGGAGGGGCTGGACACCCATGCGCGCACCACAGGAACCGTCGTCCGCCGCGGGCGGGGGCACGAGCGGCGCGGACCGCCGGGGACCCTCGTACGACGTGCTCGTCGTCGGGGGCGGCATCATCGGCCTGGTGACCGCCTGGCGGGCGGCGCAGGCGGGGCTGCGGACGGCCGTCGCCGATCCGGAACCGGGCGGCGGGGCCGCCCGGGTGGCGGCCGGGATGCTGGCCGCCGTCACCGAACTCCACTACGGCGAGCAGATGCTGCTGGGCCTCAACCTCGCCTCCGCCGCCCGCTATCCGGAGTTCGTGGCGGAGCTGGAGACGGCGAGCGGCCGGGAGACCGGCTTCCGCGCCTGCGGCACCCTCGCGGTGGCGCTGGACTCCGACGACCGGGCGCACCTGCGCGAGCTGCACGCCCTCCAGGAGCGGTCCGGCCTGGACGCGCAGTGGCTGTCGGGGCGCGAGTGCCGGCGGCTCGAACCGATGCTGGCGCCGGGCGTACGGGGCGGGCTGCGGGTCGACGGCGACCACCAGGTCGACCCGCGCCGCCTCGCGACCGCGCTGCTGACGGCCTGCGAGCGGGCCGGGGTGGTGTTCCACCGCGTCCTCTGCGAGCGCCTGGAGACCGCGCGCGGCCGGGCGTCCGGGGCGCTGCTCGCGGACGGCACGGCGGTCTCGGCGGGTCAGGTGGTGCTGGCCGCCGGAAGCCTCAGCGGCCGGCTCCCCGGGCTGCCGGAGGGCGTCGCCCCGCCGGTGCGCCCGGTGAAGGGCCAGGTGCTGCGGCTGACCGTGCCGCGCGCGTACGCCCCCTTCCTCAGCCGGACCGTCCGCGCGGTGGTGCGCGGCCAGGACCTGTACCTCGTACCGCGCGAGAACGGCGAGCTGGTCGTCGGCGCGACGAGCGAGGAGATGGGCTGGGACACCACGGTGACGGCGGGCGGGGTGTACGAGCTGCTGCGCGACGCCCACGAGCTGGTGCCGGGCATCACCGAGCTGCCGCTCACCGAGACCCTGGCCGGGCTGCGTCCCGCCACCCCTGACAACGCGCCGGCGCTCGGCCCGACCGCGCTGCCGGGGCTGCTCGTCGCCACCGGCCACCACCGCAACGGCGTGCTGCTCACCCCCGTCACCGGCGACGCCATGGCCCACGCGCTGACCACCGGCGAGCTGCCGGAGGTGGCCCGCCCGTTCGCGCCGGACCGCTTCACCACCCCCGTAGTCCCCGCGCGCGAGGAGCAGTACGCATGAGTGACCCGACCGCCACCGTGAGCGTCTCCGTCAACGGCGACCCGCGCGACGTGTCCGCCGGCACCACCCTGGGCGCCCTGGTGGCGACCCTCACCCGGGCGCCCTCCGGGGTCGCCGCCGCCGTCAACGAGAGCGTGGTGCCGCGCTCGGCCTGGGACTCCACCGCGCTCGCCGGGGGCGACCGGATCGAGGTCCTCACCGCGGTACAGGGAGGCTGACCATGTCCGACGACCTCTTCCAGCTGGCCGGGCGCGCGTTCTCGTCCCGGCTGATCATGGGCACCGGCGGCGCCCCCAGCCTGGACGTGCTGGAGCGGGCGCTCGTCGCCTCCGGCACCGAGCTGACCACCGTCGCGATGCGCAGGCTCGACCCGACCGTGCAGGGTTCGGTCCTCTCCGTCCTGGAGCGCCTCTCCATCCAGGTGCTGCCCAACACCGCGGGCTGCTTCACCGCGGGCGAGGCGGTGCTGACGGCCCGGCTGGCCCGGGAGGCCCTCGGCACCGACTGGGTGAAGCTGGAGGTGGTGGCCGACGAGCGGACCCTGCTGCCGGACCCGGTCGAGTTGCTGGACGCGGCGGAGATCCTGGTCGACGACGGGTTCACCGTGCTGCCGTACACCAACGACGACCCGGTCCTCGCCCGGAAGCTGGAGGACGTGGGCTGCGCGGCGGTCATGCCGCTCGGCTCGCCCATCGGCTCCGGCCTCGGCATCCGCAACCCGCACAACTTCGAACTGATCGTGGAGCGGGCCGGGGTCCCGGTGATCCTGGACGCCGGTGCGGGCACCGCCTCGGACGCGGCGCTGGCGATGGAGCTGGGGTGCGCGGCGGTGATGCTCGCCTCGGCGGTGACCCGGGCGCAGGAGCCGGAGCTGATGGCGTCGGCGATGCGGCACGCGGTGGACGGCGGCCGTCTCGCCCGCCGGGCGGGCCGCATCCCCCGCCGGCACTTCGCCGAGGCGTCCTCCCCGGTGGAGGGCCGGGCGGTGCTCGACCCGGAGCGTCCGGCGTTCTGACCGGGGGACGGTCCCGCGCGGCCGTGTTGTCACGGCTCGGCTGCGATACGGCCCCGGGCCCGCTCCGGGGCGACCGGGGTGCCGTCGGCGGCTCGTAGACTCGTCGGGTGGACACGACCCTCCAGGACCCGCTGCTCGGACGGCTGCTCGACGGCCGCTACCGCGTCGACGCGCGCATCGCCGTGGGCGGGATGGCCACGGTCTACCGGGCCGTGGACATCCGGCTCGACCGGGTGCTCGCTCTCAAGGTGATGCACCCGGCGCTCGCCGCCGACGCCTCCTTCGTGGAGCGCTTCATCCGCGAGGCGAAGTCCGTGGCGCGCCTCGCGCACCCGAACGTGGTGTCCGTCTTCGACCAGGGTGCCGAGGGCGCGTACGTCTACCTCGCCATGGAGTACGTCGCGGGGTGCACGCTCCGCGAGGTGCTGCGGGACCGGGGGGCGCTCCAGCCGCGTGCCGCGCTCGACATCCTGGAGCCGGTGCTGGCGGCGCTGGGCGCGGCGCACCGGGCCGGGTTCGTGCACCGCGACATGAAGCCGGAGAACGTCCTGATAGGGGACGACGGCTGGGTGAAGGTCGCAGACTTCGGGCTGGTGCGCGCGGTCGGCACCGCCACCGACACCACCGGCTCCCTGCTGGGCACGGTCTCCTACCTCGCCCCCGAACAGATCGAGCACGGCACCGCGGACACCCGCTCCGACGTGTACGCCTGCGGTGTCGTGCTGTACGAGATGCTGACCGGCACCAAGCCGCACACCGGCGAGAACGCCGCCCAGATCATCTACCAGCACCTCAACCAGGACGTGCCGCCGCCGTCCGCCGCCGTCCCCGGGCTCTCCCCGGCGCTGGACGCGCTGGTGGCGGGGGCCACCGCCCGCGACGCGGGGGCCCGCGCGCAGGACGCGGTGGTGCTGCTCTCCGAGACCCTGGAGGCCAGGGCGCTGCTGAGCGACGCGGAGCTGGACGCCGTACCGCCGCGGGCGCACGCCCCGGCGGGCTCCGGCGCCTCGGGCACCTCCGGCGCCGAGGACCGTACGAGCGTGCTGCCGCGCGCCGTGGCCGGGGGACGGGCCACCGTCGAGCGGACGAGCCGGCTGGAGATGCCCGCCGCCGCCACCGCCTCCGTCGCGCCCGGCCGGCCCCGGCGGTCGGCGCGGGCGGGAGGGGCCGGGGGCCGGCCGCGCCGCGGGGTCTACGCGGCGGTCACCGCTCTGCTGCTGGTGCTGCTGGTCGGGGGCGGTGTCTGGTACATCAACTCGGGCCAGTTCACCCAGGTCCCCTCGCTCCTCAACCAGACCCAGGAAGCCGCGGAGAAGCGGCTCACGGACGCCGGGCTCGACGTGAAGTCCGTCGACAAGGCGTACAGCGACACGGTCGAACGGGGCTCGGTGATCAGCAGCGACCCCGCGCCCGGCGACCGGGTCCGGGGCAACGAGTCGGTGAAGCTGGTCGTCTCGCGCGGGCCGGAGATCGTCGAGGTCCCCGACGTCGCGGGGACCTCGCTGGCCGACGCGCGCCGCTCCCTGAAGGAGGCCGGTCTGGCGCCGGGCATGGTGACCCGGGAGTTCAGCGAGGAGGTCGGGCGCGGCGAGGTGGTCCGCACGGACCCCGGGGCGGGCACCGGCCGTCACCCCGACTCCGCCGTGGCCCTGGTCGTGAGCAAGGGCGCCCCGGTCGACGTGCCGGACGTCTCCGGGCTCTCCGTCGAGGACGCCACCGCCGCCCTGGAGGAGGAGGGGCTCAAGGCCGAGGCGAAGCCCGGCCGGGTCAACTCCCCCGAGGCCGCGGGCGACGTCGCCGAGCAGACCCCGGCCCCCGGCGCCGAGGCGGCCGAGGGGGACACCGTCCAGCTCACCGTCTCCAAGGGCCCCCGGATGATCGAGGTGCCGGACGTCACCGGCAAGGACGTCGACGAGGCGCGGGACCTCCTGGAGGACGCCGGGTTCGAGGTCAAGGTCGACCGGCCGTTCCTCTCCTTCAGCGACACGGTCGGGAGCCAGTCCGTCGACGGCGGCGGCCGGGCGGCCGAGGGATCCACCATCACCATCAGGACCAAGGGACTGTGAACATGCGCAACCCGGTGGGCGGACACGTCCCGGTGGCCGGCGGGCTGGTCAGGACCGGCCTCGGCTACGCCGACGAGCTGGCGGCCGAGACCGTCCAGGTCTTCGTCGCGAACCCGCGCGGCTGGGCCACCCCGGCGGGGAAGCCCGATCAGGACGCGCTGTTCCGCAAGGAGTGCGAGGCCCGGGACATGCCGGTGTACGTGCACGCCCCGTACCTGATCAACTTCGGCTCGCACACCGAGGCGACCGTGGAGAAGTCCGTGGAGTCGCTGCGGCACTCGCTGCGCCGGGCGCGCGAGATCGGCGCGCTGGGCGTCGTCGTCCACACCGGTTCGGCGACGGGCGGCCGGCCGCGCGAGGCGGCGCTGGCGCAGGTGCGTGACCACATGCTCCCGCTGCTCGACGAGCTGACCCACGACGACGATCCCGATCTGCTGCTGGAGTCGACCGCCGGCCAGGGGTCCTCGCTCTGCTCGCGGACCTGGGACTTCGGACCGTACTTCGCGGCGCTGGACTCTCACCCCAAGCTGGGCGTCTGCCTGGACACCTGCCACATCTACGCGGCGGGCCACGACCTGGCCGGTCCGTCCGGGATGCGGCAGACCCTGGACCTGCTGGTGGAGACGGTCGGCGAGGGCCGGCTGAAGCTGATCCACGCCAACGACTCCAAGGACGTGGTCGGCGCCCACAAGGACCGGCACGAGAACATCGGCTCGGGGCACATCGGCGTGGAGCCGTTCCGGGAGCTGTTCGCGCACCCGGCGACGGCCGGGGTGCCGCTGGTCATCGAGACGCCCGGCGGGAAAGAGGGGCACGCGGCGGACGTGGCGCGGCTGAAGGAGCTGCGGGACTCCGTGGGCGCCTGACCGGGATTCACCGGGGCGCGGCGCGTCCGGGCGGGCTCAGAGCTCCGGGCCGTCCCCGGGCTTCTCCTGGTAGGAGTAGCGCTGCTCGCTCCACGGGTCGCCGATGTTGTGGTAGCCGCGTTCCTCCCAGAACCCGCGGCGGTCGGCCGTCATGTACTCGATGCCGCGGACCCACTTCGGGCCCTTCCAGGCGTACAGGTGCGGGACGACCAGGCGCAGCGGGAAGCCGTGCTCGGCGGTGAGCAGGTCGCCGTCCTTGTGGGTGGCGAAGAGGGTGCGCTCCGAGGCGAAGTCGGCGAGCCGCAGGTTCGAGGAGAAGCCGTATTCGGCCCACACCATCACATGGGTGACGTCGTCGGCGGGCGGTGCGAGACCGAGGACCACGGAGGCGGGTACACCACCCCACTCGGAGCCCAGCATGGAGAACTTGGTCACGCAGTGCAGGTCGGCGACGACCGAGGAGAAGGGGAGCTCCGAGAACTCCTGGTGGTTCCAGCAGTGTTTCCCGCCGTCGGCGGTGGCTCCGAAGACCCGGAATTCCCAGCGCTCGGGGCGGAACTTGGGCACGGGCCCGTAGTGGGTCACCGGCCACCCGCGTTGCAGACGCTGGCCCGGCGGAAGCTCGGACTGTCCCGATACGCGGTATCCCTCGCTCTCCGGCTGACCCATGCCTCCATGGTGACAGACAGGCAGGGGTGGTGGTGACCAGGCAGACACGAACCGGGCAATACCTACTAAGCATGTACTTACTGGACGGCCGGGAGGCGCGGTGCGAGGATGCGCCCAACTGTCCGGTACACCGGTTGGAAGGAGCCTCTGCGATGCAGGGCGACCCCGAGGTCATCGAGTTCCTGAACGAACAGCTGACGGCCGAACTGACTGCCATCAACCAGTACTTCCTGCACGCGAAGATGCAGGACAACTTCGGCTGGACGAAGCTCGCCAAGTACACCCGGGCCGAGTCGTTCGACGAGATGAAGCACGCGGAGATCCTGACCGACCGGATTCTCTTCCTCGACGGCCTCCCGAACTACCAGCGCCTCTTCCACGTGCGCGTCGGCCAGACGGTGACCGAGATGTTCCAGGCCGACCGCCAGGTGGAGGTGGAGGCGATCGACCGCCTCAAGCGCGGGATCGAGGTCATGCGGGCCAAGGGCGACATCACCTCGGCCAACATCTTCGAGTCGATCCTGGAGGACGAGGAGCACCACATCGACTACCTGGACACCCAGCTGGATCTGGTCGAGAAGCTCGGCGAGCCGCTCTACATCGCCCAGCAGATCGAGCAGCCGGAGGGCTGACCGGCGGCCGGTCGGCGACACGGAGCCCGCGGGGCCCACGGCTCCGGTCAGGCGGCTTCGGGGAGCGCGGGGGCCACAGGCGCCACGGCGGCGGCGAGCGGGTCGGTGCGGCGCTCCAGCAGCTCGCGGCGCGGGCACTCGCCCCGGCCCAGCAGCGCCTGGATGCGGCGGACGCAGCCGCCGCAGTCGGTGCCGGCCTTGCAGGCGGAGGCGATCTGCCGGGGGGTGCAGGCCCCGGCCTCCGCATGCTGCTTCACCTGCTGTTCGGTGACGCCGAAGCAGGAGCAGACGTACATGCGGTTCACCTCCCGGGGAGCGTGCGGACACCTCCCGACGCGGTGAGGCAAACCTAACCTTACCCATCGGGACGGGTAGGCAAAAGCCCCGGAACGCCCGTGGGGCACGGATCACATCGATCCGTGCCCCACGGGCGCGTTGGCGCGGGCCCCTCACGGGCCCGCCGGCTTCCGGCTGCCGCCTACCGGCCGGGCTCACTGGTCGCGGTACATCTCCGCGACGAGGAAGGCCAGGTCGAGCGACTGGCTGCGGTTGAGCCGCGGGTCGCAGGCGGTCTCGTAGCGCTGGTGCAGGTCGTCCACGAGGATCTCGTGGCCGCCGCCGACGCACTCGGTGACGTCCTCGCCGGTGAGCTCGACGTGGATGCCGCCCGGGTGGGTGCCCAGGCCCTTGTGCACCTCGAAGAAGCCCTTGACCTCGTCCAGGACGTCGTCGAAGCGGCGCGTCTTGTGGCCGGAGGCGGCCTCGAAGGTGTTGCCGTGCATCGGGTCGGTGACCCAGGCGACGACCGCGCCGGAAGCGGTGACCTTCTCGACCAGCTCCGGGAGCTTGTCGCGGACCTTGTCGGCGCCCATGCGGACGACGAACGTCAGCCGGCCGGGCTCGCGCTCGGGGTCCAGGCGGTCGATGTAGCTGAGCGCCTCGTCGACGGAGGTCGACGGACCGAGCTTGATGCCGATCGGGTTGCGGATCTTCGACGCGAACTCGATGTGCGCGCCGTCCATCTGGCGGGTGCGCTCACCGATCCACACCATGTGGCCGGAGGTGTCGTACAGCTCGCCGGTGCGCGAGTCGGTGCGGGTCAGCGCCGTCTCGTAGTCCAGCAGCAGCGCCTCGTGCGAGGAGTAGAACTCCACCGCCTTGAACTCGGCCGGGTCGGTGCCGCAGGCCTTCATGAAGTTCATGGCGTTGTCGATCTCGCGGGCCAGCGCCTCGTAGCGCTGCCCCGAGGGGGACGACCGCACGAAGTCCTGGTTCCACGCGTGCACCTGGCGCAGGTCGGCGTAGCCGCCGGTGGTGAAGGCGCGGACGAGGTTCAGCGTCGAAGCGGACGCGTGGTACATCTGCTTCAGGCGCTGGGGGTCCGGGACGCGGGCGGCCTCGGTGAAGGCGAAGCCGTTGACGGAGTCGCCGCGGTACGTCGGCAGGGTCACCCCGTCACGGGTCTCGGTCGGCTTGGAGCGCGGCTTGGAGTACTGCCCGGCGATCCGGCCCACCTTGACGACCGGGACGGCCGCCGCGTAGGTCAGGACGGCGCTCATCTGGAGCAGCGTCTTCAGCTTGGCCCGGATGTGGTCGGCGGACACGGCGTCGAAGGCCTCGGCGCAGTCGCCGCCCTGCAGCAGGAACGCCTCGCCCTTGGCGACGGCTCCCATGCGGGCGCGCAGCTGGTCGCACTCGCCCGCGAAGACGAGCGGCGGATACGACGCGAGGTCCGCGAGTACATCGCGCAGCGCCTCGGAGTCGGGGTACTCGGGCTGCTGCGCCGCGGGAAGGTCTCGCCAGGTGTTGCCACCGGCGACGGAGGTATTGGCGTTCACGGTCACGGGGACCACCCTACGGGGTAACGGGCTGCGTCCAACCGGTCGCTCAACAGTTGAGACGATTGCTCGCATGCTGGTGCGCCGTAGCGCTAGGATCGTCGCATGTTCACGCACACGAACCAGAACTGGTGGTGGCCCGCTCGACGGCGGCCCGCTGACAGTTCGCGCTGAACATCTCGCGAAGGCCGCCCCGAGGGGCGGCCTTTTCTGCTTTCGCGGAGCGGTTCCTCCCCTCGGGAAACCCGTGGACGTCCCTCTCGGACATCCCTCGGACACCCCCCGGAAGGAACGCTCATGCCGCACCGCGCCACCTCTCTCGTCCACCGTCTCCTCCGCGACGACGCCCCGCCCTTCGCCCTGCTGCGCCGCCGCACGCCCGGCCGCGACCACGACACCGTCGAGGTGCTGACCGGCGAGGTCCGGGAGGTGGCGCGCCTCGCCGACCTGCCGGTGGGCGAGCTGCCCTCGCTGGCCCTGGTGCCCTACCGGCAGATCGCCGAGCGGGGCTTCGACGTGACCGACGACGGGACACCGCTCGCGGTGCTGGTCGCCGACGAGTCGTACGAGCTGCCGCTCGCCGAGGTGCTGGCCGCGCTGCCCCCGCACGCGGTGCGGGTGACCGAAGGCGCCTTCGACGTACCGGACGAGGAGTACGCGGAGATCGTCCGGCGGGTGATCGAGGACGAGATCGGCCAGGGCGAGGGAGCGAACTTCGTGATCCGGCGCACGTTCCGGGGCGAGATCCCCGGCTACGGCCGGGCGGACGCGCTGGCGCTCTTCCGCAGACTGCTGGAGGGGGAGCGCGGCGCGTACTGGACGTTCGTGGTGCACACCGGTGGCCCGCGGGGCCGGACCCTGGTCGGCGCCAGCCCCGAGGTCCACGTCCGGATGTCCGGCGGCACGGTGGTGATGAACCCGATCAGCGGGACGTACCGCTATCCGGAGCAGGGCCCGACCGTGGAGAGCCTGCTGGACTTCCTCGCCGACCGCAAGGAGACCGAGGAGCTCTCCATGGTGGTCGACGAGGAACTGAAGATGATGTGCATGGTCGGCGACATGGGCGGGGTGGTGGTCGGGCCCCGGCTGAAGGAGATGGCCCATCTCGCCCACACCGAGTACGAGCTGCGCGGGAAGTCGACGCTGGACGTGCGGGAGGTGCTGAAGGAGACCATGTTCGCGGCGACCGTCACCGGCTCCCCGGTGCAGAACGCGTGCCGCGTGATCCGGCGGTACGAGCCCGCCGGGCGCGGCTACTACAGCGGTGCGCTGGCGCTGCTGCGCCGGGACGCGAACGGCGCCCAGACCCTCGACTCGCCGATCCTGATCCGTACCGCCGACATCGCGGCGGACGGCGGGCTCGCGGTGGCGGTGGGCGCCACCCTCGTACGCCACTCCGACCCGGACGGCGAGGTCGCCGAGACCCACGCCAAGGCGGCGGGGGTGCTGGCCGCTCTCGGGGTGCGGCCGGGCCGGCGGACCGAGGAGCGGACCGGGCCGCAACTGGCCACCGACCCCCGGGTGCAGTCGGCGCTGGACGACCGGCGGGGCGGGCTGGCGCCGTTCTGGCTGCGGATGCAGGAGCCGGCCCGGACGGCGTCGGGCCACGCGCTGGTGGTGGACGGCGAGGACACCTTCACCTCGATGCTGGCGCATCTGCTGCGCGCCTCGGGGCTCGACGTGTCGGTCGTCCGCTTCGACGCACCGGAGTTGCGGGAGACCGTCCGGGCGCACCGGGGGCCGGTGGTGCTGGGCCCCGGGCCGGGGAACCCGGGCGACCCCGCCGACGCCAAGATGGTGCTGCTGCGCTCGGTCGCGGCGGAGCTGGTGCGCGACCACCGGGACGGGCTGCTGGGCGTGTGCCTGGGCCATGAACTGATCGCGGCGGAGCTGGGCCTGGAGGTGGTGCGCAAGGCGGTGCCCCATCAGGGGGCGCAGACGCGGATCGAGCTGTTCGGCCGGCCGGAGACCGTGGGGTTCTACAACAGCTTCGCGGCGCGGTGCGACGACGCCGCCACCGCCGAGCTGGGCGCGCACGGCATCGAGGTGAGCCGGGACGAGGTCACCGGCGAGCTGTACGCCCTGCGCGGCGACGGGTTCGCCTCGGTGCAGTTCCACCCGGAGTCGGTGCTGACGCTGCGGGGTTCGAAGATCGTCACCGAGCTGCTGGCGGGGCTGCCGGTACGCGGCTGAACGCCCCGTTCGCGACGGAACGCAGGTTCGCGACCGGACGCCGTTCGCGACCGGACGGGCGGGTGCCGGTGCCCCGGGCGGGGCGCCGGCTCACCGCGCCGCGCTCACCGCTCCGGGGCCGCCGGCACCAGGACGTTGTCGCTGCGGCGTCCGGCGAGGTAGTCGTCGATGTTGGCGGCGGTGGCGTCGATGATCTGGCCGACCGCGTCCTCGGTGTAGTACGCCTGGTGGGAGGTGACCAGGACGTTCGGGAAGGTCAGCAGGCGGGCGAGGGTGTCGTCGTCGATGCCCTCCAGCGACTTGTCCAGGAAGAAGAGCCCGGCCTCCTCCTCGTACACGTCGAGGCCGACGCCGAGGAAGTGGCCCGCGCGGAGTTCGGTGACCAGGGCGCGGGTGTCGACCAGGCCGCCCCGGCTGGAGTTGACGAGGATCACGTCGCGCTTCATCAGCGCCATCGCCCGCTGGTCGATGAGGTGGTGGGTGGCGGGCAGCAGGGGGACGTGCAGGCTGATGAGGTCGGCCTCGGCGAAGAGCTGGTCCTTCTCGACGTACCGCATGCCCAGCTCCACGCAGGCGGGGTTCTCGGCGACGTCCCAGCCGAGCAGGTTCATGCCGAAACCGTGGGCGATCCGGGTGAACGCCTCACCGATCTTGCCGGTGCCGATCACCCCGGCCGTGCGGCCGTGCATGTCCCGGCCGAGGAGTCCGGCGAGCCGGAAGTCGAAGTCGCGGGTGCGCGTCGCCGCGCGGATGACCTTGCGGTTCACGGCCATCGCCAGGGTCCACGCGAACTCGGCGACGGAGTGGGGCGAGTAGTACGAGACCCGGGCGACGCGCAGGCCGAGGGAGGCGGCGACCTCCAGGTCGATGTTGTTGAAACCGGTCGACCGCTGGGCGATCATCCGGGTGCCGCCGGCCGCCAGGGTCCGGAGCACCTGGGCGCCGAGGTCCGCGTTGACGCTGGTGGAGATGGCCTCGTACCCCGCCGCGAGGGCCGCGGTGTCCGGGGTGAGGAACACCTCCAGGCAGCGGACCTCGTGCTTCCCGGCGAACGCCTTCTCGATCAGGGGCTTCTCGTCGGCCTGCACACCGAATGCCAGGATTTCCACGGCGTCTCCCGTTGGTGCTGCGGTACGGCACATGACCCGGACACCGCGAATATACGACCGGGTGACCGGGCGCGCCGCTCGGCGGCGGCCGGGGCGCGCCCCGCCCCGGCCGGCCCGCCGGACTCCGCTCAGACGTCGTCGAGGCCCCGCTCGATGGCGTACCGGACCAGTTCCACCCGGTTGTGCAGCTGGAGCTTGCCGAGGGTGTTCTGGACGTGGTTTTGGACCGTGCGGTGCGAGATCACCAGCCGCTCGGCGATCTGCTTGTACGACAGTCCCTTGGCCACCAGCCGGAGCACCTCGGTCTCGCGCTCGGTCAGGCGCGGCGCCTTCGGGTCGTCGGGGGCCGCCGGGGACGGGTCGGAGGCGAGCCTGCGGTACTCGCCGAGCACGAGTCCGGCCAGCCCCGGGGTGAAGACCGGGTCGCCGACCGCGGTCGAGCGGACCGCCTCGGTCAGCTCCCGGGTGCTGGCGGACTTCAGCAGGTAGCCGGTGGCCCCGGACTTCACCGCCTCCAGCACGTCGGCGTGCTCCCCGCTGGCGGAGAGCACCAGCACCCGCAGGCCGGGGAGGTGCGCCACGAGCTCCTTGCAGACCTGGACACCGGGCAGGCCCGGCAGGTTCAGGTCGAGCACGAGGACGTCGGGCCGGACCGCCTGGGCGCGGCGGACGGCCCCCGGGCCGTCACCGGCGGTCGCGACGACGTCGAAGCCGGACTCGGCCAGGTCGCGGGCGACGGCGTCGCGCCACATCGGGTGGTCGTCCACCACCATGACCTTGATGACCGTGCCGTCGGCGCGGGTCTGCGGCGGGGGCCCGGGGGCGACCGCCCCGCCCGGTGCGTCCGGTGCCGCCGGTGCGCCCGTTCTGTCCGGTGTGCCCGGTGCTGTCGGTGTACTCATCGGATCGATCCTGCCTTCCCCCGTGGGGCCTTCGGAACCTTCAACTCGACTTCGGTGCCCTGGCCCGGCACCGAGATCACCTCGGCCGTGCCGCCCAGGTCGCGCAACCGCCCGCGGATGGAGAGGGCCACGCCGAGCCGGCCCTCCCCCTCGGCCTCGGCCAGCCGCCCCCGCGGGATGCCCGGTCCGTCGTCCCGGACCGTGACGACCACCTCGCCGGGCTCGTCCTCGACCAGGATCCACGCCTGCGCGTCCTGTCCGGCGTGGGCCCGTACGTTGTCCAGGGCGGCGCCGGTGGCGGCGGCGAGCTCCCGCGCCGCGCCGGGCGGCATCAGGACCGGGGCGCCGGGCTCCGCGAGGCTGACCCGGGAGCCCGCGTGCGGGGCGAGCAGGGTGCGCAGATCGATCTCGGAGGCGTCGGCGGGCGGCTCCTGAGCCGTGACGGTACGGACGACGGCGCCCTGCGCGGTGTCCTCGGAGACCCGGGTGGTGGGCACCAGGCCGCTGGAGACGAGGGTGCGCAGGGCGATCTCCTGCTCCCCGGCCATCCGGCCCAGTTCGGCGGCCTCGCCACCGAGGGCGGTGCCCCGGCGCTGGACCATGGCGAGGACCTGGAGCACACTGTCGTGGATGTCCCGGGCCAGCCGCTCCCGCTCGCGGGTGGCGGCCTCGATCTCCAGGGCGCGGGCGAGCGTGCGCTCACTGGCGCGGGCGACCTCGACGACGTACCCGATCGCTATCGAGGCGACCCAGACCAGCAGGACGTTGTGGAGGGTGTCGCGGCTGGGCTCGGCGCGCTCGACGAGGTTGGCGGCGGCGACGAGCGTGGACGCGAAGGCGGCCCACCGCCAGCCGCCCTTCAGCGCGAAGGCCAGCACCGCCCCGGCGGTCCAGATCGACGGCAGGGTCGAGCCGTCGACGTGGTGGGCGTCGAGATCGGCGACCGGGGTGAGCAGGATGCCGGTGAGCGCCACCACCAGGTCCGCGCCGAGGAACGGCCGTGTGCAACGCGCCGCGTTGGCGACCCGGGGCAGGGTGAGCAGCGTCCACACCGCCATCACGGCGAGGAACCCGAAGGCCACCGCGGGCCGTTCGAAGTCCGCGCGCCCCAGGACGGCCAGCGCCAGGGCGTAGACCGTCGTCAGCACCCGGTATCCGGTGAGCGCGCGCCACAGCGGCTGCTCGACCGACATCCGTACGACCCGCTCGCGCCCGGTCATCTCCCCCACCCCCGCGGTCCGCGCCCCCGTCGGCCGGACCTGCTCTCTCTCCACCGCTGCCGCGGACACCCGTCGTGCGACAGCGCCCGCCCTCACCGGCCCCCGTCGTCACCGGCACCCGTCGTCAGCGGCACCCGTCGCGGCGAACACCCGCCGCCGCCCGCCGCCTTCGCCGGTCGTCCCGGCGACGCCCGCTACCGCGCCGGCGGTTCCGGCGTCGAGCGCTTCTCGTCCCGCGCCGCCTGTTTCTGTTCCAGCGCGGCCTGTTTCTGTTCCTGTACCGCGTGTTTCTGTTCCTGTGCGGCCTGCTTCTGCTGCTGTGAGGCCGCTTTGGCCTCGTCGGCGATCCGGCGCTTGGCGGCCGTCGCGTAGACGTCCACGTACTCCTGCCCGGAGAGTTTCATGATTTCGTACATGACCTCGTCCGTCAGCGAACGCAGGATGAACCGGTCGCCCTGCATGCCCTGGTAGCGGGAGAAGTCCAGCGGCTTGCCGATCCGGATGCCGGGACGCAGCAGTTTGGGGATGACCTGGCCGGGCGGCTGGATCTTCTCCGTGTCGATCATCGCGACCGGGATGACGGGCGCGCCGGTGGCCAGCGCCACCCGGGCGAGGCCGCCGGGCTTCCCCCGGTAGAGGCGGCCGTCCGGCGAGCGGGTGCCCTCGGGGTAGATGCCGAAGAGTCCGCCGCCCTCGACCACCTTGATCCCGGCGCGGATCGCGGCCTCACCGGCGCCCCTGGCCCCGGAGCGGTCGACGGGCAGCTGGCCGACGCCCTTGAAGAAGGCCGCGGTGAGCTTGCCCTTCACTCCGGGCGCGGTGAAGTACTCGGCCTTGGCGATGAAGGTGACCTTGCGGTCGAGGACGGCCGGCAGGAAGAAGGAGTCGGAGAAGGACAGATGGTTGCTCGCCAGGATCGCCGGTCCGGTGAGGGGGATGTTCTCCAGGCCCTCGACCCACGGCCTGAAGGCGAGCTTCAGGGACCCCCCGAGGGAGAAGTGCATCGCGCCGTAGATCAACTGGGGTGCCTCCTGTGTGCTGTGCCACGACCTTACCCGCGCGCGGGCCGCCGTCGCCGCACGGTGCGCGGGCCGCCCCGTGCCGGTGGCGCGACGGCCCTGGTCGGTGTCGGCCCGGTCGCGTACGGTGAAGTCATTCTTCTCGCGGGTGCC
Source organism: Streptomyces sp. NPDC060184 (assembly GCF_042728795.1). Classification (NCBI taxonomy): domain Bacteria; kingdom Bacillati; phylum Actinomycetota; class Actinomycetes; order Kitasatosporales; family Streptomycetaceae; genus Streptomyces; species Streptomyces sp. NPDC060184. The sequence continues at coordinate 19,762 of NZ_JBHWYX010000069.1, forward strand.
CCGTACGCCCCCTCGCAAGCCCCCCACGCACTCCCCCGCCCGAGCCCAGCCTCACGAACAGGAGTCACCGGTGCCGGTCCTCCCTGGAGCCGAGCCGTTCCGCCACGAGGGCGGAGAGGTCGGCGTCCTCCTCTGTCATGGCTTCACCGGATCGCCCCAGTCGCTGCGCCCGTGGGCCGACTACCTCGCGGCGCGCGGGTACACCGTGTCGGTGCCGCTGCTGCCGGGGCACGGCACCCGGTGGGAGGACATGGCGGTCACCGGCTGGCAGGACTGGTACGCCGAGGTGGACCGGGAGTTGCGGGTGCTGCGCGAGCGGTGCGCCCGGGTCTTCGTCTTCGGCCTCTCCATGGGCGGGGCGCTGGCGCTGCGGCTGGCCGCGCGCCACGGCGACGCGGTGAGCGGGCTGGTGCTGGTCAACCCGGCGAACAAGGTGCACGGCCTGTCCGCGTACGCCCTGCCGGTCGCCCGCCACCTCGTCCGTACGACGAAGGGCCTGGCCGGGGACATCGCGCGCGAGGGGGCGCACGAGGTCGGTTACGACCGGGTCCCGCTGCACTCCGCCCACTCGCTGCGCCGGTTCCTGCGGATCGTCGACACCGAACTCCCGCAGGTGACGCAGCCGGTGCTGCTGCTGCACAGCTCGCAGGACCACGTGGTGCCGCCCGCCGACACGGCCCGCGTCCTCAGCAGGGTGTCCTCGCGGGACGTCGAGGAGGTGCTGCTGGAACAGAGTTACCACGTCGCGACGTTGGACCATGACGCGGAGCGGATCTTCGACGAGAGCCACCGGTTCCTCGCCCGTCTCGCATCCGGAGTGGCGGAGAAGGGGGGTATGTCCGGTGGCTGAGCAGGACGCGGACCGCACGGGCAGTGACGAGGAGCGCGAACCGCCGCAGGCGGAGGGGCAGACGGCCGCGCCCGGGAGTACGGACGAGGGGCGCCCCGCCGACGCGCCCCGGGACGAGGTGCGCCCGCTGGACGAGGAGGCCGCCTGGGCCGCGATCGTCGCCGGGTACGGCGAGGAGCCGCCGGACCCGCCGGGCGCCAAGCCCTTCAAGCCGATCGAGGACCTCGCCCTGCCGGACGAGGACCTGATCAACGTGCTGGACGACGAGGACCGCCCCGAGGCCCCGGCGGACAAGGGCAACGGCAAGAGTGGTCTGGGCAGTTCGGTGGTCTTCGCCCCCGGCGTCGGTGGCCCCCGCGACCATGTGCTGCCGGACGGGGACTCCGGCGGCGCCGCCGACGGCGAGGACGACGACCCCGAGGGGCACTTCGTGCCGCCGGAGCCGCCGCCGCTCCCGGAGGCGGACGCGACGTCGAAGTTCGCCTGGCTCGGGGTGGTCGGCGGTCCGGTGCTGATGCTCCTCGCGGTGCTGCTGGGCTGGGAGATGACCTGGTGGCTGACGACCGTCTGCATCGGCGGTTTCCTCGGCGGCTGCGCGACGCTGGTGGCGCGGATGCCGCACGACGACGACGAGGACCTGGGCGACCCGGGGCACGGCGCCGTCGTCTGAGCCGTCAGGCCCGGTCGCCCGCGCGGGCGGCGGCCGGCACCCGGAGGGCGGCCAGGACCGGCAGATGGTCCGTGGCCGCCCGCAGATCGGCGTCGTCGACGCCGGGGAGCCCGGCCGGGACCCCGCAGCCGAGGACCTCGATGCCGTCCGTGGTGAGGACGGCGTCGATGCGGCGGACCGGCCCGTCGGCCGGGAAGGTGTGCTCCCCGCCCCAGGGCCGTACCGCCCAGCCGTCGTGGAGCCGCCCGGCGATCAGCCGGAACGCCTCCCCGGCCGGTACGTCGTTGAGGTCGCCGCCCACCACCGCGTGCTCGACGCCCAGCGCCTCCACCCGTTCCAGCAGCGCCCGGGCCTGGGCGAGGCGTTCGTCCGGCCGCAGGCTCAGATGGCAGCTGACCACACCGAGCCGGGTTCCGGCGATCTTGACCACCGCCGTGGCGAAGCCCCTGCGGTGCAGCCCGGGGGTGCGCGGCAGCAGGACGTCCTCGGTGCGTTCGACGGTGGCGCGCAGGGAGCAGAGCAGCAAGGGGCCGGCGGCGGTGGCGCCACCGGAGAGGATGACCAGGTCGGTCGCGGCGGCGAGCCGGGCGGCGGCCTTGCGCCAGCGGAAGAAGCGCGGCGCCTCCTGGACGAACACCAGGTCGGGGGCGCAGGCGCGGATGACGCGGGCGAGGGCGGCGGGGTCGTCGCGCATCGAGCGGATGTTGTAGCCGAGAACACGGACGACGGCCGAACCGTCGTCCTCGGTACGGGAGTCGGGCAGCGGCGTCAGAACCATGCGGGCCACGATACGACGGACGCCCGCCGTGCCCCTGGGGGCGCGGCGGGCGTCCGTTCGGATCGCGCGTGGTGCGGTGGGTGCGGCGGTCAGCCCTGGCGGGCCAGGTCGGCCGCGCCGACCAGTCCGGCCTTGCCGCCGAGCTGGGCGGCGAGGACCTGGGCGTGCGGACGCCACTCGCCGCCGATCAGCCAGCGGCGGAACGACTTGCGGATCGGGTCCAGGACCAGTTCGCCCTCGTCGGAGACGCCGCCGCCGACGATGAAGGCGGACGGGTCGAAGAGGGAGGCCAGGTCGGCCAGGCCCGCGCCGGCCCAACGGGCCAGCTCGCGGAACGAGTCGATGGCCACCGCGTCGCCCTGGCGGGCGGCCTCGCTGATGTGCTTGCCCTCGATGCCCTCGACCGTGCCGTCGCCGAGCGAGAGCAGGACGGAGGCGTTCTCCGGGGTCGCGTTGGCGCGCTGCTTGGCGTACCGCACCAGGGCGCGGCCGGAGGCGTACTGCTCCCAGCAGCCCTGGCTGCCGCAGCCGCAGAGCAGGCCGTCCGGGACGACCCGGATGTGACCGAATTCGGCGGCCACGCCGAAGCGTCCGCGCCGCAGCTTGTTGCCGATGATGATGCCGCCACCGAGGCCGGTGCCGAGCGTGATGCAGATGACGTCGTCGTGGCCCTTGCCCGCGCCGAAGCGGTACTCGCCCCAGGCCGCGGCGTTCGCGTCGTTCTCGACGACGACGGGGAGGCCGACACGCTGTTCGACCTCGTCCTTGAGCGGCTCGTGGCGCCAGTCGATGTTCGGTGCGAAGAGCACGGTGGCGCGCTTGTCGTCGACGTACCCGGCCGCGCCGATGCCGACCGCTTCGATGACGTGGCCCTCGCGCGCACCGTCCACGGCCGAGCAGATGGCGTCGACGATGCCCGAGGCCGTCGGCGGGGTCGGTACTTTGAACATCGAGAGGATCTGGCCCTCTTCGTCGACCACTCCAGCCGCGATCTTCGTGCCGCCGATATCGACGCCGATGGTGAGTCCCATGAATCCCTCAGTTCCGGTCGAGCCCCGCTGGGTCAACCGTACCCGAGAAGGCAGCCGGAATTTCCGGCCAGGGCTCAGTCCAGGTCGATGTGTTCACTCGCCGACGGCCCGTCCGAGGGCCGGTCGCGGGGGTCGGAGGGGTCGTCGGCGGCCCGGTCGGGCGTGTCGGCGGGGCGGCCGGCTCCGCCGGACGCGCCTTCGGTGGTCCGCGTCCAGCGGCCCTCCTGGCCCTCGACGGCGGAACGGTACGCGGCGAGCAGTTCGTTGCCGGCGGCGGCGAGGTGGTCGAAGATCTCCGGATTGCGCTCGATGACCGGTTCGACCGCCGACTTGGCCTGCTGGATGACCTGCTGCACCGCACCCTGGGCGGCGGTGCCGAGCAGCGGCGAGGAGAACGCGCCGAGCTTCCCGGCCACCGCGTCGACCAGCTTGCGCAGCTCCTCGGCGGCGGAGGCGGGCGGCGGCCCGTAGGTGGCGCGGCGGCGGGCCTTCTCGGCCTCCAGGTCCTCGGCGCAGGCGTCGGCCCACGCGTCGCCGTCGGCGGGACGATCGGTGGCTTCACTCATGGCGGGCTCCTGCGACGCGGATGACGTACCTCCGACGGTACCCGAACGGAGGTCGTCCGTTCAGGGGCAGCGCGGCGGGGGCGGGGAACGGCCGTCGGAGGCGGTGCGGCCGGAAAGCGGACCGGCCGTCGGAGGCGGTACCGGCCGTCAGGGCGTACGCGGCCAGAGCGACGGGTCCGGGGTGAACCGGACGCGCAGCACGCCGTCGCGGAGGGCCGCCCCGGACACCGTGCAGCGGCGGAGCGCGGACTCCAGGCGCACGCTGCGGCGGAAGGGCCCGACGGCGAGAAGGATCTCGTCCCCGCGGCGGACGAGCCGAAGACCGGACTTGACCGCTCCGGGCAGCGGCAGGCACCAGACGAAGCCCTCGGCACCGTCGGGGGCCCGTTCGGTCCACCAGGGGTCGTCGGCGCGGCCGGCCGGGCGGTCGTCGGGGGCCGGAATCCCGAGCAGGTCCAGGTCCTCGGGGGTGCGGGGGTCGTGGCCGAGGTGAGGTGCCTCGTACAGCGCCTCGGCGGCGGGGCCCCCGTCGGGCTGAGGCGTCCGGTCCTCGTACCAGCGGGCGAGGGTCTTCTCCTGCTGGGCGGCGAGTCCGGCGAACCAGGGATCCGCGGAGTGGCGCGGCAGCACCCGGTTGGCGACCAGCAGGTCGGTGCGCAGCCCGTGCAGCGCGAAGCCGGTACGGGCGGCGCGCAGGGCGTCCTCGGCGGCGGGTCCGGGCTCGGCGACCAGCCGGAGGGTGGTGGAGCGGTCCTCGATCAGCGCCTCGACCTCGGCGAGTTCGGCGTCCTTGCGCGCGGCGGCGGCGTACAGCCACTGCGCGGGCATCGGGACCCCGGCGAGCTGGGCGAGCACCGGGCGCAGCGCGCGGGCGGCCTGCCGTTCCTGGGGCAGCAGCCGGCGCAGGTAGCGGCGGAGCTGGCCGGGGAGGGCGAGCAGGGCGACGGCCTCGGTCAGGGGCGGCAGGGCGACGACGAGGGTGTCGTAACCGGCCTCGGCCCAGTCTCCGGAGGCGGCCCGGTGCAGGGTGTGCAGGAGGGCGAGTTCGCCGCTGCCGGGGAGTTCGGTGAGTTCCTCGGCGTCCATGCGTCCCGCGCCGAGGAGGTCGAAGACGGCGGAGGCGCGTTCCTGGAGGGCGAGGAGTTCGGTACGCAAGTGCGCGGCGGAGTCGGTGCGGGCGTGGTCCAGGAGGTCGTCGGCGGCGACCGGCCCGGGGCCGTCCGGGAAGCCGGGGCCACCGGGCACGTGGTCGCGGGTGACCAGCAGGGTGCGGCGGCCGGCGCGGGCCGAGGCCCGTGCGGTGGCCGCCGCGACGGTGGTGGTGCCGGCGCCGCCGGGCCCGGTGACCAGGACCGTGCGCACCGGGTCAGCCCTGCGGGGCGGACTCGACGCGCTTCTTCAGACCGGCGAGCGCGCGGTCGATGATGACCTTCTCCGCCTTGCGCTTGATCATGCCGAGGAGCGGGATCTTGACGTCGACGGCGAGCCGGTAGGTGACCTCGGTGCGCTCGCCGCCGGCGAGGGGCGCCAGCGCGTAGGTGCCGTCGAGGGACCGCAGCATCTGGGACTTGACGAGGCTCCAGCTGACCTCGTCGTCGCCCTTCCAGGTGTAGGCGAGGACGTGGTCGTCCTTGATGGCTCCGGCGTCGAGAACCAGGCGGACCTGTTCGGCGCGGCCCTGGTCGTCGGTGGCCAGCACCTCGGCCTCCTTCACCTCGCCGGTCCACTCCGGGTAGCGGGCGAAGTCGGCGATCACGCTCATCACGTCGGCCGGTGCCGCCTCGATCGTGATGCTCGAGCTGGTGTGTTCAGCCATCGCCGTGGCCCTCCATGCGCTGTGCCGGTCCGTTCTCGGCAGGAGCCTGCCGGGTGCAGGCTATCGCGTGTGCGCGAGGGGGTGTCCGGCGGCTCTCACCGGGCGGGCGGCCCCGACCGGCGGGCGCCTCCCGCCACCGGCCGGTCCGGCGGCTCTCACCACTGGAGCGCCCATGGCCGGCCGGTGGAGGCGAAGTGGCCGACGTTGACGCACTCGGTCGTGCCGATCCGCATCCGGCGGGCCAGGGGCTGGTGGACGTGGCCGAAGAGGGCGTACCGGGGGCGGGTGCGGCGGATGGCGTCCAGCAGGGCGCGGCTGCCGCGTTCGAAGCGCCGGGCGACGGTGTCGTAGACGAGTTCCGGCACCTCGGGCGGGATGTGGGTGCAGAGGACGTCGACCTCGCCGACCGCCTCCACCTTGGCTGCGTACTCCTCGTCGCTGATCTCGAACGGGGTGTTCATCGGGGTCCTGAGCCCGCCGCCGACGAATCCGAAGACGCGACCGCCGATCTCGACGCGCTGGCCGTCCAGGACGGTGGTGCCCGGTCCGGCGTACTCGGGCCAGAGGGCGGGGACGTCGACGTTGCCGTAGGTGGCGTACGTCGGGGTCGGCATGGCGGCGAACATCTCGGCGTACTGCTTGCGGACCGCGCCGAGGATGGCGGCGTTGCGGTCCATGCCCGCCCAGAGCTCGCGGCCGAAGTCGCGGGCCTCCTCGTAGCGCCGGGCGGTGCGCAGGGCGACGATGCGGTCGGCGTTCTCCACGCCGAAGAGGTCGGGGAAGATGCCGCGCGAGTGGTCGGCGTAGTCGAGGAAGAGCACCAGGTCGCCGAGGCAGATCAGGGCGTCGGCGCCGTCGCCCGCGCGGGCCAGCGCCTCGGTGTTGCCGTGTACGTCGCTCACCACATGGACGCGGGTGGTGCCGCGGGCGGTCACCGGGGTGCCCGTCACGCCCTCTTCTCCTGCACGCATGAGCTCACCCTAGTCAGCCCCCTGTGGCCTGAACAGGGCGTCGGACCTGCGGTTACTTCCGAGTCCGGAGACGGGTGGTCTAGGGTTCCCGGAACGACGGTCTCTGTATGTGATGCATAAGACATCTGTCCTGCTCCTCTATCCGGAAGCACTACCGGTGGGTAACGTCCGGGCAGTCCAGTCGTGCTCACCCCACTGAGCACCTGCCAATCGTGGACCGCTTCCGGTGCGTCACACAGAGCCGTGGCACCGGAGCCCGATGAGGAGCAGCAGTCTTGCGCGAGTTCAGCCTTCCGGCCCTGTACGAGGTCCCCACGGACGGCAACCTGACCGATCTCATCCGCCGCAACGCCGCTCAGCATCCCGCCACCGCGGTGATGAGCCGCAAGGTGGCCGGTGCGTGGACCGACGTCACCGCGACCCAGTTCCTGGCCGAGGTCAGATCCGCCGCCAAGGGCCTCGTCGCGGCCGGGGTGCAACCGGGCGACCGGGTCGCTCTGATGTCGCGCACCCGCTTCGAGTGGGTCCTCCTCGACTTCGCCATCTGGACCGCCGGCGCGGTGACCGTACCGGTGTACGAGACCAGTTCGCCCGAGCAGATCCAGTGGATCCTCGGCGACTCCGGCGCGGTCGCGGTGATCGTGGAGAGCGACGCGCACGCCGCCTCGGTCGCCTCGGTCCAGGCGCGGCTGCCGGAGCTCAAGCAGGTCTGGCAGATCGACCGCGGCGCGGTGGAGGAGCTGAACGCCGCCGGCGCGGAGGTCTCCGAGGAGACCGTGGACGTGCGGACCACCACCGCGAAGGCCGACGACCCGGCCACCATCGTCTACACCTCCGGCACCACCGGCCGCCCCAAGGGCTGTGTGCTCACCCACCGCAGCTTCTTCGCGGAGTGCGGCAACGTCGTGGAGCGGCTGAAGCCCCTCTTCCGTACCGGCGAGTGCTCGGTGCTGCTCTTCCTCCCCGCCGCGCACGTCTTCGGCCGGCTGGTGGAGGTGGCGGCCGTGATGGCGCCGATCAAGCTCGGCTGCGTACCGGACATCAAGAACCTCACGGACGAACTGGCCGCCTTCCGGCCGACGCTGATCCTCGGAGTGCCGCGCGTCTTCGAGAAGGTCTACAACGCGGCCCGCGCCAAGGCGCAGGGCGACGGCAAGGGCCGGATCTTCGACCGCGCCGCCTCGACGGCCATCGCCTACAGCCAGGCGCTGAGCACCCCGAAGGGCGCCTCCCTCGGCCTGCGGCTGAAGCACCGGCTCTTCGACAAGCTCGTCTACGGCAAGCTCCGCGCGGTCCTCGGCGGGCGCGGCGAGTACGCGATCTCCGGCGGCGCCCCGCTCGGCGAGCGCCTGGGCCACTTCTACCGGGGCATCGGCTTCACGGTCCTGGAGGGCTACGGCCTCACCGAGAGCTGCGCGGCCACCGCCTTCAACCCGTGGGACCGGCCGAAGATCGGTACGGTCGGCCAGCCGCTGCCCGGCTCCGTGGTGCGGATCGCCGACGACGGCGAGGTCCTGCTGCACGGCGAGCACCTGTTCGCGGGGTACTGGGGGAACGAGGCGGCGACCGCCGAGGCGCTGGCGGACGGCTGGTTCCACACCGGTGACATCGGCACGCTGGACGAGGACGGCTACCTCGCGATCACCGGCCGCAAGAAGGAGATCATCGTCACGGCGGGCGGCAAGAACGTCGCTCCCGCCGTGATCGAGGACCGCATCCGCGCCCACGCCCTGGTGGCCGAGTGCATGGTGGTGGGCGACGGGCGGCCGTTCGTCGGCGCGCTGGTCACGCTGGACGAGGAGTTCCTCGGCCGCTGGGCCGAGGAGCACGGCAAGCCGACCGGTTCGACGGCCCGCTCGCTGCGCGAGGACGCCGAGCTGCTGGCGGAGATCCAGCGGGCGGTGGACGACGGGAACGCGGCGGTCTCCAAGGCGGAGTCGGTGCGCAAGTTCCGTGTCCTGGAAGCCCAGTTCACCGAGGAGGCGGGGCACATCACGCCTTCGCTGAAGCTGAAGCGGAACGTCGTCGCGAAGGACTTCGCCCACGAGATCGAGTCGATCTACGGCGGCTGATCAGGACGGTACGACCCGGACGGTACGACGGAGAGGGGCCCGCACGCGCGGGCGGGGCCCGGA
>NZ_JBHWYX010000070.1:0-26338 GCF_042728795.1 Streptomyces sp. NPDC060184
TTCCGTGCCTCCCCCCCCGCGCCGGGCCGCGGGCCGGGCGCCCCCGCCGCGCCGCGCGGGGGGGGGGGCCCCCCGCCCCGGGGTGCGTCGAAGGGCTGGGCGACACACGGCCCGGCGGACGGACCGGCAGGCGCGGGCCGCGCACGGCGTCGCCGGTCCCCCGCGAACCATGAGCTCAGCAGAACACCTCCCAGGCGTTGTTCGCGTCCGTCCCCGTGGAGGCGAGGGGTTGTCCCGCGGCGTCGCGGACGACGGCCATCACCGTGATGCAGGTGGCTCCCGGAGCGAAGACCTGCATGCCGAAGGAGCTTCCGGCGGCCGGGTCGTACTCGTAGTTCTCGTAGAACCCGAGCCAGCCGCCCTGCCCGTCCGGCTGGCTGGAGAAGCGCCGGATTCCCTTGGTGACCGTGTTCGCGCTGCTCGTGGCGGTCATGACGGCTCGCACCCAGTTGGTCTGGCAGCTCGGCGAGTAGCGCACCTCCATGGTGCCGAACACGGCCTGCGGGCTTCTTATCTGACGTGTGCCGATGGTGATCGCGTCGGCCGCGCATCCGGTGGTGTACGGATTCGACCCCGTGTAGGGGTCGTACGGCGCCGCGGTGGCCTGCGTGACCGTCAGCAGGGCGGCGCTCATGACGAGCGCGGATACGACCAGGGCGCGCTGTCCGGTTCTTCCCATGGACCCTCGATTCGGTAGGCGGTGCCCGTTTTGGTTCGGGCCAGACAACAGCGAACCCCGCACGGCGGGAAAGGGCTTTTCCGGCCGTATGCCAGAACTGGGGCGAACAGCCCGTACGGGTCACCGCACCGGTTTCCGTTCGCCGCGCCCCCGTCCCGGCCGGGCCCTGGCCCCGCACCCGCGCGCACGCGGCACGTCCTCGGCGTTTCGGCCAACTCCGCTCCGCACAAGGCCCCTTGCCGCGTACGGGTGGATGTAACCGGCACGCTCGTACCACCCCCGCGCCCCGGGAACCTGGCTCGACCGAAATACACGCGTTCGAAGTTCCACCCCTGTCGTTAGGGCGTGTGTCGAACGTGGCGCCGTCCGCCCGGAGGGCGGGCGGGACTTTCGACACGAACCCGGCCGGACGACCACCGAAGGGGACTCCCATGACCCTCGCACGGCATCGCCACCCACTGCCCTCGGCTTTCGAGCACACCCCGCCCGCCGCCCCCGGACAGCTTCCCGGCACGGGGGCGCACCGCACCGCTCCCGGTTCCGTACGCGTGGACACGAGGTGGGCCGCATGAGCGAGTCTGCCGACGCGTCGAACGACGGCGTCCCGAGGCCGCGTACCACCCACCGGGCCCCTACCGCACCACCGCCCCCGGCGGCCGACGCCCCCGCGAGCACGGCGGTCGCCGAGGAACCGCAGATGCGGTACGTCGACCTCACCGGCAGCCGCGAGGCGGCCGGGCGCTCCATCCGGATGCGCGACATGGCCAGACGCCTCCCCCAGCTGGTGCGCCGCTCGCTGGCCCTCGCCTGGCGGGTGGACCGGCGGGCGACCACGGGCCTCCTGCTCTGCCAGGCCGCCGCCGGAGTGCTCCAGGCCCTCGGCCTGGTCGCCATCAGCGGCACCCTCACCGCCCTGCTCACCAGCGGTGACGTCTACGACCGGCTCCTCGAAGCATGGCCCTCCGTCCTCCTGCTGGCCGGCACCGCCGGAGCCCGCGCCCTCCTGGGGATCACCGTCGCCTGGCTGTCCTCGCGCCTCGGCCCGCTCATGTCGCGCGAGGCGGAACAGATGCTGCTCACCGGGTGCGCCGAGGTGGAGCTCCGTGCCTACGACGAACCCGACTTCAACCGCGACCGCGAGGCCGCCGACCGGGGCGCGCAGGTCACCGGCGACCTGATCGACGAGGGCCAGGACCTCATCGCCTCGGCCGCCAGCTTCCTCGCCGGGGCGATCGTCCTGGCCGGGGTGCACTGGGTCCTCCTGCCGCTCCTGATCGCGGCGAGCCTCCCCCAGGCCCTGGCCCAGGTCAGCGCCGCCCGTGTGCGTTACCTCGCCAACCTCCGCAGCAACGGCGACCAGCGGATGCTGTCGGTGCTGCGCTGGCACATCTACACCAAGGACGCGGCCGACCAGATCAGGGCCGGCACCATGGGCGGCTTCCTGTCGGGGCGTTACCGGCAGACGGTGGCCCGGATCAACCGCGAGGACCGGAAGGCCGCCGACCAGGGCGCGCGCATGTCCCTCGTCGGGGCGGTGTGCGGCGGGCTCGGTTCGGCGGTCGTGTGGGCGGCGGTCGCCTGGCTGCTGACCACCGGCCGCATCACCGTCGGGCACGCCGGGACGGCCGTCTTCGCCCTGCAGACGGTGGGCCAGTCGGTCCGGGGGCTGGTGGCCGTCGGTGCGCGTGCCGTACGCACGGGTCTGTACATGGACGACTGGAGCGGCTTCCTGGACAAGGCGGGCGGCTACCGCATGCGCCGGGGCTCCCACCGCCCGGAACCGCCGAAGACGATCGAGATCTCCTCGGTCACCCACCGCTACGCGGGCAAGGACCGCGACGCGCTGTCCGGGGTCTCCCTCACCCTGCGGCGCGGCGAGGTCACCGCACTGGTCGGGTTCAACGGATCGGGGAAGTCGACGCTGTCGAAGCTGGTGAGCGGCTTGTACCTGCCGACCGACGGGCAGGTGCTCTGGGACGGCACGCCCACCGGCGAAGCCGATCCCCAGGCGCTGTGGCAGCAGGTGGCCCTGGTGCCACAGGACTACGCCCACTGGCCGCTGACCGTGCGCGAGAACGTGAACCAGGGGCAGCCCACCGCGCGCGGGGACGCGGCGGTGCGCGAGGCGTGCGAGGCCGCCGGCGCCGACGAGGTCGTCGACAGACTCGGCGCGGGCCTGGACACCCTCCTGGCCCGGGAGTGGCTCAACGGGGAGGAACTGAGCGGCGGCCAGTGGCAGCGCATCGCCCTCGCCCGGGCCTTCTTCCGGGAGGCCGGGCTGCTGGTCCTCGACGAACCGACCGCGAACCTCGATCCCCGCGCCGAGTACCGGATCTTCCAGCGGCTGCGGGACCTCGCCCGGGACCGGGTGGTGCTGCTGGTCACCCACCGGATCACCAACGTGGCCGTGGCCGACCGGATCGTGGTTCTCGACGAGGGCAGGATCGTCCAGGAGGGCAGCTACGCCGAACTCGCCGCGCAGCCGGGCCTGTTCCAGCAGTTGCTGTCCTACCAGGTCACCGCCGAGGCGGACGGCGAGAAGGACGGGTCGCTCGCGTGAAGGGCGCGCTCCGCGTGCCGGACGGCCTCGCCCCCACCGCGGGAGACACCGGAGGGCCCGCCGCCTGAGGGGTGCTCACGGCGGCACCGGCGACGCCGAGGGCCGTCCCGCGCTGCCGCGGGGCGGCGCGGGACGGCCCGTCACCCGGCGCGGCGCGACCGCTGCTCCCCCGGCGGACGGTTGACGGCGCGGCTGCTCCCCCGACGGACGGACCCCGGCGAGGAGCAGCCGCCACCGACGGCATTCGGCCACAAACAGCCCCGGCCGAAACGGACTCGGCCCCTCCGGCGGATCACCCCGATGGCCCCCGCGCCGTCCGGGGTCCTTCGGTGGCCGGTGACGCTCCGCCCGAGGCCCCGCACGGGACGAGCGCCGCGACCGCCCCCGGCGAGCGGGGTCCGTGCCGGCTCCGGGAACCGCGTGCGGAGCCCGGACGGATCGAGCCACCGAATCCCTCCGTGTGACAGAACTGGACAAAAACCCTTGGACCCCGTGGCGGTGGCTGCGGGAGACTCCGCTCTGCTCATTCACCACACGACGAAACGGGTCGCGATGGGATCAATCGAATCGGGCGAAGGCCTACCGAGCAAAGGCTCGGTGCTCCTCGCCCTCCGCTACTACATCCGGGAACTCTCCCGGCTGCGATGGGTGGCCGCGCCCGCCCTGCTCCTGCCCGCCCTGGGCAACATCGGCCTCTACTACATCGCCCCGCTGATCGTCGCCAAGCTCGTGGGCCACGTGGTCGGGAAGGACGGGGGCGCCACCGGCATCGGCCCGATGCTGCCGTACGTCCTCGGGTTCGGCGGGGTCCTGCTGTTCTCGGAGACGCTGTGGCGGATCGGACTTCACTGCCTGAACCGCGTCGAAGGCCGGGGCATCGCGCGCCTCTACGTCACCGGTATGGATGAGATCTTCGTCAAGGACTCCGCGTTCTTCCACGACAACTTCGCCGGATCGCTGACCAAGCGGGTCCTCAGTTTCGCCTCGCGCTTCGAGGAGTTCGTCGACACGCTGACGTTCTCCATCATGGGCAACCTGGTGCCGCTGGCGTTCGCGTCGGTGGTGCTGTGGAGTTACGACCCGCTGCTCGTGGTCGGCCTCCTGACGCTCATCGCGCTCACCGCGGTGATCGTGACGCCCCTCATCCGGCGCCGGCAGGCGATCGTCGCCAAGCGCGAACAGGCGATCGCCCGGGTGTCGGGCCACGTCGCCGACAGCCTGACGAACATGGAGACGGTCCAGTCCTTCGCGGCCGAGGACCGCGAGGCCGCCGAACACCGTTCCCGGGTGGGCGAGTTGCGTCACCTCATGGTGCGTTCGTGGGACTACGGCAACCTGCGCATCGACACCCTGGTGGCGCCGCTCTCCGTCCTGACCAACGTGGTGGGCCTGATGCTCGCCGTCACGCTCGCGGGCGGGGACCTCGGAGTGGAGGCGATCATCGTCGCCTTCACCTACTACGCCAGCGCCACCCGGATCATGTTCGAGTTCAACCAGATCTACCGTCGTCTGGAGAGCTCGATGACGGAGGCCGCGCAGTTCACCGAACTGCTGATGGAGCCGCCGACCGTCCTCGACCCCCCGTCCCCCGAACCGCTGCGGAGCGAGGGGTCGGACGTCCGCTTCGAGAAGGTGACCTTCGCCCACGCGGGCGGGAAGCCGCTCTTCGACGACCTCGACCTGGACGTCGCCGGAGGGACGAAGATCGGTCTCGTCGGCCGGTCCGGCGGCGGCAAGACCACGCTCACCCGGCTCCTGCTGCGGATGGCGGACATCGAAGGGGGCCGCATCCTGATCGGCGGCCAGGACATCAGCAAGCTGCGCCGGGCCGACCTGCGCAGCAAGATCGCGTACGTCCCGCAGGACCCGGCGATGTTCCACCGCACGCTGCGGGAGAACATCGCCTTCGCCCGGCCCGGCGCCACCGAGGCCGAGATCCGCCGGGCGGCCGAGGCGGCGCACGTCGCGGAGTTCGCCGACGCGCTCCCGGACGGGTTCGACACCATGGTGGGCGAGCGCGGGGTGAAGCTCTCCGGGGGCCAGCGCCAGCGGGTCGCCCTCGCCCGGGCGATCCTGCGTGACGCGCCGATCCTGCTCCTCGACGAGGCGACCAGCGCCCTGGACTCGGAGAGCGAGATCCTGGTCCAGGACGCCCTGTGGCGGCTCATGGAGGGACGGACGGCGCTGGTGGTGGCACACCGCCTGAGCACCGTCGCGACCATGGACCGGCTGGTGGTCCTCGACCGGGGCCGGATCCTCGAACAGGGCACGCACCAGGAACTGCTGACCGCGGAGGGCGCCTACGCCAAGCTGTGGCAGCACCAGTCCGGCGGTTTCCTCGACGAGTCCGCCACCGTGGACCCGGACGCGGCAGCCACCGGGGAATCCCTCACCGGAGCCGCCGTGGAGGCCTGAAGCGCGTGGCGGTAGTCCGTACCGGTACGGCCGGCCGGACCTCCGCCCGGCTGATCCCGCGGACGCCTGCGTGTACAGCGGGAAGCGGGGACCGTGCGCGTTCTACCGTTCACCGATGCGATACGTCCCCTGGTGGGTCCTCTTCTCCTCGGTGTGCGCTCCGATCCTGCTCGTCGGCGGCTGGTCGGTATCGGCGGAGCTCGAAGGACCCCGTTACGACCCGGCCTCGTCCACCATCAGCATCCTCGCCGCCGACGGGACGCGCGGCTACTGGGTGATGACCACGGCCCTGGTCGCGCTGGGCGTCTGCCATGTGGTCACCGCCTGCGGGCTGCGTCCCGCCGCCCCGTTCGGCCGGCTGGCGCTGGCCGGTGGCGGGCTCTCCGCGATGCTGCTGGCGTTCTTCCCGGCCCCGGTCAGCGGCGGATCGTTCGCGCACGGGGTCGTGGTGACGGTGGGGTTCTCGCTGCTGGCGCTCTGGCCGGTACTGGCGGCGCGGCGGCAGGCGCAGCGCCCGCCGGGACGACTGGTCCCGCTCTCCGGAGGGACCGTGCCGTGGGGCCTGCGGCCCGGTCCCTCCGTCGGCGCGACCACCGTGATGTGGCTGGGCGGGGCGTGGTTCCTGCTCGCCCTCTTCGTGCTCGACATCGCGGGGGCGGCCGAGCGCGTCATCACGTTCGCCCAGTCGTTCTGGCCCCTCGTCGTGGTCCTCTCCTGCGCCCGGCGGATCGGCGGCCAGGAGCCCGGCCGTTGACCTGGGGCGCGGCGGTCGCCGCGGGTGTCCGGAAGCCCTCCGCCCGAACAGAGGGTGAATCGATTCAACGTGCGGCGGGACACGTCCCGGGGCCGTGTCCGGCTCCCCGCGCCGCCCCGGCAACGCCCGCCCGCCCGCTCCGCCCCTGGTCAGCGCGGCACGAGGGTGGACTGGCGCACGACCAACTCCGGCTGGAGAACCACGCGTTCGTGCCGGTGGGCGCACGCCTCCTCGGCCGACTCGCGGAGCAGCAGCTCGGTGGCGCGCGCGCCGATGGTGAGCGCGGGCTGGCGCACCGAGGTGAGCGGGACCGTCGCCGCAGCGGCGAACTCGATGTCGTCGTACCCGACGATCGCGAGGTCCTCGGGAACCCGGACTCCGGCCGTGTACAGGGACTGCAACACGCCCAGTGCCAGCAGGTCGTTGGCGCAGAAGACGCCGGTGGGCCGCTGGGCGAGGCCCAGCAGCCGGGCTCCGGCGTCGCGTCCCGCCGCGACGTCGAGACGCGCGGCGGGAACCTCCCGCATCGCCTCGGGAGGGAGACCGGCCTCGGCGAGCGCGTCGAGGGCGCCGGTGCGCCGGTCGCGCACCTGGTTCAGGTGGTCCGGCCCGCTGACGTAGGCGAGGGAGCGGTGTCCCGACGCCGTCAGGTGACGGACCGCCAGGGCGCCGCCCGTGACGTCGTCGACGGAGACGGAGCAGCCGTCGTCGTCCCCGGCCACGCGGTCCACGAGGACGAAGGGAATGCCGTGGCGCCGGAACTCCCGGAGGTTGCTTCCTTCGGAGTCGGCCGGGGTCACCAGCACTCCGCGGACGCGCTGTTCGGCGAAGAGGCCGAGGTACTCCGCCTCGTCCCCGAGGTTCTGGTCGCTGTTGCAGACCATGACCCCCAGGCCGGCGGCCCGGGCCGCGCGTTCGGCTCCCCGGGCGATGTCGACGAAGAAGGGGTTGCCCATGTCGAGGACGAGCAGCGCCATGATGCGGCTGCGTCCGGCCCGGAGTTGACGGGCGTGTTCGCTGCGTACGTATCCCAGGTCCGCGATGACCCGTCTCACCTGCTTCCGGGTCTCCTCGGAGACGCGTTCCGGCTGGTTGATCACGTTGGAGACGGTGCCCACCGAGACGCCCGCCTCGCGTGCCACGTCCTTGATGCTCACCGCTCGTGCGGCTGCCGCCACCGGTCCCACCCGATCCTTCGTGTCGCGTTCTGCCCCTCCTGGCGGTGGACCGCCAGGAGGGCCCACCCGGTCGTCAGACGAGGTGAAAGACCTCCGTGAGCGGTCGCACGGCCGCGTCGGGTGCCTGTCCGTCGAGTGCCTCGAAGAAGTCCGCCATCTCCGCCTGCCAGCGGGCGTTCACGTCGGTGGCGTCCATGGCGGCGCGTGCCTTCTCGAAATCGGGGGTCTCCAGGTAGCCGACCAGCAGTCCGTCCTCACGCAGGAAGAGCGAGTAGTTGTGCCAGCCCGCTCCGGTGAGGGCGGCCCGCATCTCGGCCCAGACGGTTCGGTGCCGTCGGCGGTACTCCTCGATCCGCTCGGCCCGGACCTTCAGCAGGAAGCAGACGCGCTGCACGGTGACGCCTTTCTCGAACGGGGGTGGGGCCGCCCCGGCGGCCGGTCGCGGCCCCACGGTTTCTCCTGGACCGGAGGGGAGGCGGGGATCAGAACTGGAACTGGTCGATGTTGTCCTTGGTGAAGACCGTCGGCGCGCCGAGCGAGACGACCCCGTCCGTGCCGATGGTGAACGACCCGAGGTCACCGGCCTGGAAGGTCTCGCCCTCCGCGCCGGTGATCTGCCCCGACTGGAGGGCGACGGCCGTGTGGGCGGCGAGCGCGCCGAGCTTGGCCGGGTCCCACAGCTCGAAGCCCTCGACGGTGCCGTTCTTGACGTAGGCGCGCATGTCGTTGGGCGTGCCCAGGCCGGTCAGCTTGACCTTGCCCTTGTACTTGGAGCCGGACAGGTACTGGGCGGCGGCCTTGATGCCGACGGTGGTGGGCGAGATGATGCCCTTCAGGTTCGGGTGTTCCTGGAGGAGACCCTGGGTCTGCTGGAAGGACTTCTGGGCGTCGTCGTCGCCGTAGGCGGTCTTGACGAGCTTGATGTCCTTGTACTCCGGCTTCTTCAGCTCGTCTTTCATGAAGTCGATCCAGGTGTTCTGGTTGGTGGCCGTCTGGGCCGCCGAGAGGATCGCGATCTCGCCCTTGCCCCCGATCTGCTTCGCCAGCAGCTGGAGCTGGCTGCGGCCGAGGTCCTCGGCGCTGGCCTGCGAGACGAAGACCTGGCGGCAGTCGGTCTGGGTGTCGGAGTCGTACGTGACGACGCTGACGCCGTTCTTCATGGCCTGCTTGAGGGAGGTGCACAGGGCGCCCGGGTCCTGCGCGGACACGGCGATGGCGTCGACCTGCTGCTGGGTGAGGGTGTTGACGTAGCTCACCTGGCCGGAGGTGTCGGTGCCGCTGCTGGTGCCGACCTCCTTGTACGTGGAGCCGAGCTCTTCCAGGGCCTTCTTGCCGCCGTTGTCGGAGGTGGTGAAGTAGGGGTTGTTGACCTGCTTGGGGAGGAAGGCGACCGTGAGGCCCTTCTTGGTGGCGCTGTTCGGGTCGGCCTTGCCGGTGGCGGCGGCCGGGCCGGCCTCCTTGTTCGCGGAGTCCTTGGTGGTGCCCGAGCAGGCGGTGGCGGCGAGGGCGAGTACGGCGGCGGTGGCGAGGGCGGCGGTCAGCCGGGCGCTTCTGGCGGTGGTGGAGAACATGGGGGTTTTCCTTTCGCTGCCGCGGGCGGCAGGGGGCTGCCGGGCGGGTGCCCGAACGGTGACGGGATGCGCGGGGCTGGGTACGCCCGGGATGGTGCGGGAGGGTCAGGAGGTGCTGGGCGAGGGCGCGGCGGCCGTCGCGGACGCCGTTCTCCTGCGGGCCCGCGCCCGGGCCACCTGGCGGCCGACCCGGGGGGCCAGGACGGAGATCACCAGCAGGACGCCGGTGACCACGATCTGGGACTGGGCGGAGACGTTGACCAGGCTCATGACGTTCTGCAGGGTGCCGAGCAGCAGCACACCGGCGATGGCGCCGCCGAGCGTACCCTTGCCGCCGTCGAAGTCGATGCCGCCGAGCAGCACGGCCGCGATGACGGAGAGTTCGAGCCCGGTGGCGTTGTCGTAGCGGGCGCTGGCGTAGTGCAGGGCCCAGAACACGCCGGTCAGCGAGGAGATCACGCCGGTGGTCACGAACATCGAGAGCTTGAGGCGCTTGACGCGGATGCCGGCGAACCGGGCCGCGTCCTCGCTGGAGCCGGTGGCGAAGAGCGAGCGGCCGACCGGTGTGGCGTGCAGGACGAGGACGGCCACGGCGAGGAGGACGACGAAGGGGACAGCGGCGTACGGGACGAAGGTGTCGCCGATGCGCCCGGCGCCGAAGTCGAGGTACTGGGTGGGGAAGTCGGTGACCGAGTCGGAGCCGAGGATGATCTGCGCGATGCCCCGGTAGGCCGCCATGGTGCCGATGGTCACGGCGAGCGAGGGCAGTCCGAGCCGGGTGACGAGCAGGCCGTTGACCAGGCCGCAGACCACGCCGAGCACCAGGCAGAGCGGGATGATCGTCTCGATCGCCATGCCGTTGTTCCAGAGCGCCCCCATCACGGCCCCCGAGAGGCCCGCGGTGGAGCCGACGGAGAGGTCGACCTCGCCGGAGACGACCAGCAGGGTCATGGGCAGGGCGATGAGCGCGATCGGCAGAGTGTTGCCGATGAGGAACGACAGGTTCAGCGCGTTGCCGAAGTTGTCGACGAACGAGAACGAGCAGATCAGCAGGGTCAGCAGCAGCGCACCGACCGCGGTGTCCCAGCGGACCGCTCCGCCGAGGCGGGCGAGGGCGGGGGGCCGGGCGGACGCTTTCCTGGTGGTGTCAGACATGGCGGGCACTCCTCATCCGTGCGGCCTTCTTGCGCAGCCCGGCGGCTACCCGCAGGGCCAGGATCCGGTCTGCGGCGATCGCGAGCAGCAGCAGGACGCCGTTGATCGCGGTGACCCAGACGGAGCTGACGCCGATGGCCGGGAGCACGCTGTTGATGGAGGTGAGCAGGAGGGCGCCGAGGGCGGCGCCGTAGACCGTGCCGGAGCCCCCGGTGAAGGCGACCCCGCCGACGACGACGGCGCTGACGACGGTCAGTTCGTATCCGTTGCCGGTGGCGGAGTCGACGTTGCCGAAGCGGGCGAGGTAGAGCGCGCCGGCGAGTCCGGCGAGCGCGCCGCAGAGCACGTACGCCGTCATGATCCGGGCCCGTACGGGGATACCGGCGAGCCGGGCCGCCTCGGGGCTGGAGCCGAGCGCGTAGAGGTCGCGTCCGCTGTGGTAGCTGCGCAGGTAGTAGGCGACGGCGACCAGCACGGCGAGGGCGAGCAGGGCGAGGTGGGGCAGCACCCCGATCCCGTCGTGCCCGAAGTCCACGAAGCCGTCGGGCAGGGCGTCGGCGGTGATCTGGCGGGAGCCGACCCAGATGGAGTCGATGCCGCGGACGATGTAGAGGGTGCCGAGGGTGACGACGAGGGCGGGCACCTTGCCGAGGCTGACCAGCGCGCCGTTGAGGACACCGAAGAGCACGCCGAGGGCGACCGCGATCACGACCGCGACCAGGGGGTTTCCGCCGTCCTGGAGGTAGACGCCGGCGCCGAAGGCACAGATGCCGAGGACGGAACCGACGGAGAGGTCCACGTTGCGGGTGATGACCACCACCGCCTGGCCGACCGCGACGAGGACCAGGATGGTCGCGTTCAGCATCAGGTCCTTGATGCCCTGTTCGGACAGGAACTCGGTGTTGGAGAGCTGGGTGACGCCGAGCATCACGACGAGGACGAGGGCGACGGCCAGTTCGCGGGCCTTGAACACCTTGTCGACAAGTCGTCGCGCGGCGACGGACTGGGGCGCGGGCTCCTGCCGCGTCGGCTCTGCAGCCATGGTCATGCCGCGTTCCTTCCTCGGGCGGCACGGCCGGTCGCCGCCGCCATCACGGTCTCCTCGGTCGCCTCGGACCGGGGGATCTCGGCGGTCAGCCGTCCCTCGTGCATCACCAGCACCCGGTCGGCCATGCCGAGGATCTCCGGAAGGTCGGAGGAGATCATCAGCACCGCCACTCCCTCGGCAGCCAGGGAGGAGAGCAGCCGGTGCACCTCGGCCTTGGTACCGACGTCGATGCCGCGGGTCGGCTCGTCCACGATCAGCACCTGCGGGCGGGTCGCCAGCCACTTGGCGAGGACGACCTTCTGCTGGTTGCCGCCGGAGAGGGTCTGGACGACGTCGGCGAGGCGGGCGTACTTGACCTGGAGCCTGACCGCCCAGTCGACCGCCCGGTCGCGTTCGGCGCCGCGGTTCATCAGTCCGGCGCGGGTGGTCTCGGCGAAGCCGGTGAGGCCGATGTTGCGTTCGATGGACATGTCCATCACCAGGCCCTGGGCGCGGCGGTCCTCGGGTACGAGGGCGAGTCCGGCGGCCATCGCCAGGCTCGGGGCACCGGGGTTCAGCTTCTTGCCGAGGACCTCGACCTCGCCGCCGTCGAAGCGGTCGACGCCGAACACGGCGCGGGCCACCTCGCTGCGACCGGCGCCGACCAGCCCGGCGAGGCCGACGATCTCGCCGCGGCGGACCTCGAAGGAGATGTCGGTGAAGACGCCTTCGCGGGTCAGCCGGCGCACGCCGAGGGCGACTTCGCCGATCTCGGTGACCTGCTTCGGGTACAGCTCGTCCAGGTCGCGGCCGACCATGCGGCGGACCAGGTCGTCCTCGCTCAGACCGTCGAGCGGTTCGCTGGAGATCCAGGCGCCGTCGCGCAGGGTCGTGACGCGCTGGCAGAGCGCGAAGATCTCTTCCAGGCGGTGCGAGATGAACAGCACCGCCGCGCCCTGCGCGCGGAGGGCCCTGACGACGCCGAACAGCCGGGCGACTTCGCTGCCGGTGAGCGCGGCGGTCGGCTCGTCCATGATCAGCACGCGGGCGTCGAAGGACAACGCCTTCGCGATCTCGACCAGTTGCTGGTCGGCGATGGAGAGTCCGCGGGCGGGCTGCTCGGGGTCGAGGTCGACCCCGAGGCGGGCGAAGAGGTCGGCCGCCGCCCGCTTGACCGCACGGTGGTCGACCCGGCCGAGGGAGCGGCGGGGCTGGCGGCCCACGAAGATGTTCTCCGCGACGGACAGGTCCGGGAAGAGAGTCGGCTCCTGGTAGATCACCGCGACTCCCGCGTCGCGGGCGTCGGCCGGGCCGTGGAACTCGACGGGCTCGCCGTCCAGCAGGACGGTGCCCGCGTCGGGGCGGTGCACGCCGGCGAGTGCCTTGATCAGGGTCGACTTCCCGGCGCCGTTCTCGCCGGCGAGGGCGTGCGCCTCTCCGGCGTACAGCCTCAACGACACGCCACGCAGGGCCCGGACGGCGCCGAAGGACTTGCTCACCCCCTCCAGTGCGAGCACCGGAGTCGGCTCCGGTTCGGGGTGCGTCATGGATTTCTCCCGTGCTTGTGTCGGACGGAGGGCCCGACATGAAATGTTTCAGTGGAGTTGCCGGGAAGCTAGCCCCGCCCCGTCGAACACGTCAAGGGGTGTTCCGCACCGAACACCGCGAAACATCCGGCACCCTCGACGGATCCGTCAACCCTCGTCCCTGAACTGCGCCTGCGGGAGCAGCGAGGTGGTTGCGGCCAGAGTGAAGACACGATCCGGTAACGCGCCCGCCACCTCGCCGGAACCCTTGACGGCCCTCACGAGGACGACTAACTTCTCCCACGCAATGAATCGATTCATTGAATTCTTCCCGGCGGCTGCTGCTCGGGCCGCCCGCACATCCCGAGGTGGACATGCCTGACATCGCCGCAGTGAAGGCCGCACTCACCAGCCAGCGGATCGAGACACCGTCCTGGGGCTACGGCAACTCAGGTACGCGCTTCAAGGTGTTCGCGCAGGCCGGCGTCCCCCGGAACCCGTACGAGAAGCTCGACGACGCGGCGAAGGTCCACGAGTTCACCGGCATCGCGCCCGTGGTGTCCCTGCACATCCCCTGGGACCGGGTCGACGACTTCGCCGCGCTGGCCGCGTACGCGAAGGACCACGGCCTGGAGGTGGGCGCGATCAACTCCAACACCTTCCAGGACGACGACTACAAGCTCGGCAGCGTCTGCCACCCGGACGCGCGGGTCCGCGCCAAGGCCCTGGGTCATCTGCTGGAGTGCGTCGACATCATGGACGCGACCGGCTCGAAGGATCTGAAGCTCTGGTTCGCGGACGGCACCAACTACCCCGGCCAGGACGACGTCGCGGGCCGTCAGGACCGGCTGGCCGAAGCGCTGGCCGCGGTGTACGAACGCCTCGGCGACGACCAGCGGCTGCTGCTGGAGTACAAGCTCTTCGAGCCCGCCTTCTACACGACGGACGTGCCGGACTGGGGCACCGCGTACGCGCACTGCCTCAAGCTGGGGCCGAAGGCGCAGGTCGTCGTGGACACCGGGCACCACGCCCCGGGCACCAACATCGAGTTCATCGTCGCGACGCTGCTGCGCGAGAAGAAGCTCGGCGCCTTCGACTTCAACTCCCGCTTCTACGCCGACGACGACCTGATGGTCGGCTCGGCGGACCCCTTCCAGCTCTTCCGGATCATGCACGAGGTGGTCAAGAACGGCGGGCTGGCCCCCGAGACCGACGTCAACTTCATGCTCGACCAGTGCCACAACATCGAGGCGAAGATCCCGGCGGTCATCCGCTCGGTGACGAACGTCCAGGAGGCGACGGCCAAGGCGCTGCTCGTCGACATGGACGCGCTGACCGCCGCCCAGCGCGCCGGGGACGTGCTCGGCGCCAACGAGGTACTGATGGACGCCTACAACACCGACGTCCGCCCCCTCCTGCGCGAGCTCCGTGCGGAGCAGGGCCTCGCTCCCGATCCGGTCGCCGCCTACCGCGCGTCCGGCTGGCAGGAGAAGATCGCGGCCGGCCGCGTCGGCGGCGACCAGGCCGGCTGGGGGGCCTGACCCTCGCCGCCAGGCCCCGTCCGGCCACCCCTCCCGCTGTCCCGCACCCCAGATCCCGAAGGACTCCCGCCATGGCCTCCGCCATCCACTCCACGGCCGCCGCGCTCGTCGCACGTTCCCGCCGTCTCGGCTCCGATCCGCGCAACACCAACTACGCGGGCGGCAACACCTCCGCGAAGGGCACCGGGACCGACCCGGCGACCGGAGGCGACGTCGAACTCCTCTGGGTCAAGGGGTCCGGCGGCGACCTCGGCACCCTCACCGAATCCGGCCTCGCCGCGCTCCGGCTGGACCGGCTGCGCTCCCTCAAGGACGTCTACCCGGGGGTGGAGCGCGAGGACGAGATGGTCGCCGCCTTCGACTACTGCCTGCACGGCAGAGGGGGTGCGGCCCCCTCCATCGACACCGCGATGCACGGCCTGGTCGACGCCGCGCACGTGGACCACCTCCACCCGGACTCGGGCATCGCGCTGGCCTGCGCCTCGGACGGCGAGAAGCTGACCGCCGACTGCTTCGGCGACAAGGTCGTCTGGGTGCCCTGGCGCCGCCCCGGTTTCCAGCTCGGCCTGGACATCGCCGCGGTCAAGGAGGCGAACCCGCGGGCCGTCGGCTGCGTCCTCGGCGGCCACGGCATCACCGCGTGGGGCGACACCTCCGAGGAGTGCGAGGCGAACTCGCTCTTCATCATCCGCACCGCCGAGGAGTACCTCGCGCGCAAGGGCAGGCCCGAGCCCTTCGGCCCGGTGCTCCCCGGGTACGAGCCGCTGGGCCGGGCCGAACGCCGGGAACGCGCCGCCGCCCTGGCCCCGGTGATCCGCGGCCTGGCGTCCCAGGACCGCCCGCAGGTCGGCCACTTCGACGACTCCGGGGCCGTACTGGATTTCGTGTCCCGGGCCGAGCACCCCCGGCTCGCCGCCCTCGGCACGTCCTGCCCCGACCACTTCCTCCGTACCAAGGTGCGTCCGCTGGTCCTGGACCTGCCGGCCGGTGCTCCGCTGGACGAGGCGGTCGCACGGCTGAAGGAGCTGCACCGGGAGTACCGGGCGGAGTACCGCGCCTACTACGACCGGCACGCCACCGCGGACTCCCCCGCCCTGCGCGGGGCCGACCCGGCGGTCGTGCTGGTGCCGGGCGTCGGCATGTTCTCCTTCGGGAAGGACAAGCAGACCGCGCGGGTGGCCGGGGAGTTCTACCTCAACGCCATCAACGTGATGCGCGGCGCCGAGGCGGTCTCCGCCTACGCGCCCATCCGGGAGTCGGAGAAGTTCCGCATCGAGTACTGGGCGCTGGAGGAGGCCAAGCTCCAGCGGATGCCGAAGCCGAAGCCGCTCGCCACCCGGGTCGCGCTCGTCACGGGTGCCGGCAGCGGCATCGGCAAGGCCATCGCGCACCGGCTCGTCGCCGAGGGCGCCTGCGTCGTCGTCGCCGACCTGAACGCGGAGACCGCCGCGGCCGTCGCCGAGGAGCTGGGCGGCGCGGACAAGGCGGTAGCCGTCACCGTGGACGTCACCTCCGAGGAGGAGATCACCGAGGCGTTCAGGGCCGCCGCGCTCGCCTTCGGCGGGGTGGACCTGGTCGTCAACAACGCCGGGATCTCCATCTCCAAGCCGCTCCTGGAGACCACGGCCGAGGACTGGGACCTCCAGCACGACATCATGGCCCGCGGTTCGTTCCTCGTCTCGCGCGAGGCCGCCCGCGTGATGACCGCGCAGGGGCTCGGCGGCGACATCGTCTACATCGCTTCCAAGAACGCCGTCTTCGCCGGACCGAACAACATCGCCTACTCCGCCACCAAGGCGGACCAGGCCCACCAGGTCCGGCTGCTCGCCGCCGAACTCGGCGAACACGGCATCCGCGTCAACGGCGTCAACCCCGACGGGGTCGTCCGGGGCTCCGGCATCTTCGCCGCGGGGTGGGGCGCCCAGCGTGCCGCGACCTACGGCATCGAGGAGGAGAAGCTCGGCGAGTTCTACGCCCAGCGCACCCTCCTCAAGCGCGAGGTGCTCCCCGAGCACGTCGCGGGCGCGGTCTTCGCGCTCACCGGCGGCGACCTCACCCACACCACCGGGCTCCACGTCCCGGTCGACGCGGGAGTGGCGGCGGCCTTCCTGCGCTGACGCACCGCCCCGGGTGTGCCGCCGGACACCGGCGGCACACCTCCGGGCCGCAATCCCCGGGCAGCACCCCCTGCCGCCACGCCACTCCCCCGAGGGGCGCTCCCCCGCTCCTCGTTCCCGCTCGTATCCCGTTCCTCTGATCCTCGATCAGCCGTTCGCCGCGGAGGCGATTCCCGTGACCACGACACCGCCCTCCCCGGTCGCCCGTTCCGCGTTCGCCGCCGTCGACCTCGGCGCCACCAGCGGACGGGTGATCCTGGGCCGGGTCGGCCCGGACCAACTGGACCTCACCGAAGCGCACCGCTTCCCCAACACTCCCGTGCGCCTGCCGGACGGACTGCGCTGGGACGTCCTCGCGCTCTTCCAGGGCGTCCTCGACGGGCTGCGCGAGGCGGCCCGGACCGGTGGCGTCGGCTCCATCGGCGTGGACAGCTGGGCCGTGGACTACGGGCTCCTCGACGCGGACGGCGCCCTCCTCGGCTCGCCCCACCACTACCGGGACACGCGCACCGACGGCGTGGCCGAGCGGGTGTGGGCCACGGTCGGGCCCGAGGAGCTGTACCGGATCACGGGGCTCCAGCACCTGCCGTTCAACACCGTGTTCCAGCTCGCCTCCGCCGCCGGGAGCGCCCAGCTGGGCGCCGCGCGGACGCTGCTCCTCGTGCCCGACCTGCTCGTCCACTGGCTGACCGGCTCCGTGGGCGCCGAGGAGACCAACGCCTCCACCACGGGTCTCTTCGACGCCCGCACCGGCGGCTGGTCGGAGGACGTCCTCGAAGCGCTCGGGATCGACCCCGCGCTGCTGCCCCCGCTGCGGGCGCCCGGCGACCCGGCCGGCACGCTGTTGCCGCATGTCGCCGCGTACACCGGTCTGGACCCGCGTACCCCGGTGACCACCGTCGCCTCGCACGACACCGCGTCCGCCGTCGTCGCCGTCCCGGCCACCGAGCCGGACTTCGCGTACATCTCCTGCGGCACCTGGTCGCTGGCGGGCCTCGAACTGGACGCTCCGGTACTGACGGAGGCGTCCAGGGCCGCCAACTTCACCAACGAGCGGGGCATCGACGGCACCATCCGCCATCTGCGGAACATCATGGGCATGTGGCTCTTCGAGGAGTGCAGGCGCACCTGGGAGCAGCAGGGGCTGCCCACGCACATCCCGACTCTGCTCGCCGAGGCCGCCCGCGCCACGCCGTTCGCCTCGCTCGTCGACCCGGACGCCCCCGCGTTCATGGCCCCGGGCGACATGCCCGGCCGTATCCGGGAGTACTGCCGCCGCACCGGCCAGCCGGTCCCCGACGGTCAGGGGGCGCTGGTCCGCTGCATCCTGGAGAGCCTCGCGCTGGCCCACCGGCGTACGCTGCGTCAGGCCGCCGAGCTGGCGGGCCGCGACCTCACCCGGGTCCACCTCGTCGGCGGGGGCTCGCGCAACGACCTGCTCTGCCAGCTCACCGCCGACGCCACCGGACTGCCCGTCGTCGCCGGGCCCACCGAGGCCACCGCGCTCGGCAACATCCTCGTCCAGGCCAGGTCCGCCGGACTCGTCGGAGACCTCGCGTCGATGCGCCGCCTCGTCGCCGCCACCCAGCATCTGCGGCACTACCGCCCCCGCGGTGACGCGGCGGCGTGGGACGCGGCCGACGCCAGACTGGACGGTCACACCGGCGGGTGAGCCGCGCAGAGATGAAGCGCGTGGCTTGAGGCCTTTCGGGATGCCTCTGCGGGCACTCCCCGGGCCATGCGGGGGAGGGAGGCCCGACGTGTCACAGCGTCGACGGGTCCCACCTCCTCGGTTCGCAGCGGTGCACGGCGGCAGGAACGCATCACGAGGTGGTCCGCCCCGGTCCGGGTGGGATGTCGACAGGGCGAGCCTTGTCTGATGCGGCACCGGACCGGCGGCGGAGACCGGTCTTCAGCCGCCGTACCCTCCGACAGCCGTTCCTGGCGAGCCGATCCGGGCCGCCAGGATCGCGATGTCGTCCGTCTTGCCCTTGCCGAAGGTGTCCAGCAGGGTGTCGCAGAGCTCCTCCAGCTCGGGCGGGGAGGCCGCGAGAGTGCGGTCCAGCGCGGCCATGCTGTCGTCGAGATCCTCGCCCGGGACTTCGATCAGCCCGTCCGTCAGCAACAGCAGCGTCGAACCCCCGGGCACCTCGTGGGGCACGGCGGGTGCGTGCGGAAGGCTGAGCCCGAGCAGCGGGCCGTGTTCGGTGAGGTAGCGGGTGGACCCGTCGGGGTGTCGCACCAGCGGCGGGATGTGGCCCGCGTTGGCAATGTGCACACGCCCGCCGCCGGGCTCCACCAGCACCAGGCAGACGGTGACGGTGATGGACGGCCTCAGCCGGACGAGCAGGGCGTCCAGCCGGGTGAGCAGTGTCTGCGGATCGTGGCCCTCGATGGCGTACGCGCGCAGGGCATGGCGTACCTCGCCCATGATCATGGCGGCCTTGAGGGAGTGTCCGGCGACGTCGCCGATGGCCAGGAGCAGGCCGGCCGGGGTCTCGATGGCCTCGTAGAAGTCGCCGCCGATCTCGGCGAGGTCGGCGGCCGGTTCGTAGCGGACGGCCATGTCCACACCCGGCACGTCGGGCAGTCGGTCCGGCAGGAACGTGCGCTGCAGCGCCAGCACGAGGGCGTGTTCCTCGCTGTGGCTGCGCAGCGCCTCAAGGGCCAGGGCACACGCCTGGGCGAGCTGGGAGAGCAGCTCGCGGTCGTCGGCGCCGACGAGTGTCGCCGCGTCGACGGCGAGCGCGACCGGCGGGCGGCCCCGCTTGGTGCGGGCCAGGACCAGCGCCACCCGGTCGGGGAAGACGTCGGAGTGGCGGTTTCCGTCCCGGCAGGCGGCTTCCCTCCACTCGGCGCCCGACAGCACGGCGATCTCCGTGCCGGTACCGTCGCCGAGGGCTTTCTCCGACAGGACGTCCAGCAGCCGGGGGTCGCCGTGCGCGAGGGTGACCGGCGGCTCTGCGGCGCCCCGGGGACGGTTGGCCTGCCGCGGCACCAGGTTGACGGTCTGCCCGTCGGGGCTGAGGGCGACGGCCACCGCGGGCGAGTCCATCAGCGCGGCGGCTCCGGCCGCCGCCGCGTGGGTGAAGGACTCGCCGTCCCTCGCCCCGTACACGGCGAGGGTGCTGCTGTTCAGCGCGGCGACCCGGGTCGCGAGCCGCTCGGCGCGGCGGCGGGCGCGGGCGTACCGGAGGGCGGCCGTGACGGTCGCCGTGAGTTCGTCGGGGGCGATCGGCTCACTGAGGTAGGCGTCGGCGCCCCGGTGCAGCCCCTGGGTGCGGTCGCTCACCTCGATCGCCGTGGCGGAGACGTGGATGACGGGCAGATGGGCGGTCCGGGGGTCGGCCTTGATCTGCTCGCACACCTCGAATCCGCTCATGTCCGGCAGTCTCACGTCGACGATCGCCAGTTCGGGCAGCAGCGCGTCGGGGGACTTCGCGAGCAGCGCGAGGCCCTCGGCACCGTCGGCGGCCTCCACCACCGTGTGTCCGGCGCGGCGCAGCCAGCTCCCGACGATGTAACGGTTGGTGTCGTTGTCGTCGAGGACCATGACCGTGGCGACTGCACTGTCCGCGTGCGGGTGGGGACTCATCTCGTGCCGCTTTCTCCGGCCGTGTGGGGGGATTCTTCCGGGGCCGGGGCCGGGGCCTGGTCCGGGGCCTGGTCCGGGCTGGTCCCGAACGCGTCGGCCAGCCGGGCGAGGTCCAGCGTGGACTTGTCGAGGACGGCCCGCGCGTGGCTCAGACGTTCGTGCTCCAGTGTCTCGTCGGCGGCCGAGGTGATGACGATCACCGGGATGCCGGACAGGTCGCTGTCCCCGGCGAGTTCCGCCAGCACGTCGTAGCCGTCCATGTCGGGCATGTGCAGGTCGAGCAGGACCGCGTCGGGGTGTTCCCGGCGAATGGTGTCGACTGCCCGGCCGCCCTCGCCCACCTCGACGACGCGGTCGGCGAGCCGCGCGAGTACGGGGCGCAGGGTGCTGCGGAAGACCTCGTCGTCGTCGACGGTGACGAGGAGCGCCAGCTGTGCGGGGGCGGGGCGGCCGGCGGGCGCGGAATCCGCTCCGGCCGGGGCGGCGGGAAGCCGTACGGTGACCTCGGTGCCCTGTCCCGGTGTGCTGACGAGGACGAGGTCGCCGCCGAGGAGTTCGGTGAGGCGTCGCGCGTAGGGCAGGCCGAGTCCGGTCCCGGACCGGCCGCGCTGGTGCGCTCCGCGCACCTGGTAGAACTCCTCGAACACCTGGTGCTGTTCCTCCGGCGGGATGCCGACGCCGGTGTCGGTCACCGTGAAGACGACCTCGGCGCCGCTTTCGCCGTTCCCGGCCGCCATGTCGAGCCGGACGGTCCCCTCCTCGGTGAACTTGAGGGCGTTGGTCAGCAGGTTGCGCAGGACGCGGGTGAGCATGACCTCGTCGCTGACGAGGGTGACGCCCGGGCAGGGGTCGGCCACGGCGAGTGTGACGCCTTCCCCGGTCGCGTACCCGCGCAGGGTGCCGTGCAGTTGCGCGAGGGTGGCGCGCAGGTCGACGGGCTCCCAGTGGGGTTCCAGGCGTCCGGATTCGGCCTTGGCGACGTCGAGCAGTTCGTCGACGAGGGCGAGGAGGGTGGCGCCCGAGGCCGAGATCATCGAAATCCGCCTGCGCTGCTCCTCGTCGAGGTTCTCCCCGTCGATGTCGAGGAGCAGTCGGGCCAGGCCCACCACGGAGTTCACCGGGGCGCGCAGTTCGTGGCTGACGTTGGCCCAGAACCGGGTCTTCGCCTCGCTGGCGTCGCGCAGCTGACTCGACTTCTCTTCAAGCTCGGCGTAGAGGGCCACCACCCCGCGGTTGGTCTCCTCCAGTTCCTCAGACAGCTCGGAGTAGAGGGCCATCACCCCCCGGTTGGTCTCCTCCAGCTCCTCGTTGAGGCGGCGGAGCTCCTCGCGCTGGGCCCGGGACTCCTCCAGCGCGGCGATCAGGTCGTCGGTCTGTGCGCGGGCGTCCTCCAGGTCCGTCGATCCCCGGTGCACGTCGAGGACGTCCCGGGCCCGCCGGAGGCTTTCGGGGGTGGTGGCCCCCGCCGACAGCTGCTGTTCGATCGTCACGGCCCTTCCCGCCGGATCGTGCTGGGTCGGTACGAGCCGGGAGGCGGCCTCGACCGACTCGCGTCCCGGACCCGAACCGTCCCGCCACGACACGGCGACCCGCAGCACCGGAGTCGCCCCCGGCACCGTGCCGAAGAAGACCCGGGGACCGGACGAGCCGAGGACGTCCCGGCCCAGCTCGCTGAGGGCGGTAGCGAGGCGTATCTGGTCCTGCCGTTCGACCCCCAGGGCTTCCGCGACCGCCTTGCCGCTGCGCCGGAGCACGAAGATGTCCTGTTCGCCGGCGAGGGTGATGGTGGCCAGCGGGGTCGCGCCCCCGGTGGTGGGAAGCGTCACCACGCCCCCTTGGCGACCGCTACTCCGGCGTCGTCGCGGCGCACCCCGGCCTCGCGCAGCAGCTGCGCCGCGGCGACGAGCGGGGAGTGTGCCAGCAGTCCGGGCAAGGTGTCCGGCCGCCAGCGCTCGGTGAGCCCGTCGGAGTGCATGATCACGGCGCTGCCCCGGGGCAGTTCCTGGTGGACGGTACGGAGGGTGGGAAGCTGGTGACCGACGATGCCCGGCGCGGACAGCAGGGAGCGCCGGGTGTTCGAGACCGGGTCCACGACGAAGGTGCTGACGTTCCCCACCCCGCAGAAGGACACCGTGCGCGCACCGGGTTCGATGCGTACGACGGCGACCGCGCCGCCGCGTCCGCCGCGCAGCGCCGTGTGGATCTCCCGGATCACACCCACCGGGTCCTGCGCCCGGCCCTCCCGGAAAGCGGAGACGGCGGCGTCGGCCGCCCGGCCGGCCAGCGCTCCGTGGCCGAGGCCGTCGCAGAACATGAGCATCAGCGCCGGCGCCTGGGGCTTCCGCTCGCCTTCCGGCTCCTCGTCCTGCGGCGCGCGGGTCCGCGGGGACGCTGTCGGGACATCGGCGTGGGACCTGCCGAAACCGGTCAGCACGGACCAGTCGAGAGGGTCGGGAACGTCCCGCCCGCCGGTGCGCGGTTCGGCCGCGGGCCGGGGACCTGGGGCTCCGGCGAGCCGGGCCGCCCAGGTGTCGCCGCAGATCTCCTCGCCGGTGATGGGTCGGGTGAGCCCCGCGACCACGGGTTCGCCCCCGGCGGCGGAGCGCGCGGCCACCTCCTTCGTCCAGAAACGTGCGGCCAGCACGGTTCCCCGGTCCGGCACGGAGTGGATGTCGACGGCGTCGGCGAGGCGGTTGATCGCGCCGAGGCCGATGCCGAGGGTGCCGGCCGAGGACACGCCGTCGGTGAGCGCGTGGGCGATGTCGGACATGCCGGGGCCCGAGTCGATGGTGACGCACTCCACGCCGGCGTCGTCGGCCGTCCGGACGGCACGCAGCAGGAGGGTGCCGTCCTGCGCGTGCCGAGTCAGGTTGGTCGCTGCCTCGCTCACCGCGAGGGCGACCTCGGCGCAGCGCTGCTCGTCGAAGCCGAGGCGTCGCGCCAGGGCGGAGGCGGCGCCTCTCGCGGCGGCGGGCATGGACTCGGTGTCGCGGAACCAGGCGATGTCCTGGGTGTCCAGCACGGGCAGTTTCAGCGTGCCCATTTGGTCACCGCGATCCGAGTGCCGCGGCCGACTTCGGTGTCCAGGGTGAAGTCGTCCATCAGCCGGCGTGCTCCGCTGAGCCCCAGGCCGAGGCCGCCGCCGGAGGTCCATCCGTCGGTGAGGGCGAGGTCCAGGTCGGGAATGCCCGGGCCCTCGTCCTCGAAGACGGCGCTCACTCCGAGGCGTCCGTCCCGGCGGACCAGGCCGGTGCGCATGACGCCGCCTCCGCCGTACACCAGGGTGTTGCGGGCGAGTTCGCTGGCCGCGGTGACCAGCTTCGTCTGGTCGACGAGCGACAGCTTGCACCGCTGCGCGAGGGTACGCACGAGCTGGCGTGCGCGGACCACGTCGTCGTTGGACGCGATCGTGACCGTTTCCTGGTCGCCTTCGGGAACAGGCGGCAGCCCGCTCACGGACGTGCCGGACGGGTGTTGTCCGACCGGGCCAGGATGTCCAGCCCCTTCTCCAGAGTGAGCGCGGTGCGTACACCGCCGAGCGAAAGGCCCAGCTCGACCAGGGTGATGGCGACGGCGGGCCGCATGCCGACCACGACGGTCTCGGCGTCGAGCATCCGCGAGATGGCCGCCGTGGTGGCCAGCATCCGTCCCACGAAGGAGTCGACGATCTCCACCGCGGTGATGTCGATGACGACGCCGCTCGCACCGGTGGCGACGATGCGCGCCGCGAGGTCGTCCTGCAGATCGAGGACGGTCTGGTCCTCCAGGTCGACCTGGATCGACACCAGGAGGACATCGCCGATCTTCAGTACGGGTACGCGCTCGCTCACGCCCGGCCGCCCGAAGCCGCGTGGTTGGTCTCGGCCTGTCGCAGCGCGTGCTTGAGCGCGTCCGCGAGCGTCGCCTTGGTGACGATGTCGCCGAACTGGATGCCCAGCGCGACGATGGTCTGGGCGATCTGCGGGCGGATGCCGGAGATGGTGCACTCCGCGCCCATGAGCCGGGCGGCGACGACGGTCTTGAGAAGGTGCTGGGCGACCTCGGTGTCCACCGCGGGAACGCCGGTGATGTCGATGATGGCCTGGTCGGAGCCGGTGTCGACGAGCGTCTGCAGCAGCTTCTCCATCACCACCTGGGTGCGTGCGGAGTCGAGCGTGCCCACCAGGGGAACGGCGACGACGCCGTCCCACAGCTTGACCACGGGGGTGGAGAGCTCCATCAGTTGCTCGGACTGGGCGCTGATGATCTCCTCGCGCGTCTTGGCGAACACCTCGATCGTGTACAGGCCGAAGGCGTCGAGGAGTTTGCCGAACCACAGGTAGGCGTGGATGTCGGCGGCCGACGTGTCCACCGTCGGGGCGAGGAGTTCCTTGCAGGCGAAAACGCTGGTCGCCGTCTCCGTGGGGGTGAATCCCTGGCGCGCGCGGTTGCGCGACAGTTCACCGAGGAGCGCCCGCACCTCGGCGAACTCCTCCGCGTGGGCGTCCGCGCCCCCGGCGCGCAGCCCGTCCACGAGAGCGGTGTAGAGCTCGCGCAGTTCACGGTCGAGTTCGGCCAGGGAGACGCGTCCCCTCAGCGTGCGCGAGACCGTCTCGACCCAGGCGGCCTCCAGGGACTCGCGCTGCTCGCTGAGAAGCGCGACCACGCTCGCCGATATGTCTTGTTCCGCCATCACGGCGATCCCCTCCAGTTGCGTCCCGTTGGTACGGGTCGTTCTCGGCAGCGTAAGCCATCGTTTCGCCCGTCCGAGCCATGCCCGGCTTGCGACAAACGCCACATAATCCGTCCCGCGCGAGCACCTTCGCCCGGAGGGCCGCACGGTCCTGCGGGCCGACCGACGCCCGGCGGGAAACATGCCGCCGGCACGTCCCCGGGCACCCGGGGATGCCGCCCGGAGGGCAGCCCGCGCTTGCGGGCTGCCCTCCGGGCGACCCGGACGACTCGCCCGGACCGCGCAGTCCCCGCCTGCCCCGGCACCGCCCTCTCCAATCCCCCACAACCGACCCCTGTTCTTCACACCCGGTTCCGACACCGGGTGACGGGAGTGCCACCCCTCTCCCCACGGCGACCGCTTCCATGATTAGGTTAGGCATACCTAAGTAATCGTTCGCCTGAATCCATCGCCAGGAGCATCGGTATGCCCGAGTACAGCAGCCACCCCACCCGGCCGACCCTTGCCGAGCGCGCGCGGTCCATCCTCTGCGCGGCGCAGTCCATGACGGTGGTGAGCGACGGCGAACACCACGAAGTACACCGGCTCGACGAGGACGGCGGCGCCATGGGGGCCATCCATCTGCACGCCCCGGACGACGGCAGCCTCTCCCCCTCGTCCCCGCGCATCCCCGTACGCCTGGAGCTCACCGACATCGCTCCCACGCCCGTACGCGACCGGCTGCGGGCGCGCGTCACCCTGACCGGCCTCCTGGACGCCCCCTACGACGGCGGCACCGCCGGGTCCGCCTGCATGGAGTTCGGACAGGCCGTGCTGGAGTGCGACGGGGAACGGCACTTCGTGACGCTGGAGGAGCTGGAGGCGGCGCCGGTCGATCCGATCGCCTCCAGCGAGGCGGGGATGCTGATGCACCTCGTCGACAGCCACCAGGAACTCGTCCCCCTCCTGGTGCGCCTGGTGCGCCCCCGCCCGAAGCGCGGGATGCTCCGCGCGGTCCCGCTGGCGATGGACCGGTACGGCGTCACCCTGCGGCTGGAGTTCCCCGGTGGCCACCAAGACGAGCGGCTGCCGTTCGCCACCCCGGTCAGCGATCTCGACCAGGCGGGCCCGCGGATCCACGCCCTGCTGACCGCCGCCAGGCGCGCCTCCCACGTCGGCCCGCTGCTCACCTGACGGGGCACGGCGCCGACCCGGCGATCAGCCCGCTTCGAGGGGGACTTGACGCAGGTGTACATCTCCCGGATCGGGTTATCCGGACTCCCGAGAGAAGGAGTACACGGACTCCTGACAGAGGGAGACAGCGATGCCGCTCACCTTTCGGAAGAGTTTCCAGATCCTGCCCGGCGTGCGTCTCAACGTCAACCGCCACTCCTGGTCCGTCACCACGGGCGGCAAGCACGGCCCGAAGCGCACCCGGAGCAGCACCGGCCGCCGCACCACGTCCATGAACCTGCCCGGCCCCTTCGGCTGGCGCAAGACCCGGCAGGCGCACCGGGGCTGACCACTCCGGCGCGGAAGCGGGGGCCCGGTGGACGTGTCCTAAGGTGA
>NZ_JBHWYX010000071.1:0-26169 GCF_042728795.1 Streptomyces sp. NPDC060184
GGTCCCCCCCCGGGGGGCGCGGGGCCGGCTCTGGGGGGCGGGCGGGGGGTTCGGGGGGGGCGCGGGGGGGGGCTGCCCCCCCGCCCCCCAGGCCCGCAGGCTGAAGGGGCCCGAGGAGCTGAGCATCGTGGCCTTCGAGCGCGGCCACTTCTCCTCGTACTCCGCCTGCGGCATCCCGTACTGGGTGGGCGGGGACGTGGCGGAGCGCGACGACCTGATCGCCCGGACGCCCGAAGAACACCGGGCCCGCGGCATCGATCTGCGCACCCGCACCGAGGTGACGGAGATCGACGTCGCGGGCCGTCGGGTGCGGGCGGTGGACCTGGAGACCGGCGCCTCGTCCTGGACCGGGTACGACAAGCTGGTGATCGGCACGGGGGCCCGGCCGGTGCGCCCGGCGCTGCCCGGCATCGACGCGCCGGGCGTGCACGGGGTGCAGACGCTGGACGACGGCCAGGCGCTGCTGGACTCGCTGGACCGGACCGGCCCCGGCCCCCGCCGCGCGGTGGTGGTGGGCGCGGGGTACATCGGCGTCGAGATGGCCGAGGCCATGCTGAACCGCGGTTTCGAGGTGACCGTGCTGAACCGGGGCGAGCAGCCGATGGCCACCCTCGACCCGGACATGGGGCGCCTGGTGCACGGGGCGATGGACGGCCTCGGCATCACGACGGTGAACCGTGCGGCGGTCACGGAGATCCGTACCGGTCCCGACGGCCGGGTGTCCGGGGTGGTGACCGCGGCGGGTACGTACCCGGCGGACGTCGTGGTGCTCGGCATCGGCGTGGAGCCGGAGACCACGCTCGCCCGCGCGGCCGGTCTGCCGCTCGGGCCGCACGGCGGTCTGCTGACGGACCTGTCGATGCGGGTGGTCGGGCACGAGGACGTCTGGGCGGGAGGCGACTGCGTGGAGGTCCTGGACCTGGTGGCGAAGCGCACCCGGCACATCGCGCTCGGCACCCACGCCAACAAGCACGGTCAGGTCATCGGCGCCAACGTCGGCGGCGGTTACGGAACGTTCCCGGGCGTGGTCGGTACGGCCGTGAGCAAGGTCTGCGACCTGGAGATCGCCCGGACCGGGCTGCGCGAGAAGGACGCCCGGGCGGTCGGGCTGCGGTTCGTGACGGCCACCATCGAGTCGACGGGCCGGGCCGGTTACTACCCGGGCGCGGCGCCCATGACGGTGAAGATGCTCGCCGAGTACCGCACCGGCCGCCTGCTGGGCGTGCAGATCGTGGGCCGGGAGGGAGCGGCGAAGCGGGTGGACATCGCGGCGGTGGCGCTGACCGCCGGGATGACGGTGGAGGAGATGACAGCCCTCGACCTGGGGTACGCCCCGCCGTTCTCCCCCGTCTGGGACCCGGTCCTGGTGGCCGCCCGCAAGGCGAGCGCGGCGGTGCGGGCGGCAGGCTCGGCCTGAGGGACGGGGTCGGGCCGCCCGCTCCGCGCGGGCGGCCCGGTCCGTTCAGCGCGCGGTCTGCTCGTGGACGTAGCCGACGAGCCGGGTGAGGGCGTCCGGGTCCATCGACGGCATGACGCCGTGGCCGAGGTTGAAGATGTGGCCCTCCAGGCCGGAGGCCGCGTCCAGCACCTCGCGGGTCTTCTCCTCGACGGTGGCGGTCGGGGCGAAGAGCACCGCCGGGTCGAGGTTGCCCTGGAGCGCCTTGCCGGGGCCGACGCGGCGCGCGGCCTCGTCGAGGGAGACGCGCCAGTCGACACCGACGACGTCCGCACCGGCCTCGCCCATGAGGCCGAGCAGTTCGCCGGTGCCCACGCCGAAGTGGATGCGCGGGACGCCGTAGGAGGCGACCGCGTCGAAGACCTTGGCGGAGGCGGGCAGCACGGAGCGGCGGTAGTCGGCGGGGGACAGCGCGCCGACCCACGAGTCGAAGACCTGCACGGCCGAGGCGCCCGCCTCGATCTGGACCTTCAGGAAGGCGCCGGTGATCTCCGCGAGCCGGTCCACGAGGTCGGCCCAGAGCTGCGGGTCGCCGTACATCATGGCCTTGGTGCGCTCGTGGTTGCGGGAGGGACCGCCCTCCACGAGGTAGCTGGCGAGCGTGAACGGGGCGCCCGCGAAGCCGATGAGCGGGGTCTCGCCGAGCTCGGCGGTGAGCATGCGGACGGCCTCGGTGACGTACGGGACGTCCTCGGGCGTCAGGTCGCGGAGCCGGACCAGGTCGGCGCGGGTGCGGATCGGGTCGGCGATCACCGGGCCGACGCCGGGCTTGATGTCCAGGTCGATGCCGATGGCCTTGAGCGGGACGACGATGTCGCTGTAGTAGACGGCGGCGTCGACCTTGTGGCGGCGCACGGGCTGCAGCGTGATCTCGGTGACCAGCTCCGGCATCGTGCAGGAGTCGAGCATCGCGATGCCCTCACGGGCCTTCAGGTACTCCGGCAGCGACCGGCCCGCCTGCCGCATGAACCAGACCGGGGTGTGCGGCACGGGTTCGCGTCGGCACGCCTTGAGGAACGCCGAATCGTGGGTGGCGGAGGTCGTCGTCAGCTGGCCCGAGGGGCGGTCGTTGGCACTCACGCACAGAATCTTCGCACGAAGCCCCAAGGTGCACGGCCCCACCAGGGTGTCCCTCCCTGCGCGCGGCCCGCGTTCCGCCTACTCTTCCCCGCATGGCTCCGGCGCAGGAACAGTTCTCCGATCATTCCGACCCCACTTCCCGGAAGGAAGGTGCGGAGAGCAAACCCACTCCGCCCGGGTTCCGGTCGGCGGTCGAGGGGCTCCGCTCGGCGCGGCTCCGTCCCGAGCTGGAGATCGAGGCGACCAGGCCGCCGCAGCGGCTGGCCCCGCACGCCTACGCCCTGGAGGCGGCGGTCGTGGACGGCGAGGAGGACCTCGCGGACGGGCGGCTCGTGCTGCTGCACGACCCGGCCGGTCACGACGCCTGGCAGGGAACGTTTCGCCTGGTGACGCTCGTACGGGCGGAGCTGGAGCCGGAGATGGCCGCCGACCCGCTGCTGCCCGAGGTGTGCTGGTCCTGGCTGACGGGCGCCCTGGAGGCGCGCGGACTGACCTACGGGTCGGCGGGCGGCACGGTCACCCGGGCGGGGTCGCACTACTTCGGCGAGCTGGGCAGCCGCCGGCCCGCGACGCAGATCGAGATCCGCGCGTCCTGGACGCCCGGCGACGGTCCGGGCGGGGTGCCGGACACGGCGGGACACCTGACGGCCTGGGGCGACCTGCTCTGCCAGATCGCGGGCCTGCCGCCGTCCGGCCCGGCCGACGCGACGGTGGTCACTCTGCCGCAGCGGCGGGGGCCGCAGGCCTCGTAGCCGGGGCCGGGCCGGTGCCCGGCGGATCACCCCCGCGCACACCGCCCGAAGCGCACCGCCCGAAGCGCACCGCCCGACGCTCTCCGACCGGACCGGCCGACCGCCGGTCCCATGGTCGTACAATCGATCGCGCGTCCGATTTGTCCGAATTGTTACTCACCAAATCGTGATCTTCCTCTAAAGGAGGACGGGTCTGCTGCCGAAGAGGTCAATGACCCTTCAAGCACGGTTCGCCCCGGCTTCATCCCCGAGCCGGCCCGTCCCGCCACTCCCCCAGGAGGCCTGGTGTCCGTTCTCCTAGAGCAGCCCGCAAGCCTGGTCGCCTACCGCCCGAACAAGCCGACGGCCATGGTCGTCGTGGCCGACCCGCGCGTCCGTTCCACCGTGACCCGCCATCTGTGGGCCCTCGGAGTTCGTGACGTCATCGAGGCGTCGTCCATCGCGGAGGCCCGCCCCCGCGTCGGCAACCCGCGCGACATCTGCGTTGCCGACGTCCACCTGCCCGACGGTTCCGGGCTGACCCTGCTGTCCGAGACCCGCGCCGCAGGCTGGCCGAACGGTCTCGCCCTCTCCGCCGCCGACGACATCGGTGCCGTACGCAACGCCCTCGCGGGCGGCGTCAAGGGCTACGTCGTCACCGGCACCCGTACCAACATCGGCCACCCCAACCGACCCGGCGTCGCCCCCATCGGCGCCAACGCCGCCCGTATGCACCGCCGGCCCCCCGGCTCCCCGAGCCACCCGGGCGGCTACCGCGAACTGTCCGGCCGTGAGGTGGAGGTGCTCCGCCTGGTCGCCGAAGGCCAGTCCAACAAGGCCATCGGCGTCTCGATGGGCCTCTCCGCCCTCACGGTCAAGTCCCACCTCGCCCGCATCGCCCGCAAGCTCGGCACCGGAGACCGCGCCGGAATGGTCGCCGTCGCCCTGCGGACCGGCATCATCCACTGACCGTCCCACGGGCACCCGCACCGGCGGGGACCCCGAATCCGGCCGGTTTACGCGCCCGACACCCGACGACGGAACGTTCCGTCGTCGGGTGTCGCGCATACACGGATACCCTTGACGGGTGACCGACGCCCAAGAGACCGCAGCAGACACGACACTGCGAACCACCGGGGGCGCTCCCCCGGACGACGTCGCCCCGGCGCCGATCCCCTTGCTGGAGCCGCGCGAGGGCATTCCACCGGTGGTGGCGGACGACGACGCCCTCGCCCGGGTGATCGCCGCTTTCGCCGGCGGCAGCGGCCCGGTGGCCGTCGACGCCGAGCGTGCCTCCGGCTACCGCTACGGCCAGCGCGCCTACCTCGTACAGCTGCGCCGCGAGGGCGCGGGCAGCGCCCTGGTCGACCCCGTCGGCTGCCCCGACCTGTCCGGTCTCGGCGAGGCCCTGACCGGCGCCGAGTGGATTCTGCACGCCGCCACCCAGGACCTCCCCTGCCTGCGCGAAATAGGCATGCTCCCCACCTCCCTCTTCGACACCGAGCTCGCCGGGCGGCTGGCCGGGTTCCCCCGGGTCGGCCTGGGCGCGATGGTCGAGAACGTCCTCGGGTACGCGCTGGAGAAGGGCCACTCGGCCGTCGACTGGTCCACCCGGCCGCTCCCCGACCCGTGGCTGCGCTACGCGGCGCTCGACGTCGAGCTCCTGATCGACCTGCGGGACGCCTTGGAGAAGGAGCTGGACCGCCAGGGGAAGCTGGAGTGGGCCCGCGAGGAGTTCGACGCGATCGCCTCGGCGCCGCCCGCCCCGCCGCGCAAGGACCCGTGGCGCCGGACCTCGGGCATGCACAAGGTGCGCCGGCGCCGGCAGCTGGCCGTCGTGCGCGAGCTGTGGGAGACCCGCGACCGGGTCGCCCAGCGGCGCGACGTCTCGCCCGGCAAGGTGCTCGGCGACGGGGCGATCGTCGAGGCCGCGCTCGCGCTGCCCGCGAACGTCCAGGCGCTCTCGGCGCTGCCCGGTTTCGGGCACCGCGTGAACCGGCGCCAGCTGGAGCAGTGGCAGGCCGCCGTGGACCGCGCCAA
Source organism: Streptomyces sp. NPDC060184 (assembly GCF_042728795.1). Taxonomy (NCBI): domain Bacteria; kingdom Bacillati; phylum Actinomycetota; class Actinomycetes; order Kitasatosporales; family Streptomycetaceae; genus Streptomyces; species Streptomyces sp. NPDC060184. Next base: position 5,308 of record NZ_JBHWYX010000071.1, read on the forward strand.
GGCGCTGCCGGAGTCCGAGCTGCCGCAGCCCGGCCAGCAGCTCACCGGCCCGCCGCCGCCGCGCGCCTGGGCGGACAAGGACCCCGCGGCGGCGGACCGGCTCTCGGCCGCCCGCGCCGCCGTCTCCGAACTCGCCGAGCGGCTGCACCTGCCGCCGGAGAACCTCATCACCCCGGACACCGTGCGCCGGGTCTGCTGGGAACCGCCGAAGAGCGTCACCCCGGGGGCGGTCGAGGACCTGCTCGCGGGGTACGGCGCACGGCAGTGGCAGATCGGTCTGGTGGCCCCGCTGCTGCTGGACGCGCTGAACAGGAGCGCGGCTTCCTGACCCGCCCCGGTCCGGCGCCCGTCCGGCACCTCGCGGTGCACGGGTGCGGCCCGGCACCGCACGACGACGCGACGACACCCCCGGTCACCGGATTCCACGGCCGACCGGGGGTGTCGTCGTGTCCGGGGCCGGGACGGCGCCGCGTACCGCGAGGATCGAATTCGCGCCAGGTTGGTGCCCCCGCGCGAGGCCCCGAGCGGGTGTGACCTTCGACGCTCCGCCCACAGGGGGTGGGCAGCCTGGTTACCCGCGAGTAGCATGAGGGCGGGCGGCACGCTTCCGGGCGTGCCCCGCAGCAGTGCCATCCCGCACCCTGGAGGAGAGCCATCGTGCCTCGTACCATCCGGGACGTCGTCTTCGTCGACGGCGTCCGCACCCCGTTCGGCAAGGCGGGCCCGAAGGGCATCTACCACGAGACCCGCGCCGACGATCTCGTCGTGAAGGCCATCCGGGAGCTGCTGCGCCGCAACCCGGACCTGGACCCCGCGAAGATCGACGAGGTCGCCATCGCCGCGACCACCCAGATCGGGGACCAGGGCCTCACCCTCGGCCGGACCGCCGGAATCCTGGCCGGTCTGCCGCAGTCCGTCCCCGGCTACTCGATCGACCGCATGTGCGCGGGCGCGCTGACCGCCGTCACCACGACGGCCGGATCCATCGCCTTCGGCGCCTACGACGTCGTCGTGGCCGGCGGTGTCGAGCACATGGGCCGCCACCCGATGGGCGAGGGCGTGGACCCGAACCCGCGCTTCGTCTCGGAGAAGCTGGTCGACGAGTCCGCCCTCTTCATGGGCATGACCGCCGAGAACCTGCACGACCGGTACCCGCAGATCACCAAGGAGCGCGCCGACGCCTACGCCGTGCGCTCGCAGGAGAAGGCCGCCAAGGCGTACGCCAACGGCAAGATCCAGCAGGACCTGGTGCCGATCTCGGTGCGGCGCACCAACGCCGAGGCCGGCGAGACCGGCTGGGGCCTGGTCACCGCCGACGAGCCGATGCGCCCGGGCACCACGATGGAGTCCCTCGCGGGCCTCAAGACCCCGTTCCGCCCGCACGGCCGCGTCACGGCCGGCAACGCGGCGGGGCTCAACGACGGCGCCACCGCCTCGCTGCTCGCCGCCGAGGACGTCGCCCGCGAGCTGGGCCTGCCGGTCCGGATGCGTCTCGTCTCGTACGCCTTCGCCGGCGTCGAACCGGAGGTCATGGGCTACGGCCCGATCCCGGCGACCGAGAAGGCGCTGGCCAAGGCCGGTCTGACCATCGACGACATCGGCCTCTTCGAGATCAACGAGGCGTTCGCCGTGCAGGTCCTCGCCCTGCTCGACCACTACGGCATCGCCGACGACGACCCGCGCGTCAACCAGTACGGCGGCGCCATCGCCTACGGCCACCCGCTCGCCTCCTCCGGCGTCCGTCTGATGACGCAGCTGGCCCGCCAGTTCGAGGAGCAGCCGGAGGTCCGCTACGGCATCACCACGATGTGCGTGGGCTTCGGCATGGGCGCCACGGTCATCTGGGAGAACCCGCACTTCGACGCCGAGGGAGGCTCCAAGTGAGCGCCACCACCGAGCTGCTGAAGGGGGCGGCCGAGCTCTTCCCGGGCGAGGTCGTCACCCAGGCGCACGTGCGCCACCTCGACCTCCCGGCGGGCGCCGGCAGGTTCGCCCTCATCACGCTGGACAACGGCCTGGACCACACCAAGCCGACCACCTTCGGCCCGCAGTCGCTGACCAACCTGGACGCCGCGATCGACCAGGTCGAGAAGGAGGCGTCCGAGGGTTCGATCGTCGGCGTCGGCATCACCGGCAAGCCGTTCATCTTCGCCGTGGGCGCCGACCTCAAGGGCGTCGAGCTGCTGAAGCGTCACGAGGACGCGCTGGCGATCGGCAAGGGCGGCCACGACGTCTTCCGCCGCCTCTCCGGCCTCGCGGTCCCGACCTTCGCGTACTACAACGGCGCGGCGATGGGCGGCGGGGTCGAGGTCGGCCTGCACTGCTCGTACCGCACCGTCTCCAAGGCGCTTCCCGCCTTCTCGCTGCCCGAGGTCTTCCTCGGCCTGGTGCCCGGCTGGGGCGGCTGCGCGCTGCTGCCGAACCTGATCGGCGCCGACCGCGCGGTCTCGGTCATCATCGAGAACTCGCTGAACCAGAACCGCCAGCTCAAGGGCGCGCAGGTCTTCGAGCTCGGCATCGCCGACGCGCTCTTCGACGGCGCGGACTTCCTGGAGCGGTCGCTGGTGTGGACGGCCGGCGTCCTCAACGGCGAGATCGCCGTCGAGCGCGCCGAGATCGACCGCGGCGACGCCTGGGACCAGGCCGTCGCGCGCGGCCGGGCCATCGCGGACTCCAAGGTGCACGGCGCGGCCCCCGCCGCCTACCGCGCGCTGGAGATCATCGCCGCCGCCAAGGACGGCGACCTGGGTGCCGGCTTCGACGCCGAGGACCGGGCGCTCGCCGACCTCATCATGAGCGGTGAGCTGCGCTCCGGGCTGTACGCCTTCAACCTGGTGCAGCGGCGGGCCAAGCGTCCGGCCGGCGCTCCGGACAAGAACCTGGCCCGTCCGGTCACCAAGGTCGGTGTCGTCGGTGCCGGTCTGATGGCCAGCCAGCTCGCGCTGCTCTTCCTGCGCCGCCTGGAGGTACCGGTCGTCCTCACGGACATCGACCAGGCGCGCGTCGACAAGGGCGTGGGCTACGTCCACGCCGAGATCGACAAGCTGCTCGGCAAGGGCCGCATCAACCAGGACAAGGCCAACCGCCTCAAGGCCCTGGTGACCGGTGTGCTGGACAAGGCGGAGGGCTTCTCCGACGCCGACTTCATCATCGAGGCCGTCTTCGAGGAGATCGGCGTCAAGCAGCAGGTGTTCGCGGAGGTCGAGGCGGTCGCCCCGGCGCACGCGATCCTCGCCACCAACACCTCCTCGCTCTCGGTCACCGAGATGGCGTCGAAGCTGAAGAACCCGGAGCGGGTCGTCGGCTTCCACTTCTTCAACCCGGTCGCGATCCTCCCGCTGCTGGAGATCGTGCGCGGCGAGCTGACCGACGACGCGGCGCTGGCGACGGCGTTCGGCGTGGCCCGGAAGCTGAAGAAGACCGCGGTGCTGGTGAAGGACGCCCCGGCGTTCGTCGTCAACCGCATCCTCACCCGCTTCATGGGCGAGATCCAGAACGTCATCGACGAGGGCACCCCGGTCGCCGTCGCCGAGCGCGCCGTCGAGCCGCTCGGTCTGCCGATGTCGCCGCTCGTCCTGCTGGAGCTGGTGGGACCGGCGATCGGTCTGCACGTCTCGGAGACCCTGCACCGCGCCTTCCCGGAGCGCTTCACCGTCTCCGCGAACCTCGCGGCGGTCGTGAAGGCCGGCAAGCGCGGCTTCTACGTCTACGACTCCGGCAAGCCGGAGCTGGACCCCGAGGTCGCCGCCCTCCTGGAGCAGGGCGACACCGTCCTGACGGAGGAGCAGACCCGTGACCGTGTCCTGGACGCGGTGGCCGAGGAGATCGGCCTGATGCTCGACGAGGGCGTCGTCGCCGAGGCGCAGGACATCGACCTCTGCCTGATCACCGGTGCGGGCTGGCCGTTCCACCTGGGCGGCATCACGCCGTACCTGGACCGGGCGGGCGTCTCCGCGCGCGTGAACGGCAAGCCGTTCCTGGCGCCGGGCGTGGCGAGCGTACCGGCGTAGCACCCGGGGCCGGACGACACCGGCCGTGGTGGACGGGCCGCGCGGAGGACTCCTCCGTGCGGCCCGTTCTCGTGGCGCCGGTCTCCGCGCGGCTTTTCGCCGCGGGGCGGCGGCGCGACGCGCCGTGCGTGCATGCGGGGCCTGCGTGCGAGGCGAGCGTGCGGGGCGGGCGTGCGTGCGGGGCGGTCAGGCGCGCGGTACCCAGGCGGCTCCCAGAATGCCCGGGGTGGATCCCAGGTCGCCCACGTGGACCGTCACCCGGCCCGCGCTCAGGCGGCCGTCGCCCGCGTCCAGCACGTAGTCGAACCAGTCGTATCCGACGTGCCCGCGGTGCGGGCTGTAGCTGACCGCGCCGTCCCCGTCGACGCTGGTCACGCCGTGCCGGGCCGGGCCGACTCCGACCAGCTTCACCGCCTCGTCCCAGCCGTCGGCGAGGCCGTTCAGCACACCCCGTTGCCCCGGCATCACGACCATGCTCCGCCCCAGCGGCGGCAGGGAGGCGATGCGGAATCCGTGGTTCTTCAGCGAGAACGTGGTGGACGTGAGGCCCGTGCCACCGTCCGCGATGATCCCCGCCCGCAGGACGGGGACGAGGAAGGCGTCCGGCGCGACGTGCCTGTTCACCTCCAGGGTGAACCTGGCCACCCGCTCGGTCCCCGGACCGGTGGAGGTGGCGTACCGGTCGCCGGACGGCAGGAGACTCATCCCGGCCATGCCGTGGATGGTCGCGACCCGCGCGAACGAGTCGGCCATGAGGTAGCCGTAGTAACGCGTCCCCTCGCCGAGCGGCGTGAGCTTCCACTCGAAGTCGATCCGCTGTCCCGGGCGGACGGGCCGACGGGGATCGGCGTTCGCGGCGAGTTCCAGGTGGCAGACGATCGAGGGGTCGTCCTTCTGGACGCTGCGCATGCGTGCGACGGAGAAGGTGTTCGTGGACATCAGGTGCTCAGCCGGTCCCTGTGGTACGCGCGTCGGTCAGCGCCTTGTGCGTGTCGTCGTCGAGCCAGACCACCCAGTCCGCGGGGAACTCGGCGCGGTCGAGGTTGACGACCCAGTGGGCCGGGACGATCTGCTGCGCGACCATCGCGTAGGCGACGTACCGCGCGCAGGCGATGGCTCCGGCGGGCACGAGGTGGCCCGGATCGTCGAAGCCCTCCGGGTAGTTCGGGTGCTCGCCCGGTTTCAGGTGCAGGAAGAAGGGGCGGATGTCCTCCGGCCCCAGCTGCTCCCACCAGGCGAGGCTCTGCTCGTAGAGGTCGATGTAGGGGACGCTGGTCTCGACGGAGAGGTCGCGCATCGCCATCGCGTACTCCGGGATGCTGCGCGGCAGATTGCCGTGCACGTCGTGGGTGTCCCTCTCGTGCGGACTGATCAGGACCGGGTGCGCGTTGCGTTCGCGCGCGCCGTCCACGAACCTCCTCAGGTGGCGGGAGAAGTCCCCGTACGCCTCGCTCCTGAGCCACTCCTCCGGCTTCGCGTCGTTGATGCCGAAGGACGTCAGCAGGTAGTCGCCCGGGCGGATGTTCCGCAGGATCCAGTCCAGCCTGCCGCGCTCGTCGAACGTACGGGCGCTGGCTCCGGCCCGGGCGCAGTTGATGATCTCCACACCCGGCCCGAAGAAGAAGTGGAACACCTGGCCCCACCCCGCCATGGGCGCCTTGCTCTGCTCCCGGTGGACGACCACGGAGTCTCCGGCCAGGAAGATCCGGCGGGGCCCCTCGGCTCCTGCCGCGTGATCAGACAGCACGTTCCCACCCCGCGTCCTGCGGGACCCGGTCGCTCCGGGCCGGCCCGGTGACGTCGACGCCGTGCGGCGGACGCGTGGGACCGCCCGGAAGGCGAGTCGTGAGTTCCCCGACGGGTCCCTTCGGCGCCAGCCGGTAGGCGGGCGCGGAGCCCAGCGCGTCGATGGCCTCGAAGGAACGCTCGCAGTTCCCGCCGTCCTGGTGGGCGAAGAACCGCTCGGCCCTCTCCCGGTACGGGCTCTCGACCGTGAACCGCCGCCTCATGGCGGCGATGATCTCGTCGACCGCCTGGTCGACGGTCCGGCAGACCGGGCCGAACCCGTGCTCCGAGAGGTTGAAGTAGCCCCGCTTGTAGTGGCGGCCGTAGAAGTCCTCCTCGTCGAAGGGCACGTACACGAGGGGAATCCCCATGTAGGCCACGTCGAAGAAGACGGACGAGTAGTCGGTCACCATGAGGGAGCACTCCCGCATGGCGTCCTGGACGTCGCGGGACGTGGGGTCGGCCACCCGGATCGTGGGTGAGTCGATCCGGAAGTTGTGCAGGTAGGGACGGATCTCGTAGTGCGGGAAGAATTCGAGATCCACCCCGAACTGCTCCAGGGCGGTGACGAGACGCCGGTCGGAGAGGAGCGAGCGGTAGAAGCGGAAGTACTCGGACTGCGTGAACGCCGTCTTCGCGGGGCCCGCGGACTTCTTGTACGAGGCGGTGACGATCCACTGCCGCCAGGTCGGCATCAGCAGGATGCGGGGCCGCTCCGTCGCCGTGCGGGTCAGCGCGTCGAAGCGGGGCAGGCCCGCGAGGACCGCGCGGTCGCCGAAACCCGCCTCCAGCGCGAGGTATTCGCGCTCCTGACGGCCGGTGGTGACGATCATGTCGTAGCTGGTGATCCGCTGGTCCACGCCGGTGGTCACGTCGTTGTAGATGATGCCGTGCTGCAGGAAGACGCGCTGGTACTTCAGCAGTTCGCCGAACCGGTGCAGGAACAGGACCTTCCGGTAGCCCTCGGGCAGCAGGTACGACTCGGAGTCGTACGACCCGATCAACTTGGTGGCGTGGAGCAGGTACATCCGGTGCTTGAAGGAGTTGAGCTTGATGACGTTGCCGAACTTGGCGACCTTGGCGTAGTCGGCGGCGTTCGGGTCGATGACGTAGTACGCCTTGTGGCGCTTGCGGTGGGTCCGCATCCACGCGAAGAAGTGGTACGAGTTGTCCTGGGCCGTGTCCGAGCGTTCGCCGATGAGCCAGATCTCGCGGGAGTTCAGGAAGGGGTGGACGAGCCAGTAGGCGAGGCGCATGCGCCAGCCCGGGTTGCGGGTCTTGAGGATGCGCACCTCACGGGCGAGGCGCCAGAGGGCGTGCTTCGCCCTGGCTCCCACCGTGCGGTCGACCAGGCGTAGGTGGAGGGCTTCCTGGCTCCCGACGGTGAGCAGGTAGGGGTGTCCGGCGATCTTTCCCGGGCCCTTCAGGCGGTGCAGCGGAAGGCGGGCCTTCATGACGACGTTGCGCTGACGAGAACCGTCCGCGCGCAGCACCCGGAGACGGAAGTCCCCCACGCCGAACTTCCCGCGGACCAGCTCGGAGACGGGGATCTCCGCGTACCAGCCGGCGTACAGGTCCCGCTCGTTGCGCGCGTTCCACAGGTCGCGGCGGGCTACCTGCCGGAGCGGCACCACGATCTTGGCGTGCCTGGTCTGGTAGACGAACTCCAGTCCGTTGAGCAGGGGTCCGCTCACGTCCATGCCGGGGAAGGCCATGCAGCCCTCGACGACCAGGACGTCACCCCGGGTGCGGACCGACTCGACCACGACGTTCGGGTCGTTGACGCGCGCCGTCCGGGTCTCCACCGACCCTCCGGGGAAGGTCCGGTAGAAGCCCTCGCTGTCGATCTCCAGCACGAGCGGAGCGCTCTCCAGCGCCGAAGCCGGGTCGCAGAAGAGCTCGAAGTTGCCGCTCTTGGCCGCGTAGTGGTCGACCTGCTGGGCGGGGGTCGTGGCGTATTCGAGGATGACGTCGTCCGGAACCCGGGCGTAGTGCGCGCGGATGTCCGGGAACATCTCCGCCAGTTGTGACCTGGCCATCACGTTGCGCGCGTTGCACAGGAACCCCTTGTAGGTGCGCGTGACGTAGCGCTGGAACATGTGCCGGACGTCCTGGGGCTCCTCCGCCGTGTAGTCCAGCAGGAAGTGGTTGAGCCGCAGGTGGTCGCGGTAGTTCGCCGGCTTGCTCCAGAGGGAGTCCATGATGGAGGAGCCGTCCGGGCGGCCCCGGTAGTAGTAGACCGGCTCGTCGACGATGCTGAGTGAGTTGGCCCGCAGCATGCTCGGGAGGGTCACCCAGGCGTCCTCGAAGTGGACGCCCTCACCGAAGCGCACCTGCAGACGGCGCAGCAGGTCGGTGCTGAACAGCTTGTTGCAGGCGGAGCCGCTGAAGATCAGGTCCGGCACCGCGGCGAAGTCGTCGACGACCCGGTCGCCCTTGCCGAAGTACTTCTTCCACGGGCCGTAGGGGCGGTCGGGGAAGTTCACCAGGTCACCGACCACGACCTCCGAACCGTTGCGCCACGCCGCCGTCAGCAGCTTCGAGAGGGCGTCCTCGCCGAGGATGTCGTCGGAGTCGAGGAAGGTGACGTAGGGCGCGGTGACCAGGTCGAGGCCGTTGTTGCGCGCGTTCCCGAGGCCGCCGTTCGGCTGGTGGAGCACGGTCACGTTGGCGTAGTGGCGGGCGAAGCGGTCGAGGATCCGCGGTGTCTCGTCGGTGGCCCCGTCGTCCACGAGGATGACCTGCGTCGCGACGAACCCCACCTGCGCGGCGATGGAGCCGAGGCAGTCGTCGAGGTACTTCGCGACGTTGTAGCAGGGGACGACGACCGCCATCTCGAAGGGGTAGTCGAGGGAGGTGATCGGCGGGTGCATCTGGCCGCGCCACCACATCCACGGTGCGTCGGGGTCGTTCTGCTCGGTCTCGAACGTCCGGCGTCCCGCCGCGGCGCACCGCAGGGCCAGGTTGCCGCTGACCGTGCGGTACCCCTCCAGTTCCTCGTCCCGGGTGTGGAAGGCCAGTCCGGTGAGCTCCGCCTCACGCACGTTCAGGGGCGACCGGGAGCGGCTGCGGTTCCACTCGACGACGACCGACACGTTCCAGACGGTGCTCTCGGAGAACTCCTCGCCGAGGGCGGCGGCGAGGTCCACCACTCCGTCGAAGTCGATGAACCGTTCGCCCACCCGGTTGTGGGCGATCGGCGTCACGACGTCCTTCTTGGAGTGCCGGTTGCGCACCGCGAGGGAGAGCCGGAGGTCGTCGCCGGCCTTGATCCGTCCGAACCGATTGGCGAGCCGGCCCTCGAAGCGCAGTTCCGCCCCGTCGGTCTTCCAGCCGTCGAGCTGGGCGAAGAGCGGGACCTGGGAGAGGTTCGCCGTGGACAGGCCGAGTTCCGTGACGTCGAGCATGCGGCGCGCGTCCGGCAGGTGCAGATGATCGCCGGACCAGTAGACGCGCCCCTCCTCCTCGACGAGGAAGGAGGAGAGCGTGCTCCTGCGCTGGGCGTAGTCCAGCGTCGTCAGGGCCGCTTCGGTCTCCTGGTACATGAGGAGATAGGCGCGCACCCGGTCGATCGGGTCGCAGAGTTCGAAGGCTTCCTCGCTGATGGAGAGGAGGTAGTTGCTCGCGATCTCGGCGAAGCCCTGCTGGAACTCCGGGTCCCCCGCCGCGAGCGCCCGCATGTACAGCCGCAGGTCGTGAGCGAGGAACTTCGAGTCCTTGCGGACCTTCAGCGACCACAGGCCCCGCTCCATGAGGAACGCGTCGGTGGCGCGGTGCACGGCGACGCGGTCCCTGATGCTGCGCAGTTCGCCGGTGCGCCCGGTGATCGAGCCGCCCTCGGGTTCCCACATCCAGCGGTACACGGGATCGGTGATGACGGTCATCCCGTCGGCGAGGCAGCCCGCCGTGGTGGAGAAGTACGTGTCCTCGTAGAACACGCCCTCCGGGAACCAGACACCGCTGCCGCGCAGGAACGCGACGCGGTACAGCTTCGCGGCGGCGATGGGGTCGTTCAGCATCAGCGGGAACTCGTCGAGTCCGGGCACGGTCCGCCGCATGGCGTACACCTCCGGCGCCCAGCCCTCGGTCTCGCCGGTGGCCCGGTTGACCCGGACCGCCTTGCCGGCGGTGATGTCGCTGCCGCTCTCCAGCGCGCCCGCCAGCAGGAGTTCGCAGGCGCGCGGGGGCAGTTCGTCGTCGGCGTCGAGGAACATGACGTACTCGCCCGCGGCCTGGGCGATGCCCATGTTCCGCGGCGCTCCGACGCCCCCGCTGTTGGTGGGCCGACGCAGCACGCGGACCCGCGGGTTGGTGCCCGCGAAGCTCTTGACGATGTCGAGGGTGTCGTCGGTGGAGGCGTCGTCGACGATGACGATCTCGACGAGCTCGTAGGTCTGGTTGACGGCCGACTGGAGTGCCTTGCCGATCGTCGCGGCCGCGTTGTAGGCGGGGATGACGACGGTCACCCAGACGTCGGGGGTGTCCTGTTCGTGGCTCATCGATCGCCTTCTCGGTCGCCCGGGTATCCGTCTCGCTCAGGCTGGGGCGCGTAGACGGCGGCGTAGTGCAGCTCGCCCTGAACCGGGTGGCCGTAGCCGCGATCAGGCTGAAGATACGTTTCTGCTGACGGCCATGCCCCGTGGTACGCGTACGGCTCGCCCGCGTCCGGGACCGGGTACGGCTGGGGGTAGGGCTGGAAGCCGGGGTCGCCCTCCGGCTGCTTCTCCAGCAGCCGCTCCGCGTCCCGCAGCTTCTCCTCGACCCCGCGGCGGTGCCGCCCCCGGTGCATCTGGGGGGCGATCGTGCCCGCCGTGGTCGGGGTCGAACTCAGCTCGGCCATCACCTTGGTGAAGTCCCGGGTGGACAGCCAGAACTTGTACATGATGATCAGCTCGAACGCGCCGAGCAGGATCGCGGACACCAGCGTGGTCATCAGGATCCGGCCGATCAGCGGTCCGACGATGAAGATGAACATCTGGAACTCGATGCCGCTGATGAGGTGCGGCCTGATGCGGCTGCGCAGCATGGCGTGGCGCACCCGCTGGTACCACGGGAAGCGGTGGCGGAACTGGGCGTGCAGGTCCACCACGTGGGCCGCGTCGGACTGCGCCTTGAGCGTCTCCGCCTCGGCCTCGGGGTTCTCCCGGAGCAGATCCTCCATGAACTGGATCTGCTGCCCCTCCGGCTCCGCCGCCGCCCGGCCCGCCGACACCTCGGCCGCCGCCGCGCGCTCGGCGTCCCGCTTCTCCTTCGTCACCTTCTCGATCTTCGCGCGCATCGACATGCGCATCTTGTAGATCTGGAGGGCGTCGACGTAGCGGAGCATGTCGAGGAAGACGACCATCAGCGCGGCGAGGAGAAAGCGCTCGTCGTCGGTCCGCAGGTATTGACCGCCCATCAGGGCCAGTGCGCAGAAGAGCACCCGGATGCGGTCGAAGACGTAGTCGAGCCAGCCGCCGAAAACCGTGCCGTTGCCCTTGAGCCGCGCCAGTTTCCCGTCGATGCAGTCGAAGATGAAGCTGAGGTGGTAGAGCGCCGCGCCGATGGCGAGCGACAACGGGTCGCCCTCGAGGAAGAACCCGGCCGAACCGAGCCCCACGAACAGCGCCGCCCAGGTCACACGGTTGGGGGTGATGAAGCGGAACCGCGCCATCACGATCAGCATGCGGGTCGCCACGGGGTCGACCAGTACCACCGTCCACCACGCGTCACGCTTTTTGCATGTCAGCTTCTGGACGGCACGCAGGGACAGCTTGGCCATAACCCCTCAGTCACGAGAACCAGCAAACAGCCCTCGGCCATGCATGGGCAGACAACGAGGCGCCTCCATGTTCACCAGGTCTCCCCCGGATATTCACATGAAAGATCTCCGGACTTTATCAAATACTCATCTGATGTGAACCGGTGTGGCCGTCTTTTTGATCTTCAGTGCGGTATAGGCGATCAAAGCCGGTCACACTGTGTACCCGGAACCAAACTCCAGACCGTTCGACCGTGACGTGCGGTGAGCGACCGCCAGTCGCCCGTCGGCGGTGAGCGCCGCCAGGGTGAGCGCTCCGTTCCGCGCGCGGACCGCGGTCGGCGAGAAGGCCGCGGTGGTACCCGCCCCGCTCCACCAGACGCCCGTGTCCGGGCGCCCCTCCACGTAGCCGCCGACGAGGCGCCGCCCGTCGGGACCCGACCCGACGAGCACCGTGCAGGTCCAGCCGTCCACGTCCACCCCCCGGACAGCCGTCGGCGGCCCGTCGCCGCCGCCGCCCCCGAGGAGCAGCGGGGCGGCGGCCCCCGGCCACCAGACGGCGGGCTCGCGGGTCGACGCGTCGCGGAACAGGACGGTGCCGGGTTCCGCCCCCGCCGCCATCGACCCCGGCACGGGCGTGAACGGAACGCCGCGGTCCTCGGTCCACGCGCCTTCGGCCCCGGTACGGTGCCAGCGCACCACCGCCCCGGTGTCACGGGTGCGGGCCAACAGCTCCACGTCCCCGTGCGCCGTGGTGACGGCCACCAGTTCGTCGGCCACCCGCAGACCGCTGAGGTGGTACCACCCCGTCCACGTCCCGTCGGGCGACTGATGACGGAAGCTCACGCTGTGGCCGAAGTTCCGGGCGAACACGAAGAGGCCGCCGGCACGGTCGAAACCGGCCGCCGGGAAGCCGCCCTCCCTGCTCTTGTACCGGTCTCCGGGGTTGGGTGTGCCCAGCGACCGCCACGGGGTGAGCGCACGCCCGGTGCGGTACTGCACGGCGTGCACGATCTCCACGTCGTCGCCGCCGTCGGCACGCGCACTCCGGCGCAGAGCGAACAGGTGCACGAACCCACAGGGGTCCCGCACCACCGACAGCCCGGGCATCAGGCGGGGTCCCGGCAGCAGTTCCGGCCCCAGCCACCCGGTGCCGCCCGGCTCCGCCTGGGTCCACCTCACGACCCCGGCGGCGGACGGCAGGAACGCGGTCAGCCGACCGTCGAAGCCCTCCGTGAGCCACTTCGCCGTACGCGGATAGCGCGCCCCCGCGGCAGCACCCAGGTCCTCGTCCGCGTCCCTGCGGCACTCCACGAAGACCGGCACCCCCGACTCCAGTTGGAGCGCGCGCACCGCGGCCAGCGCCGCCAGGGCGGCGGCGCCCCGGCGGGGCTCCGCGTGTACGGGCACCCCGGCGTCCGCGTCGAAGTCCACGCGCGTCGGGTCGGGGTCGGCGATCCGGACCCACCGGGGGCGCAGTCCGCGCAGTTCCCGCAGGAGCGGCGCCCCGGAGCCGCCCGCCCCACCGGCGTACACCGGGCCGCCGCGCACCGCGCACCCGCGTCGGGACGCCTCGGCGAGCGCGCCCTCCAGGGCGGCCCGCTCGTCCTTGCTCCCTTCTTCGGCGCACAGCACCCGAATCGCCGTCCCGGGTTCCTCGGACGAGACCAGGCGGGCCGCGTCGACCGGGCCTCCCGCGACGATCGTCACCTCCCGGATTTCGTCGCGCACGGCCCCGGAAGCGTCGGGCCTCGCTGCCGCACCGTCACTCGCCCTGCGGGCCACGTCGTCCGTCCTTTCCGGGGGCGCCCTGCACCACGGGGCTCATATCCGGTGCCAGTCGCTCAGGGACAGCCCCTGACCGTCCTCCTGCCGGGCCACGGCAGGGCGTCCGTCGGTACCGACCACGGCGACGGCCAGCGCTCCGCGCCCGTCGAGGACGAGCGCGGGATCACCGGCGCACCTCTTGCCGGTGTCCGTCCACCACACGCCGTCGCGCTCCCCCTCCGTCGCGCAGACGCCGAGCCGTACGGTGCCGGTCAGACCCCGGAAGGCGAGCACCGTGCAGTCGATCCCGTCCAGCGCGGTGCGCACCGCGCTGATCCGCCCGTCCCCCGGCTCGCCGCCCAGGGGTACCGGCCGGTGTCCCGCGCGGACGGCCGTCACGCCAAAGTCGCGCATGTCGGTCAAGTAGTACGTCAGTCGTCCGGGCGACGTCTCCAGCGCGCTCACGGACCCGGGCAGCGGGATCGCACCGACCTCGTACCCCAAGGTCAGCGGACCGCCCGGCTTCTGCCGGCAGAAGTGCGAGGCACCCGTGCGCGCGGGGACGAGCACCTCCACCAGGCCTGCCGCGCCGGCCGCGAGAACCGGCTGGTCCGTGACGCCCGTGCCGGTCAGCTCGCCCCACGCCTCCCACCGGCCCCGGCCGTCCTCACAGCGCAGCGCGAGCGAGCCCTGTCCGGTGGGGACGCAGACGTGGAGGGCACCGTCCGCGGCCACGGCCCCCACGGGGTCACCGGCCTCGACGGCCCGGGCCCGGTCCTTGAAGGGGTTCCCGAGGGAATGCCACACCGTCAGCGGACGACCGGTCTGGTACTGGGTCGCGTGCACGATGTCCACGTCGGTCCAGTCGTCGGTGCGCGGACGCGACCGGCGGCCGAGGAAGTGGGCGTAGCCGTTCGGCCCCCGGACCACGGAGAGCCCGGTGACGCCCTTGGCGGGAAGAGTGACCGGCCCGGCCCAGGACCGCGAGCCGGGAGACTCCTCCGTCCAGCGCAGGACGGCGCCGTCGACGTGCACGTAGAAGGTCAGCCTGCCGTCGTGGCCCGTCAGGAGCCAGGACCCCTCGGGGGCCGTGCCCCCCGTTCCGGGGGAGGCGGGAGCGGCTCCGGTCCGGCCGGCTCCGTCGGGCGAGACACCGTTCATGGTGGGCCGTCACCCTCCAGGGGCGTGGGGCCCTCGAAGGACGAGGGCGCGGGAATCAGGGCGTGGACTGCGGAGGGGAGGCTGTGCGTGCGAGGGGCGGCGCGGCCGGTTCAGCGGCGGGCGCCCGGGTGCCGGAGGCACCATCCGTCCCAGGCGGACGTCACCATCTCCCGGAGGTCGCGCCGGGCGGACCAGTCGAGCTCGTCCCGGATCCGTGCGGCCGACGCCACCACCCGCGCCGGGTCGCCCGGCCTGCGCGGGGCGCCGGCGGGCGCGCACTCGGCCCCGTATCCGGTCACCTCGCCGATGAGGCCGATCATGCGGCGCACCGAGACGCCTTCGCCGCGGCCGATGTTGAGGACGAGGTCGGTACCGGGTCCCCGGGCGAGCAGGTGCCGCGCCGCGGCGAGGTGCGCCGACGCGATGTCCTCGACGTGGATGAAGTCCCGCACGCAGGTGCCGTCCGGGGTGGCGTAGTCCTCGCCGAAGATCACCGGGGCCTCGCCGCGGCTGATCTTCTCGAAGACCATGGGAACGAGGTTGAAGACGCCCGCGTCGGCGAGCTCCGGTGTCGCCGCCCCCGCCACGTTGAAGTAGCGCAGTGAGGCGGTGGCCATCGCGTGGGCCTTTCCCGCGGCGCGGACCATCCACTCTCCGGCGAGTTTCGTCTCGCCGTAGGGATTGATCGGGGCGCAGGGCGTGTCCTCGGTGACCAGGTCGACGTCGGGCATGCCGTAGACGGCCGCGGACGAGGAGAAGACGAACGCCTCGACACCGCTCTCCGCGCACGCTTCCAGCAGGGTCTGCAACCCGTGCACGTTCTCGCGGTAGTAGTGCAGGGGTCGGGCGACGGACTCGGCCACCTGCTTCTTCGCCGCGAGGTGCACCACGCCCGCCACCGAGAGTTCGCGCAGGGTGCGCCTCAGGCAGGCGCCGTCGAGGGTGGACCCCTTCACGAAGGGGACGCCTTCGGGAATCCTGGAGGGGTCTCCCGTCGAGAGGTCGTCGAGCACGGCGACCCTCTCACCGGCCGCCAGCATCGCACGCACGACGTGGGACCCGATGAATCCCGCTCCGCCCGTAATCAACCAAGTCATGCGCGAATAATAGTTCGACACCAAACCTACGCATCATCCACCCCAATATTCACCTCACCCACCTGTTCAAGCGCTCATCTGTTCTATAGTGCTCGGTCAGTCGACTTACACGGACCGGTTCACCCCCCACCCGAGTCCCGCGCACTTCCCTGCCCGCGACGGGCGACGAGATTTGAGGACCCGGCACGATGAGCCACGACGAGAGCACACCTGATCCGCACAACGGCCCTCCGGCATCGCACGGGGGAGGCCGGGGCCGCCGGAAGGAGCGCAAGCGCCGCAGGGGCCTCAAGATCACGCTCGGCATCGTCCTCGTCCTGCTGATCGCGGCAGGCGGCACGGCCTACTGGATGTACCGCGACCTCGACAACAACATCACGGCCGTCGACATCGACTCCAAGCTCGACGAGAAGGAGCGGCCGGAGAAGCTGCCGACGTCCGGGCAGAACCTCCTCGTCCTCGGGTCGGACTCGCGGGCCGGGGCGGAGAACAAGGAGCTCGGGGGCGGCGGCAGCGTGAGCGGCGCGCGGTCCGACACGGCGATGGTGGTGCACATACCCGAGGGCCGCACCCAGGCCGTCGCGGTCTCGATACCCCGCGACACCCTGGTGACCCGGCCCGAGTGCGTCAAGAGCGACGGCTCCACGATGAAGTCCGCCGAGCGCGTCATGTTCAACTCGGTCTACTCGCAGGTGGGTCCGGCCTGCGTGGTCAAGACCGTCGAGAAGATGTCCGGCGTGCGGATCGACCACTATCTGGAGATCAACTTCGCCGGTTTCAAGGGTCTCGTCGACGCCATAGGCGGTGTCACCGTCACGGTCGACGAGCCCATCAAGGACAGTTCGTCCGGCCTGGACCTCACCGCCGGTACGCACAAGCTCGACGGCACCCAGTCCCTCGCCTTCGTCCGGACCCGTCACGGCATCGGGGACGGGAGCGACCTCGGCCGGATCGGCCTCCAGCAGCAGTTCCTCTTCGCGCTGCTGAAGGAGGTCAAGAAGCAGGACCTGCTGGGCAGCCCCACCAAGTCGTACAAGATCGCCAGCGCCGCCACCGAGTCGCTGACCACCGACTCCAGTCTCGCCTCACTGACCTCGCTGGCGGAGTTCGCCCGTTCGATGAACGGCGTCGACCCGTCGGCCATGGAGACGATCATGCTGCCGGTGGCGTACGACAAGGTGGACCCGAACCGGGTGGTGGCCGCGCACCCGCAGTCCGACGACCTGTGGAAGGCGATCCGCACGGACGCCACCATCCCGGAGTCGGCCAAGAAGTCCCCGGCGACCGGCGGCTGACAGCCCCTCACCGACCTGCAGGAACGAAGAGGGGCGTGCGGCCTCGACGGTCGCACGCCCCTCCCGCGTCAGTCCTCCCGCGTCGGCCCGCGGGTCACTTCGCGCCGGCGGCCAGTCGGCTGTGCTTGCGCCCGTACACGAAGTAGATGACCACGCCCAGCGCCATCCAGATCGCGAACCGGAGCCAGGTCTCCACCGGCAGGTTGAGCATCAGCCAGACGGAGGCGGCCACCGAGAGGACCGGGAGCAGCGGCACCCAGGGGGTACGGAAGGCGCGGGGCAGGTCGGGGCGGGTGCGGCGCAGCACGATCACGCCGAGGGCGACCACCACGAACGCGAAGAGCGTCCCGATGTTCACCAGGGTCGCCAGCTCGTCGATGCTGGTGAATCCGGCGACGACCGCGATGACGACGCCGAGCAGAATCGTCGGACGGTACGGGGTGCCGTACTTCGGGTGGGTCACGGAGAAGAACCGGGGCAGCAGCCCGTCCCGGCTCATCGCGAAGAAGACGCGGGACTGGCCCAGCAGCAGGATCATGCAGACGACGGTGAGCCCGACGGCGGCGCCGAAGCTGATGACGCCCGCGTAGAAGGGGTGGCCGACCGCCTTGAAGGCGTCCGCCAGCGGGGCGCTGACGGACAGTTCGGTGTAGTGCTGCATGCCGGTGACCACGATGGAGACGGCGACGTAGAGCACCGTGCAGATGAGGAGCGACCCGAGGATGCCCCGGGGCATGTCCCGCTGCGGGTGCCGGGTCTCCTCTGCGGCCGTCGCGACCACGTCGAAGCCGATGAAGGCGAAGAAGACGATGGAGGCGGCGGTGAAGATGCCCATCACGCCGAAGTTGGTGGGCGCGTAGCCGAACAGCGCCTGGATCAACGGGGAGTCGAGGCCGGTGCCGGACGGCTGGGGCTGGGCCTCCGGGATGAAGGGCGAGTAGTTGTCCGCGTCGACGAAGAAGAGCCCGGCGACGATGACGATCAGGACGACGGCCACCTTGATGGCGACGACCACGGTGGTGACCCGCGCCGAGAGCTTCATGCCGAGCACCAGGACGGCGGTGAGGACCAGCACGAGGAGGAACGCCAGGAGGTCGAACCCGAAGCCGGACGCCACGTCGGTGCCGGAGAGGGCGTCGGGCAGCGACCAGCCCGCGTTGTCCATCAGGGAACGTACGTACCCGGACCAGCCGACGGCCACCACCGCCGTGCCGAGCGCGAACTCCAGCACCAGGTCCCAGCCGATGATCCACGCGACCACCTCGCCGAGCGAGGCGTAGGAGAAGGTGTACGCGGAGCCCGCGACGGGGACCGTGGAGGCGAACTCGGCGTAACAGAGGGCGGCCAGCGCGCAGACGACTCCGGCGACCGCGAAGGCGATGGCGGTCGCGGGGCCCGCGGTCTCCTTGGCGACCTTGCCGGTGAGGACGAAGATGCCGGTGCCGATGACGACTCCGACGCCGAAGACCGTGAGGTCGAGGGCGGAGAGCGACTTCTTGAGCGCGTGCTCGGGCTCCTCGGTGTCCCGCAGGGACTGCTCGATCGTCTTGGTCCGGAACAGACCGTCCCGGCCGGGGGGTGTCCCCTGCTCCACGCTCACCTGCGTACCTCCGCGCACTCGTCGTGGGCGCCATCATGGGGAGGTGCCCGGGACTCGAAGCGCCTTGCGGGGCATGTCGCGCGAACGGGCCGGTGCCACCACCCGTACAGGGAAGCGGCACCGGCCCATTCGGCGGTACGCGGGGTGCGCCGGACTGCCTCCGGCGCGGGTCGCGACCGGCGTCGGGGCCGGTCGCGAGGGGCGCGTCGTGGGACCGGCCGCGGGCGCGGGGGTCAGTCGCGGGCGGGCTCCGCGTCGCGGGTCTCGTAGCGGCCGTCGAGCTTGGCTACGAGCCCGGTGACCTGGCGGGCGATGTCCGGGGCGGTGAGGCCGATCTCGGCCATGACCTCGTTGCGCGAGGCGTGGTCGAGGAAGACCGGCGGGATGCCGAAGTCGCGCAGCGGCAGGTCGACGCCCGCGTCGCGGAGCGCCTGGGCGACGGCGGAGCCGACACCTCCGACGCGGCTGTTGTCCTCGACGGTGACGACGACCCGGTGGCGGTCGGCGAGCGGGGCCATGGCCTCGTCGACCGGCTTGACCCAGCGGGGGTCGACCACGGTGGTGGAGATGCCCTGCGCGTCGAGCAGGTCGGCGATCTCCAGGCACATGGGGGCGAGCGCGCCGACGGAGACCAGCAGCACGTCGGGCCGGTCGGTGTCGGGGACGCGCAGCAGGTCCATGCCGCCGACGGTGCCGACCGCCTTGACGGCCGGGCCGACCGCGCCCTTGGAGAAGCGGACCACGGTGGGCGCGTCGTCGACGTCGACGGCCTCGCGCAGCTGGGCGCGGACCTGGTCGGCGTCGCGCGGAGCGGCGATCCGCAGCCCCGGCACGCACTGGAGGATCGACATGTCCCACATGCCGTTGTGCGAGGCGCCGTCGGTGCCGGTGACGCCGGCGCGGTCCAGGACGAAGGTGACGCCGCACTTGTGCAGGGCGACGTCCATCAGGACCTGGTCGAAGGCGCGGTTGAGGAAGGTGGCGTACACCGCGAAGACGGGGTGCAGTCCGCCGGTGGCGAGGCCGGCGGCGGAGACCGCGCCGTGCTGCTCGGCGATGCCGACGTCGTAGATCCGGTCGGGGAAGGCTTCCTCGAACTTGCCGAGGCCGACCGGCTGGAGCATGGCGGCGGTGATCGCGACGATGTCCTCGCGCTCCCGGCCGAGCTTGACCATCTCCTCGCCGAAGACGGAGGTCCAGTCGAGGCCGGAGGTGGAGATGGGCAGCCCGGTGTCGGGGTGGATCTTGCCGACGGCGTGGAAGCGGTCGGCCTCGTCCTGGAGGGCGGGGGTGTAGCCGCGGCCCTTCTCGGTGATGCAGTGGACGATGACCGGTCCGCCGAAGCGCTTGGCGCGCAGCAGCGCGGACTCCAGTGCCTCGATGTCGTGGCCGTCGATGGGGCCGACGTACTTCAGGCCCAGGTCCTCGAACATGCCCTGCGGGGCGATGAAGTCCTTGAGGCCCTTCTTCGCGCCGTGCAGCGTCTCGTAGAGCGGCCGGCCGACGACGGGGGTGCGCTCCAGGAGGTCCTTGCCGCGGGCGAGGAAGCGCTCGTACCCGTCGGTGGTGCGCAGGGTGGCGAGGTGGTTGGCGAGGCCGCCGATGGTGGGCGCGTAGGAGCGCTCGTTGTCGTTGACGACGATGACGAGCGGGCGGTCCTTGGCGGCGGCGATGTTGTTGAGCGCCTCCCAGGCCATGCCGCCGGTGAGGGCTCCGTCACCGATGACGGCGACGACGTGGTCGTCCTTGCGCAGCACCTCGTTGGCCTTGGCGAGGCCGTCGGCCCAGCCGAGGACGGTGGAGGCGTGCGAGTTCTCGATGACGTCGTGCTCGGACTCGGCGCGCGAGGGGTACCCCGACAGGCCGCCCTTGCTCTTGAGCCGGGAGAAGTCCTGGCGGCCCGTGAGGAGCTTGTGCACGTAACTCTGGTGGCCGGTGTCGAAGAGGACCTTGTCGCGGGGCGACTCGAAGACCCGGTGGAGGGCGATGGTCAGCTCGACCACGCCCAGGTTGGGGCCCAGGTGCCCACCGGTCTTGGACACGGCGTCGACCAGGAACGTACGGATCTCCCCGGCGAGCTGTTCCAGCTGGTCGAGGCTGAGCCGGTCCAGGTCGCGCGGTCCCTCGATGCGGGTCAGCAGGTCCA
This sequence comes from Streptomyces sp. NPDC060184, assembly GCF_042728795.1. NCBI lineage: Bacteria > Bacillati > Actinomycetota > Actinomycetes > Kitasatosporales > Streptomycetaceae > Streptomyces > Streptomyces sp. NPDC060184. The sequence continues at coordinate 25,909 of NZ_JBHWYX010000071.1, forward strand.
CCCGTGCCTCCTTGCGTGTGAGCTGGTCGAGCGTGTCGATTCCGACGAGTCTAATGTTCCGGCCCGTGGCCGCAGCATCGGGCAGTGCGTTCCTTCTCACGCCCGGGGTACCACCGGGTGTGGCGCGCCCGCCGCGGCCCCGCGCTGGATGCTCCTACCCCGAGAGCGCCGCTCGTCCCACGGGACCCCCTCGAACAGGGCGGGAACACGCGTCGCACACGGACGCGCGGGTGCCCGGCGCCCCCTGGGGGACGCCGGGCC
>NZ_JBHWYX010000072.1:0-24615 GCF_042728795.1 Streptomyces sp. NPDC060184
GGGGGGGGGGGGGGGGTTTGGGGGGTTGGGGGGGGGGTTTCTGGGGGGGGGCGGCCGCCCCCCCGCTCGCCACCGCCCCTTCTTCTTTCACGCGCTCTCTTCTCTCACGCGCCTTCCGCGCGGGGGCCAGGGCTCAGGGGGCCGGGGTGACCAGGCGGAACATGCCGGTCATGTCGCCGGGCGTGAACCCCTCGCGCGCGTAGAGCGCCGCGCCCTCCCCGGTGGAGAAGAGCCCGACGAAGGCGGGTGCCGGTGCGGTGTCCCGCACGTGGTCCAGGAGCCGGCGCAGCAGCAGCGTCCCGATCCCCTCGCCCTGATGGGAGGGGAGTACGGCCAGGTCCTGTACGTAGAAGTAGGAGACGCCGTCTCCGACCAGGCGTCCCATGCCGACCACCTCCTCGCCGTCCAGCGCGACGACACCGGCCGTGGAGCCGGCGAGGGAGGCGGGCAGGAACTCCCAGGCGAAGGCGTGGGACCAGCCGACCGCTTCCGCGATCTTCCGGTGTTCGTCCGCGGTGGGGAGCCGGTCGGCCAGGGTGAGGGTGATGCGTGCCATGGGACGGATTATCCGACAGGCCCCGGCGGCCCGGCCGACCGGTGTCCGTCCCGGCCCTCCGGCCCGCTGCGCGCCCCTCCCCGGACGCCGCCACCTCTCTCCCGCGCACCGCCCGTTCTCGCGCCCCCGTACCGCCGCGCGCCCCGCCGCTTCTCCCGCCCGCGCGCTCCTCCCGGCGCTCCGCCGTCTTCACGAAAAGTCCCACCACGACATTTGTCCCGCTGCGACATTTTTGGGTGTACGGTGCAGACATGAGCACGGAACAGAGGGAACCGGAGAGGCGGGGCCGAAAGGCCCGCCGGACCCGGGACACGCTGGCCCGGGCCGCGTTCGAGCTCGTACTCGACCGGGGTCTGCGCCACGTGACGGTCGAGGAGATCGCGGAAGCGGCCGACGTCGACCGGCGCACCTTCAGCCGGTACTTCCGGAGCAAGGAGGACGCGGTCCTCGACGCCGTACGCGGCGACGGCGACCGCATCAACGACGCCCTGCGCGCCCGCCCCGCCACCGAGCCCCCGCTCACCGCGTACCGCCGTGCCGTACTCGACTGGCTCGACGACACCGAGGCCGGGCCCTGGCACCTGCGCCCCCGGATCTTCGAGCTGCTGGTCCTGGCCGAGGAGGAGCCGACTCTCTACGCGGCGTACCACCACATCAGGGTGGACGCCCAGGAGGAGTCGGTCGCCATCCTCGCGGACCGGCTCGGCGTGGACCGCCGCGAGGACATCCGTCCCGCGGTGACGGTCGCCGCCGGGGCCGGAGCCCTGCTGGCGGCGCAGGCCGCCTGGGTCCGCAGCGGTCTCCCCGACGTCCTGCCCGCACTCGTGGTCCAGGCGTTCGACGCCCTCTCCGCGGACCTTCTCATCCCGGCCCTCACCGACCGGCGCACCGCAGCACCACAGAAAGAAGCACCTCATCATGAGCACTGACCTCACCACCTCCTACGCGACGGAGTTCACCGGCAAGGTCGCGCTGGTCACCGGCGGCGCCTCCGGCATAGGCCTGGCCCTGTCGCGGCGCCTCGCGGCCGGTGGCGCGGCGGTCGTCGTCGCCGACTACGACGAGGAGAGCGCCCGCAAGGCCGTCGCCGAGCTGACGGCCACCGGCGCCCGCGCCGCCGCCGTCCGCCTGGACGTCACCGACCCCGCCTCCGTCGAAGCCGGCGTCCGGTTCGCCGTCGACACCTTCGGCGCCCTGCACCTCGCGGTGAACAACGCGGGCATCGGCGGCCCCGCGGCCCCCACCGGCGAGTACGCCGTCGAGGACTGGAACCGCGTCGTCGCCACCAACCTCAGCGGCGTCTTCCACTCGATGCGCTACGAGATCCCCGAGCTCCTCAAGGCCGGCGGCGGTGCCATCGTCAACATCTCCTCCATCCTCGGCACCAACGGCTTCGCCCAGTCCCCGGCGTACGTCGCCGCCAAGCACGGTGTCGTCGGCCTGACCAAGACGGCGGCCCTGGAGTACGCGGCGCAGAACATCCGCGTCAACGCGGTGGGCCCCGGCTTCATCGACACCCCGCTGCTCCGCAACACCGACGGTCCGGCGCGCGACCACCTGATCTCGCTCCACCCCGCGGGCCGCCTCGGCACCTCGGAGGAGGTCGCCGAGCTCGCCGCTTTCCTGCTCTCCGACCGCGCTTCCTTCGTCCACGGCAGCTACCACCTGGTCGACGGCGGCTACTCCGCCTCCTGACCACCCTCCCTGGACACACCCAGGGGCGACGGGGGCACAGAACAAGAGGGGCACGCCACCGGCGGACCGGCCGGAACCCGGCCGGAACCGGCGGCGGGCCCGGTACAGAACAGAGGAAGAACCATGAAGGCAGTTCAGTACCGCACCGTCGGCGCGGCACCCGAGGTCGTCGAGATCCCGAAGCCCGTGCCCGGACCGGGCCAGATCCTGCTGAAGGTCACCGCGGCCGGTGTCTGCCACTCCGACATCGCCGTGATGAGCTGGTCCGCCGAGCAGCTCACCTACCCGCTGCCGCTCACCCTCGGCCACGAGGGCGTCGGCACCGTGGTGGAGCTGGGCGACGGCGCCGAGGGCGTCTCCGTCGGGGACAACGTCGCCGTCTACGGCCCCTGGGGCTGCGGCACCTGCGTGAACTGCGCCGAGGGCCGGGAGAACTACTGCCTGCGCGCCGACGAGCTCGGCATCATGCCGCCCGGACTCGGCAACCCCGGTGCCATGGCCGAGTACATGATCGTCGACAACGCCCGCCACCTGGTGCAGATCGGCGACCTCGACCCGGTCAAGACCGTCTCCCTGACCGACGCCGGTCTCACGCCCTACCACGCGATCAAGCGCTCGCTGCCGAAGCTGACGCCCGGTGCCACGGCCGTCGTCATCGGCACCGGCGGCCTCGGCCACGTCGCCATCCAGCTGCTGCGCGCGATGACCGCCGTCAAGGTCGTCGCCCTCGACGTCACCGAGGAGAAGCTGGAGCTGGCCCGCAAGGTCGGCGCCCACGAGACCGTCCTGTCCGACGAGAATGCCGCCGCCAAGGTCCGCGAGCTCACCGGCGGCGTCGGCGCCAAGGTCGTGCTGGACTTCGTCGGCGTCGACGCGACCGTGAAGACCGCCGGTGCGGTCGCCTCCGTCGACAGCGACGTCACCATCGTCGGCATCGGCGGCGGCCTCCTGCCCGTCGGCTTCGGGGTGCTTCCGTTCGCCACCTCGGTCACCGCGCCGTACTGGGGCTCCCGCAAGGAGCTCGCCGAGGTCATCGAGCTGGCGCACGCCGGTGCCGTCGACGTCCACGTCGAGACGTTCTCGATCGACGAGGCGCCGCTCGCCTACGAGCGCCTGCACGACGGCAAGATCAACGGCCGGGCCGTCATCCTGCCCAACGGCTGACACATACCCCGGGTCCCGCCCGTCCTCCCCCCGGGAGGGCGGGACCCGGCCCCTTCGTGGTCCGTACGCCAACGGCACGCGCTGTGCCGACAGTCACGCGTACGGAGCCACCCGATGCGACGCGGGCCGCCGGACCACGGCGACGGCCCGCGTCGGCATGCCGGCAGGAGCACCCGCCCGCGTCCGTGCCCCGGAACGCCCACGGAGGGATGCCCGATCGGCCGTCCACGCGGTCATACTGTGGCCATGGGATTCGCCGCGCTGCTCACACTCCCCACGCTGGTGGTCGGTCTGACCGTGCTCGCCTTCGTCGACCAGCTCATGCTGCGCGGCTCCCGCGCCGGTGTCCTGCCCTGGCGGAACGGCGCCCGGCAGGGCCAGGTCTCCGCGACCGGGTTCGAGCAACTGCACGCCACCTTCTCGCCCGGCAAGCAGAGCGAGCTCAAGGAACGCACCAGCGCCCTGCTGATGCGCGACGACGAAGAGGACGGCGCTCCGCCCCACCGTTCGACCGTCGACCTGGACGGCGGCCGGGCCGTCATCCGTCTCTGAGGCGTGTCGCACGCTTCGGAGAGACGGTCTCCACACTGCCCGTCCGCCTCCAGGCAGTGCGGAAGACGCTCCCGGGCCACGGTCCCGGGGCGCCGGTGAACGCGGCAGCACGCCGTATTCCGGGGACGCCCGTCCGGCCGTTCCTCTACACTCGCACCATGGGTTCGCACCACCGCTTCCGCTGATCCGCTCCGGCGAGTACCGCCGCAGCCCCGCGCCGCCGCGCGCGCTGCCCGGGTACCTCAGCCGACCGGAAACCACACCCCGACGCACGCCCGTCACCGACGCGGCACCGGGGCCCTCCCTCAGCGAAAGCATCAGGAACGACACCCATGTCCGCATCGCGCGACCGCACCCGGATCACCCTCCAGGACGTCACACTGGCCTACGGCGACAGGACCGTCCTGGCGGGCGTCTCCCTCACCGTCGGGTCCGGCGAACACGTCGCCGTCATCGGTGAGAACGGCTCCGGCAAATCGACCCTGCTCCGGCTCATGTCCGGCGCCGAGACCCCGGACGCCGGAGAGGCCGTCACCCGGTTCCCCGACGGCGTCGGCCACCTCGCCCAGACCCTCGCCCTCGCCCCGCAGCGGACCGTGCAGGATGCCGTCGACACGGCCCTCGCCGAACTCCGCGACCTGGAACGCCGGATGCGCGAAGCCGAGGCCCGGCTCTCGGGACCCGCCCCCACGGAAGCCGAACTCAACCTCTACGGAGAGCTGCTGACGGCATATCAGGACCGTGGCGGGTACGAGGCCGACGCCCGCACCGACGCGGCGCTGCACGGTCTCGGACTCGCGCACCTGCCCCGCGACCGTCCCCTGGCCACCCTCTCCGGCGGCGAACAGTCCCGGCTGGCCCTCGCCTGCGTGCTGGCCGCCGCGCCGGAGGCGCTTCTGCTCGACGAGCCGACCAACCACCTCGACGTGCCGGCCGTGCGCTGGCTGGAGGATCACCTGCGCGCCCACCGGGGCACCCTCGTGGTGGTCACCCACGACCGCGCGTTCCTGGAGGCCACCACCACCGTCATCCTGGAGACGGACCGCGACCTGCGCACCGTCACCCGCCACGGCGACGGCTGGGAGGGCTACCGGACGGCGAAGGCCGCGGCGCGGCGCCGATGGGCGCAGCAACACCAGGAATGGCTCACCGAACTCGCCCGCACCGAAGAGCTGGTGGAAGCCGCCGGGCGGCGGCTCCGGTCCACCGGCAAGGACCCGGGGGAGGGCTTCGGCAAGCACCGCCGCTCGCACGACGCCAAACTCTCCGGCCGGGTCAGGGCCGCGCGGACACGCCGGGACGCCCTGCGGGCCGCCCCCGTGCCCCCGCCGCCCAAGCCCCTGCGCTTCACCGCCGGGCTCACCCTCGCGACCGGAACCACCGGTGCTGCCGGAACCATCGGCTCTGCCGAATCCGCCGATGCCGTCGGCGCCCCGGCACCCCTGCTCGCGCTGGAGTCCGTCTCGGTGGGGGAGCGGCTGCGCCTGCCCGCCCTCGACGTGCTGCCCGGGCAGCGTCTCCTGGTCACCGGCCCGAACGGCGCGGGCAAGACCACCCTGCTCAGGGTGGTCGCGGGCGACCTCGCCCCCGATTCCGGGACGGTCGCCCGACGCGGACGCGTCGGCTATCTCCCCCAGGAGCTCCCGGCCAGGCTGACCCGCCGCTCGCTCCTCGCCACCTACGCGGCCGGCCGTCCGGGCCCGGCCGAGGAGTACGCCGGGGACCTGCTCGCCCTCGGACTGTTCCGCGCCGAGGACTTCGGTGTCGCGGTGTGCGACCTCTCCGTCGGCCAGCAGCGCAGACTCGCCCTCGCCCGGCTGGTGACCCGCCCCGCCGACGTGCTCGTCCTGGACGAACCGACCAACCACCTCGCCCTCGACCTGGTCGAGGAGCTGGAAGCCGCGCTCGCCGCGTACGAGGGCGCGGTCGTCGTGGTCTCCCACGACCGGGCTTTCCGCCGCCGTTTCACCGGGGACGTGCTGGAGCTGCGTGACGGACGTCCCGTGGGGGCCTGCCGGGCGGCGGACGGGGCATAGGGCCGGGCGCCCGCCCAGGCCCGCCCCGGACGGACTCACGCCTCCAGATGGGCCAGCAGCCGCTCCACGAAGACCCGCTGGCCCGTCACCAGCCGGGAGGCCGCCTGCGCCGGGGTGCACCAGGCGACCCGGTCGATCTCGGGAAACTCCTGGATCACCCCGGAACCCCTCGGCCACTCCATGGCGAAGGTGCCGTACACCGCCTCCGCGGTGTCCACCTCACCCTCCACCGCCCAGATGATCACCGTCTTGCCGCTCGCCTGCCGGGACTGCCCGAGCGGCACCCAGAACCCGTCCGGCACCGGCAGGCCCACCTCCTCCTCGAACTCCCGGCGGGCCGCCGTCTCGGCCGCCTCGCCCGGCTCGTACTCGCCCTTGGGGATCGACCACGCGGCGTCCTCCCGCCCCGCCCAGAACGGACCTCCCATGTGCCCGAGCAGCACCTCGACCCCGCTGTCGTCCGTATCCGTCCCGGTCCGGTAGAGAAGGACCCCCGCACTGCGCTTGCTCATCGACATGTCGTCAATTCTCCGTACACCGCGCCACCGTCGCCACCGGTTCGGGCAGACCGGGCGGCCCGGAAACCGGCCGGTCGCGCCGCCCGCACGACCGGCCACGACGCCGCGTCGTGGGCCCGGGGCCGACGCGCCCCGGCCGTACGCTGTTGTCCCCGCCGTCACTTCCGCCCCCTGGCGCCGCTCGTGCACCTCCCGGCATGCTGTCCGCCACAAGCGCTGATGAACCGTCCAACCCGCCTCTCAGCAGGAGGACTTGTGCGTCGACGTCCAGGGCCCGCCGTCCGCTCCGCGCGGGCGCTCGTGCTGTTCGCCTCCGTCTGCGGGGCCGTGGTGGGGGCCGTCGCCCCCGCCGCGGCCGACACGACACCCGACCCCCACCCGCGCAGCGCCGCCGAGGTCCTGAGACCGGTGGCCCCACCCGGTGCGAGCGCCCCTGCGGGCGCCGGGCGCTCCGCCGCCGGCGCCCCCGCCGCCCCCGTCGTCGACGAGCACGGCATCGAGACCGCCCGCACCTCCCGGCCCGTCGCGCCCGGCGTCGGCCTCACCTCGTACGACCGGCTCGAAGCCGCCACGTGGCTCCGTGTGGACGCGCTCACCGTGGACCTCGGCGAGGACGTCCGCGCCGACTACCTCTCCAGCGGGAAGGTGAGCGACCGGCGTACGGTCTCCGAGCTCGCGGCGGGCCACGACGCGGGAGCGGGCCGCCGCACCGTCGCCGCCGTCAACGCCGACTTCTTCGACATCAACGAGACCGGCGCGCCGGTGGGACCCGGTGTCCGGGACGGGGCCCTCGACCACTCACCGGCCACCGGCTCCTCCCACGCGGCCGGCATCGGCCCCGGGGCCGCGGGGCGGGTCCTGGACCTGTACTTCGAGGGCACGCTCACCCTGCCCTCCGGCGACCACCCGCTCGGCGCCTACAACGCGGCCGACGTCCCCGCCGGATCCGTCGGCGCGTACACCTCCGCCTGGGGCGACGCCGACCGCGCGCTGACCGTCAACGCCTCGGCGCGGCCGGTCGCCGAGGCCGTGGTACGGGGCGGCCGGGTGGTCTCCGTCTCCGCGACGCCCGGCAGCGGGCCCGTCCCCGAGGACACCACCGTCCTCGTCGGGCGCGAGGCCGGGGCGGAACTCCTGACGGCCCTGCGGCCGGGCGACCCGGTCGGGGTGACGTACCGGGCGCGCACCGACGACGGGCCGCTGCCGCGCACCGCCGTCGGCGGGCGCGAAGCGCTCGTCGTGGACGGCGTCGAGCAGAACCACGACGGCGAGGGCAACAACGCCGCCGCACCCCGCACCGCGGTCGGATTCTCCCGGGACGGCCGCACCATGCACCTCATCACCGTGGACGGCAGGCAGGCCGACAGCGGTGGGGTGACCCTCACCGAACTCGGCCGGATGATGCGCGAGGCCGGGGCCTGGAGCGCGCTCAACCTGGACGGCGGAGGCTCCTCCACCCTGGTGGCGCGGGAACCCGGCAGCGACGCCCTCCAGGTGGAGAACAGCCCCTCCGACGGCAGCGAACGCACCGTCCCCAACGGCCTCGCCCTCACCGTGCCGGACGGCAGCGGCACCCTCACCGGTTACTGGGTGGAGACCCGCACGCCCCCGGCCACCGCCCCGGGGGACGACCCCGTCGCGGGCGGTCACCCCGACCGGGTCTTCCCCGGCCTCACCCGCGCCCTGACCGCCGCCGGGTACGACGAGACGTACGGCCCGGCCGCCGGCGCCCCGCACTGGCGCACCACCGCCCCCGGCGTCGGCACCGTCGACGCGCGCGGCCTGTTCACCGCCCGGCGCGGCGGCACCGCCGAAGTCCTCGCCGAGCGCGGCAGGGCCCGGGGCTCGGCCCGGCTCACCGTGCTCGACGAGCTCACGCGCGTGAGCCCCACCACCGAGCGCCTCGGCCTCCCCGGGGAAGGCGCCACCGGAACCTTCGGCGTCGTCGGCTACGACGCCCACGGCGACAGCGCCCCCGTCGAACCCCGCGACGTCACCCTCGACTACGACCGCGCGCTCTTCGACGTCCACGACGACGGGCGGGGTTCCTTCACCGTCACCGCCCGTGCCGGAGACGGAACGGCCGGGCTCGTCACCGCCTCCGTCCACGGCGCCACCACGATGCTGGCCGTCACGGTCGGCCTCGCCGACCAGGCGGTCTCCGGCTTCGACGACGCGGACGCCTGGAAGTTCAGCCAGGCCCGCGCGAGCGGCTCGCTGGCCGCCACCGAGGACGGGCACACCGGCACCGGACTGGAGCTCACCTACGACTTCACCCGGTCCACCGCGACCCGCGCCGCCTACGCCGCCCCGCCGCAGCCCGTCGCGGTGCCCGGCCGGCCCCAGTCCTTCACCCTCTGGATCGACGGGGACGGCAAGGGCGCCTGGCCCACGCTCCACCTCAAGGACGCCGCCGGAACGGACCAGCTGCTCCGCGGTCCGTACGTCACCTGGACCGGCTGGCGGCAGGTCACCTTCGCCGTGCCCGCCGGAGCCCCGACGCCCCTGTCGGTGTACCGGTTCTACCTCGCCGAGACCGCCGCCGGCGCGCAGTACACCGGCGGGGTCGTCATCGACGACCTCGTCGCCCAGGTCGTGCCCGCGGCCGATCTGCCCGCCCGGGCGCCGGAGGCCGACCCGCTGATCGACACGGCGGCCGTCACGGAAGGCCGGGACTCCCGGTTCGCGGTGATGTCCGACGCGCAGTTCGTCGCCCGCGACCCCGACAGCGCGATCGTCGCCCGGGCCCGGGGCACCCTGCGCGAGATCAAGGCCGCGCACCCGGACTTCCTGGTGATCGACGGCGACCTGGTGGACGAAGGGTCGCCCGCCGACCTCGACTTCGCCCGCCAGGTGCTGGACGAGGAGCTCGGCGACGACCTGCCCTGGTACTACGTGCCGGGCAACCACGAGGTGATGGGCGGCACGATCGACGCCTTCACCGACCGGTTCGGCCCGGCCCACCGTACGTTCGACCACGCCGGCACCCGCTTCATCACGCTCGACACCTCCAGCCTGAGCCTGCGGGGCGGCGGCTACGCGCAGATCCGGGAGCTCCGCGAACAGCTGGACGCGGCGGCCGGCGACCCGGCCATCGGTTCCGTGGTGCTGATCGAGCACGTGCCGCCGCGCGACCCCACCGCGCAGAAAGCCAGTCAGCTGGGCGACCGCAAGGAGGCGGCCCTCGTGGAGGACTGGCTCGCCGGGTTCCGTCGCACGACCGGCAAGGGGGCCGCCTTCATCGGCGGGCACGTCGGGGTGTTCCACGCCTCGCACGTCGACGGCGTGCCCTACCTCGTCAACGGCAACTCGGGGAAGACCCCCTCCGGTCCGGCCGACGAGGGCGGGTTCACCGGCTGGAGCCTGGTCGGTACGGACCGGGTCACCCCCGCCGAACAGGCGGCGGCCCGGCAGCGGCCCTGGGCGGGCGGACCCGACTGGATCTCCGTGCAGACCCGGGCGCACGTCGACGACCTCACTCTCGACGCGCCCGCCGCACTCGCACCGGGCGACCGGGCAGCGGTGTCCGCCCGGATCACCCAGGGCACGCGTACGGTGCCGGTCGCCTTCCCGGTCAGCGCCGACTGGACCGGCTCCCCGAACCTCCGGATCGGGGACGGCGCCGGAGCCCGCGGCCGGCCCGTCGCGCTCCTCGACCCGGACACCGGCACGCTGACCGCCCTGCGACCGGGCACCATCACCCTCGCGGTGACCGTCGACGGGGTCACCCGGACCGCCCGCGTCACGATCGCCGCCGAAGGGGCCGCCGGGCGGGCGGCCTGACCCGCCCGGACGCGGTGGGCCCGGCCGTCCGCCGGGCCCACCGCACCCGCGTGCGCGACCCGGCGGATGGGTCACACCATCCGCTCCGCGAGCCCCAGCGTGCCCGCCGCCTGGATCGCCAGCCAGACCTCCGACAGCGCCCCGGTGGACGCCAGGTCGCGTCGCGCCAGCGTCCCGAAGCGGCGGAGCCGGTACGCCAGGGTGTTCGGGTGGATGTGCAGCGCCGCGGCGGCGGCCTCGGTCCGCCGGTCCCGCTCCATCCACGTACGGACCGAGACGAGCAGCTGGGAGTCGTGGGCGGCGTCGTACCGGAGGACTTCGCCGAGGACGTTCTCGACCAGCGCGGACAGCACCGCCGGGTCGTCCGGCAGCCACCGGCCCGTCAGGTCGTCGCCGTAGCGGACCACGGGCCGGCCCGACTCGGCCGCCTTCGACGCGGCCCAGACCGCCTCCCGCTGCGCCACCTTCAGCGCCGCGCCAGGCCGGAAGGGGCGGCTCATCCCGGCCGTCACCATGGGCAAGGTGCCCACCGCGTCGGCGAGTTCCGGCGCGCCGAGCACGTAGCGGTCCCCGCCCCGGGTGAGCAGGAGGTGCGGCCGGTCCTCCAGGACGTGCAGCAGGGCCTCGTCGGTGGTGTGGCGCACCACCATCAGGACGGTCTCCCCCTCGATCGCGTGCCGGGCGAGCCGTCGGCGGGCGGCCTCCGGGTCGAGCACCTCCTGGAGCAGTTCGGCCAGGGTCTCGGCGCCCTCCCGGCGGAGCGTCTCGCGTTCGTTGCGCACCATCGCGAGGCGCAGCGCGGCCACCGTGGCGATGTGCTGGGCCACCGCGAGCCCGGCGGGCTGGGCGCCCTCCCGCTCGTACGCGACGAGGAAACCGGCCGGTCCGCCGGGCGCGGGGACGGGCAGCACGAAGCCGCCCGGCACGGTCGGCGGGGCGTCCACGGAGTCCGGCAGCACCGAGGGGTCCGGCACCGGGACGCCCGGCAGCAGCGGGCGGCCCTGGGGCGTGCAGAGGTACACGTCGTAGCCGGAGAGACGTTCGAGCCGGCGGAGCAGGGTGGGGGTGTCGAGGTCCTCCGCGACCAGCCAGCGCAGCGAGCCGAAGACCTGGAGCTGGGCGCCGAGGCGGTGGCGGGCGTCCTCCTGCACCGCCGCCGCGACCTCCTGCGCGACCGCGATGAAGGGCACCGAGAGCGGTACCTCCAGCACCGGGAAGCCCCGTTCCTCGGCCGCCCGGAAGAAGTCGTCGTGCAGGACGGGCATGTGCAGCTGCGCGGAGAGCGCCAGCCCGGAGACCCCGGCGTCGTCCAGTCGTTCGAGGTAGGCGCGCTGTGCGGCGGCCGTTTCCGGGACCGCGAGTCCCGCCGTCATGATCAGCTCGGACCCCAGCAGCCAGGGTGTCGGATCGTCCAGTTCGCTGGCGTGCGCCCAGGAGACGGAGCGTCCCAGCCCGGCCCCGCCCGCCTTCACGGAGAGCTGGAGTGCGGGGAATGAGAGGAGATCTTCCACGGTGAGTTTGTCGCTTGCCACACAAAGAAGGCTATCGCTCTGTGACTGACACAATTGTCGCCGGTCACACGGGGGGATCAGACTGTGGGCTCGTCACTGCTGCACGACAAGAACGGAAGGTGACACGCCCGTGACCAGCTCGATCACCGAAATCGAGACCTATGGGGTCGAGCGGATCCCGGACGGGGACCGCACGGCCCGCCCGATCGATCTGTTCCGTCTCGCCTTCGGCGGTGCCAACACGTTCGCGACGTGCGTCCTCGGCGCCTTCCCCATCCTCTTCGGCCTCTCCTTCTGGCAGGGTCTCGCCGCCACCGTCCTCGGCCTCGTCGCCGGGGCGCTGCTGCTGGCCCCCATGGCCCTCTTCGGCCCGGCGAACGGAACCAACAACGCCGTGTCCTCCTCCGCCCACCTGGGCGTGCACGGACGCGTCGTCGGTTCCTTCCTCTCGCTGCTGACCGCCGTCGCCTTCTTCTCGATCTCGGTCTGGTCCTCCGGCGACGCCCTCGTGGGCGGAGCGCACCGGCTCGTCCACGTCCCCGAGTCCGACGTGTCGTACGGCATCGCCTACGCGATCTTCGCGGTCCTCGTGCTGGTCGTCTGCGTCTACGGCTTCCGCTTCATGCTGCTGGTCAACAAGATCGCGGTGATGGCGGCCTCCGCGCTCTTCGTGCTCGGCGCCTTCGCCTTCTGGGGCGACTTCGACCCCGGTTACGCGGGCTCCTTCACCTCGACCGCCGATCCGCTGTTCTGGCCCTCGTTCATCGGGGCGGCGCTGATCGTGCTCTCCAACCCGGTCTCCTTCGGCGCGTTCCTCGGCGACTGGTCCCGCTACATCCCGGCCAAAGCGCCCCGCCGCCGGGTGATGGGCGCCGCGTTCCTCGCGCAGATCGCCACCCTGCTGCCGTTCCTCTTCGGCCTGGCCACCGCGTCGATCATCGCCGCCAAGGCCGCCGACTACGTCGACCCGGCCGCCCCGAACTACGTCGGCGGACTGCTCGCCGTCTCGCCGGGCTGGTACTTCCTGCCGCTCTGCCTGATCGCCCTCATCGGCGGCCTCTCCACCGGCACCACCTCGCTCTACGGCACCGGCCTCGACTTCTCCAGCGTCTTCCCGCGCTTCAGCCGCGTCCAGGCCACCTTCTTCATCGGCGTGCTCTCCATCGCCTTCATCTTCGTCGGCCGTTTCGCGCTGAACCTCGCCCAGTCCATCTCCACCTTCGCCACGCTGATCATCACCTGCACCGCCCCGTGGATGGTCGTCATGGCGTTGGGCTACGTCACCCGGCGCGGCTGGTACGACCCCGACGCGCTCCAGGTCTTCAACCGCCGCCAGCGCGGCGGCCGGTACTGGTTCGCCCACGGCTGGAACTGGCGCGGCATGGCGTCCTGGCTGGTCTCCGCCGTGGTCGCCCTCCTCTTCACCAACCTGCCCGGCCAGTTCGTCGGCCCGCTCGGCGACCTCGCCGACGGCGCGGACATCTCCCTGCCGGTCGGCCTCGTCCTCGCCGCGGTGATCTACCTCGCGCTGCTCACCCTCTTCCCCGAGCCCCGTGCGGTCTACGGCCCGGCCGGCCCCCGCTTCGTCCGCGCCGCCGACACGGAGGTCCCGCCCATCACCGACGGCCCCGAGGTGCGGACGCCGACCGCGACCGCCGCGGGCTGACCGCCCGGGCGCGCACCGCGCCTCGCATCCCGCGACCGCCGCGGGCCGACCGTGCCCGCGCGCCACACCCCCGCCCGGACACCACCCAGGCCTCCCCCCCCCACGGCAAGGAGCCGATCATGAGCGACACCCCCGGACACGAGGACGTACGGGCCGCCGCCGACGCACTCGTCGCGGCCTTCGCGGAAGGACGTCTCGACGACTACTTCGGCGCCTTCGCCCCGGACGCGACCTTCGTCTTCCACACCACCCCCGAGCGGCTGGCCTCCACGGCCGAGTACCGTGCCCTGTGGCAGCGCTGGGTGGAGGAGGACGACTTCCGCGTGCTGGCCTGCACCTCCACCGACCGGCTGATCCAGCACTTCGGGGACACCGCGGTCTTCAGCCACGACGTGGAGACCCGTATCGCCACCTCCTCGGGCGAGGAGACGCTGCTGGAGCGCGAGACGATCGTCTTCGCCCGCGCGTCCGACGGCCGCTGGCCCGCCGTCCACGAGCACCTGTCCGCCCGTACCACCGTCTGACCAGGAGAACCCGTTCCATGAGCACCACGTTCCGCAACTACATCGACGGCGCATCCGTGGACGCCGCGGACGGTCGCACCCTCGACGTGGTGGACCCCACCACCGGTGACGTCTACGCGACCTCGCCGCTCTCCGGCCAGGCCGACGTCGACGCCGCCATGGCCGCGGCGGCGGCGGCGTTCCCGGTGTGGCGCGACACCACCCCCGCCGTGCGCCAGCGCGCCCTGCTCAGGATCGCCGACGCCATGGAGGCACGGGCCGACGAGCTCGTCGCCACCGAGAGCCGCGACACCGGCAAGCCGCTCCACCTGACCCGCAGCGAGGAACTCGACCCCGCCATCGACCAGATCCGCTTCTTCGCGGGCGCCGCCCGGATGCTGGAGGGCCGCTCGGCGGGCGAGTACATGGAGGGCATGACCTCCGTCATCCGGCGCGAGCCGGTCGGCGTCTGCGCCCAGGTCGCCCCCTGGAACTACCCGCTGCTGATGGCGGTCTGGAAGTTCGCCCCGGCCCTGGCCGCGGGCAACGCCGTCGTGATCAAGCCCTCCGACACCACCCCCGCCTCCACCGCGCTGATCGCCGAGATCATCGGCGGCGTCCTGGCGGAGATGGACCTGCCGCTCGGCGTCTTCAACGTCGTCTGCGGCGACCGCGAGACCGGCCGCATGATGGTGGAGCACCCGACCCCCGCGATGGCCTCGATCACCGGTTCCGTACGGGCCGGCATGCAGGTCGCCGCCTCGGCGGCCAAGGACGTCAAGCGCGTCCACCTGGAGCTCGGCGGCAAAGCCCCCGCGGTCGTCTTCGAGGACGCGGACCTGGAGAAGGCCGTGGAGGACCTGATCGTCGGCGGCTTCTTCAACGCGGGCCAGGACTGCACGGCGGCGACCCGGGTGCTCGTCCACGCGTCGGTGCACGACGCCTTCGTCGCGGCCCTGGCGGCGGCGGCCAAGGGTACGAAGACCGGTCTGCCGGACGACGAGGACGTGCTCTACGGCCCCCTCAACAACGCGAACCAGCTCGCCCAGGTCAGCGGGTTCATCGACCGCCTCCCGGCCCACGCCACCGTCGAGGCGGGCGGCCACCGCGTCGGCGACAAGGGCTACTTCTGGGCGCCGACCGTCGTCTCCGGGCTGCGCCAGGACGACGAGATCATCCAGAACGAGGTCTTCGGCCCCGTCATGACGGTCCAGTCCTTCACCGACGAGGCCCAGGCCCTCGAGTTCGCCAACGGTGTCGAGTACGCGCTCGCCTCCTCGGTGTGGACCAAGGACCACGCCCGCGCGATGCGGATGTCGAAGAACCTCGACTTCGGCTGCGTCTGGATCAACAGCCACATGGCCCTGGTCGCCGAGATGCCGCACGGCGGGTTCAAGAAGTCCGGCTACGGCAAGGACCTCTCCGCGTACGGCTTCGAGGACTACACCCGGATCAAGCACGTCATGACCGCTCTCTGATCCAGGAAGCGGCACCCCGCCCCGTACGGCCCACGCCCCGCCCGGTCCCCGGTGCGGGGCGTGGGCCGTGACCGGCCCGTCGCCCGCCCCGCGCACACCCGGTCGGGTGGCCGGGGCGGCCCGGACCCCGTCCGTGGCCGGGGGACGGGCAGGTACCGGGGCATGAGCGAAGAACACGCCGACCGCCCGGACACCGCCCACACCCGCCCGGAAGGGGTCGACGGCGCGACCGTCCGCGCGCTGGGCGCCCTGTCGGAGGCGCTGGAGACCACCGAGCGCGCCCGAGGCGCCCTCTACACCTTCCACCAGCTCACCGGGGGCGCCGACTTCCAGCTCGACGAAGCAGTACGGCTCCTTCGCGAGGCCGGCCACGACGGTGCGGCGGACCTGGTGGAGCGGGAGATCGTGGGCCGCAACGTCATCCCGGGCCACTGGACGTTCCAGATCGTCGAGGCGTACGACCGCACGTACTACCGGCCCTTCGCCGACGTCGAACGACGCCTGGTCGACGAACTGGCCGCTGGTCGCGCCCACTTGTACGAGGCGGAGCTCAAGGAGGCCCGCCGGACCCGGGGCCTGCCCGACCACACCGCGCGGTGACCCGAGCGGGAGACCTGCCGACGCCCGGCCCGCCGCCCGGGGACAAGGGCGCGGCGGCCGGTCAGCGCCGTCGGTCCGCGCGCGTCCTCCCGTCCTCGCCGTAGAGGCCGACGGCGAGGGCGACCGCGGCACGGGTGGCCGGGTGGGGATCCTGCCGCCGCCACACGAGGTGGACCGGGACGGGCGCCGCGTCACGCAGAGGGCGGTAGGTGATGCCGTCGCGGCGGTACTGGGCGGCGGTGGCCCGGGGGGTGACGCCGACGCAGCGGCCGGAGGCGATGGAGGCGAGCCAGTCGTCGATGTCGTGGGTGTGCTCCACCGCGGGCCGCCCGTCCTCGGGCCACAGGCCGAGGGTCGTGGTGCCGGTACGACGGTCGAGGGCGAGGGTACGGGTGGCGACCTCCGCCAGGCGGACGCTGCGCCGGCGGGCCCAGGGGTCGTCGGAGGCGAGAGCCACATGGCGGTCCTCGAAACCGACGAGGGCGTGCGACCAGCGTTCGAGGTCGAGGGCGCCACGGACGACCGCGAGGTCGCACAGACCTTCCGCGAGCCCGCCGGTGGGGGAGTTGTGGCGGACGAGCCGGAGTTCGGTCCCGGGATGATCGCGGCCCCAGCGGCGCTGGAACTCGGTGGTGTGGCGGCCGAAGGCCGACCAGGCGTGGCCGACGTGCAGTCGGCTGTGGCCGGTCGTGGCCTCCGCCACGAGCTCGGCGGCGGCGGCCAGCAGCAGACGGGCCCGCGCGAGGACCCGCACGCCCGCCGTGGTGGGCTCCACGGTGCGGCTGGTGCGGTGCAGCAACCGGACGCCGAGGATCGACTCCAGGGCGAGAAGCGTGCGGGAGACGGCCGCCTGTGAGACGCCCAGCTCCAGAGCCGCGTCCGTGAAACCGCCCGTGTCGACGATGGCCACCAGACAGCGCAGGTGCTTGAGCTCCGGTCCGGCGGCGAATCCCCCGTGCGCATCCATACGCTCAGCGTATCGACAGTACGGCGCACGCATTTTGCGTATCCGTGGCGGGAGCGCACCGTCAGGCCATGGAGACTTCGACGGACACCGCGCCCGCCCTGACCTCCGGCGGCGGTGCGCCGGACCGCGACGGGAGCCGCCGGGCCGGGGTGGCGCTGATGCTCGGCAGCGGTCTGTCCAACCAAATCGGTGCGTCGGTGGCGGCGCTGGCGTTCCCCGCCCTCGGTCCGGCGGGAGTGGTCGCGATCCGCCAGTGGGTGGCCGCCGCGGTCCTGTGGGCGGTCGGCAGGCCGCGCCCGCGCTCGTTCACCGCGGCACAGTGGCGACCCGTGCTGGCCCTTGCGCTGGTATTCGCCGTGATGAACCTGTCCCTGTACGCGGCCATCGAACGCGTCGGACTCGGACTGGCCGTCACCCTGGAGTTCTGCGGACCGCTTGCCGTGGCGCTGGCCGGCTCCCGTCGCCGCGTCGACGCCCTGTGCGCGCTGGCGGCGGCGTCCGCCGTCGTGGTGCTCGCCCGCCCCACTCCGTCCACCGACCACCTCGGTATCGGCCTCGCGCTGGTGGCCGCGGTGTGCTGGGGAAGCTACATCCTGCTCAACCGGACCGTGGGCCGACGTCTGCCCGGACTGGAGGGCTCAGCCACCGCGGCGGTCGTCTCCGGCACGCTCTACCTCCCCGTCGGCGCACTGACGCTCTGGCGGCATCCCCCCACTGCCGCCACCCTCGCCTGCGCGCTGGCGGCGGGTCTGCTCTCCTCGGCGGTGCCCTTCCTCGCCGACCTGCTCGCGCTGCGACGCGTCCCGGCGCACTTCTTCGGCACGGTCATGAGCGCCAACCCGGTCTTCGCCGCCCTGATCGGTCTCCTCGTGCTCGACCAGCACCTCGACGCCGCCGCGTGGACGGCCGTCTTCGTCGTCGTCGGCGCCAACACCGTCGCCGTCGGAGGGACGCGCAAGCCATCCCAGCAGCAGACCCCGGACGTCTGACCCGTCTTCCGGAGGGAGTGCCGGGCACCCCGCCACCCCGCCCCCACGACCACGTCCCGCACACTGGTGCCCCGCACCCGTACGAGCGAGGCGAGCCATGGCTTTGCAGATCAGCGCCACCAACCCGGAACACCC
The DNA here is from genome assembly GCF_042728795.1 of Streptomyces sp. NPDC060184. Classification (NCBI taxonomy): domain Bacteria; kingdom Bacillati; phylum Actinomycetota; class Actinomycetes; order Kitasatosporales; family Streptomycetaceae; genus Streptomyces; species Streptomyces sp. NPDC060184. The sequence continues at coordinate 18,154 of NZ_JBHWYX010000072.1, forward strand.
CGCACTCCTCCTGGAGCTGCCGTGGCACCTGCCGCTGGAGGAGTGGCCGGAGAAGTACCTCGTACCGCTGCCGCGCGGCATCTCCCGGCACGTGGTGCGCTACGCCCGCGCCGGGGCCGACGTGATCGCCGTCAAGGAACTCGCCGAGCGCCCGGCCGTGCGCGAGTACGACCAGCTCCGCACCCTCGACCGGCTCGGGATACCCGCGGTCGATCCGCTCGCCGTGGTCACCGGCCGGGCCGCGGCCGACGGGGAGCCGCTGGAGCCCGTACTGATCACCCGGCACCTCAACGGCTCGCTGCCGTACCGCTCGATGTTCGAGACCACGATGCGCCCGTCCACCGTGCACCGGCTGATGGACGCCCTCGCGGTCCTGCTCGTCCGGCTGCACCTCGTCGGATTCGCGTGGGGCGACTGCTCGCTCTCGAACACCCTCTTCCGGCGCGACGCGGGCGCCTACGCCGCCTACCTCGTGGACGCCGAGACCGGTGAGACCCATGCGCGGCTGAGCGACGGCCAGCGGGAGTACGACATCGACCTCGCCCGCGTCAACATCAGCGGCGAAATGCTCGACCTGGAGGCCGCCGGAGCGCTCCATCCCTCGGTGGACCCGATCGCGTTCGGCGCCGAGATCTCCCGGCGGTACACCGCGTTGTGGCAGGAGCTGACCCGTACCTCGGTCTACCCGGCGGGCAAGTACCACTACATCGAGCGACGGGTGCGCCGGCTCAACGACATGGGTTTCGACGTGGCCGAGATGCAGATCGTCAACTCGCCGGACGGCGACACCGTCACCTTCGTGCCCAAGGTCGTCGACGCCGGCCACCACCAGCGCCAGCTGCTGCGGCTGACCGGGCTCGACACCGAGGAGAACCAGGCGCGGCGGCTCCTCAACGACCTGGAGAGCTGGATGGCCACCCAGGACGACTACGCCCCCGGCGACCCGCTCGGGGCGCGTACCGAGGTCCTCGCGCACCGCTGGGTCCGCGACCAGTTCAGGCCCACGGTCCGCGCCGTCCCGCTCGACCTGCGGGGCTCCATGGACCCGGCCGAGCTCTACCACGAGCTGCTGGAGCACCGGTGGTTCCTCTCCGAGCGGGCCCAGCACGACATCGGCCTGGAGGCCGCGGTGGCGGACTACACCGCCACCAGGCTCCCCCGGGCCGAGACGCCCGGGGCCCGGGAGACCGCCGGGGAGTAGCCGCCGGCCGGGCGGGGGACGACGGGGCAGGAGGCGGCCCGTACCGGCCCGCCGAGATGCGTCCGCCCCGTCCTGCTGCTTCGCTGGGAGCGTCGGATGTCCAGCGGACGAGGAGTGGTGATGAGCGGAGCGGACGAACCCGCCGAGCTGGCCCGCCAGATGCGGGACAAGGCCCAGCAGCTGAGCGACGCCGCCGAGAAGGCGAAGGACCCCGAGGAGCGGCAGCGCCTCGCGGAGAAGGCCCGCAAGATGCGCGACCGCAGCGAGCAGCAGTCCGGCATGAGCAGCGGGGACATCTACCCGCAGCTGTAGGACGCGCGGCCAGGCCGGACAGGGAAGCGGTGCCGCCCCACGACAGGGGCGGCACCGCTTCCCTCGTGCGGTGCGGTTTCCCGTCCCGCGCGGTTCACGGAGTGACCCGTGCTTCACCGGGTGAGCCGTGCGCTTCACCGGGTGAGCCGTGCGTGCGGTCCACCCGAGTGCGGGCGCGCAGAACGCCCACCCCCCACCGTCGCATCCGGCCCGATCCGGCCCGGTGGCCGGGAGGAGTCGGTCCGTGGCCGCCGCTGGCTCTCAGCCCCGCAAGGCGGCGAGGTGGGCGCGCATTTCGTCCGCGGCCCGCGTGAACCAGTCCGCGAGCACTGCGGTCTCCTGCGGCGAGTAGTCGGCGAAGAGGGCCGTCAGCCGCCGGTAGAAGGGCTCGTACACCGCGACCACCCGGCCCGCGGCGGACTCGTCGGCGACGATCCGGACCCGTCGGCGGTCGCCGGGGTCGGGCTGTCTGCGGGCGAATCCCGCGCGCTCAAGCCGGTTGAGTACGCCGGTGATGGCGCCGGTCGTGAGGTCGGCGCGTTCGGCGAGGTCGCCGGCGGTCAGCGCGTCGGGGCCCGCCCCGAGGATGTGCCCGAGGCAGGTCAGATCCGTGACGTTGAGCCCCAGCGACTGGGCGACGTCGCTCTGGCCGACGAGACTCAGCGCGACGAACTGGTCCATGCGCTGCAATGCCTGCTCGGTCGAGGCGTCGGGGCGGGGCTTGCCCTCCACGAGCATTCTCCTTAGCATCTAAGTTACTTAGCTCGTGAGATGAAATGTCTCTCCGGAGCCTGCCGCTGCCATTTTCCTGGACGGAGAAGCGATGAGCGCACACGGTGACGCCGACCTCGGACACACCCTGGCGGGATGGGCCGGCACGACCCTCGCGATCGTCGGCGTCACGGGCGGTGGAGTCGCCGTCTGTGCGGCTTCTCCGCTCGGCGTGCTGCTGGCCGGGGCGGTGACCGTCGCCGCGGGCGTCGTCACCTGGCTCCTGCACCTGGCGGGCTGGGGCAAGCCCAGCGGTCCCCGTCCCCCGGCGGAGTGGAGCTGGCGCGTACGCGACACGCGGGCGCGGGCGGGGCACCCGGACTGCCTCGGCTGCCGGATGGCCGGGCGCAGGGCGACCGGGGCCGGGGAAGCTTCCGTGCCGGTGGCCGACGCCCTGACCTGCTGAGACGGCCCTGAGGTGGCGCGGGTCCGGAGGTGCTCCTTCCGCCCCTTTGTAAATTCCCGGCACCGGACCGGACCCGGCTGTTATCGTGAGAGGCACGTGATCAGCGATGTGATCACCGATGAAGGAGAGCAGCTGTGAAGGGTGACGACGACATCTCCGGGTGATACCCGAAGGTGATCGGCCACCGGCAGGCGCGCGTCCGCGCCGCTGGGACGGCTTCCGTTGTCGTACCCCCACCCCTGTTCGCCGCCGGGCGGCCGTCGACGCGCGCCCGCATCACGTCGCAAGGACGTCTCCATGTCCGCATCGTTCCTCACCTGCTCCAACCTCACCTTCGCCTGGCCCGACGGCACCCCCGTCTTCCAGGACCTCTCGTTCACCGTCGGCCAGGGCCGCACCGGACTCGTCGCGCCGAACGGCGCGGGCAAGAGCACCCTGCTCAAGCTGATCGCCGGTCAGTACCGGCCGACCCGGGGCTCGGTCTCGGTCGACGGAGTGCTCGGCCACCTCCCGCAGGACCTGCCGCTCACGGGCGGCCTCACCGTGGCCGAAGTGCTCGGCGTCGCCCCGGTGATCCGCGCGCTCGACGCCATCGAATCCGGCGACACGAGCGAAGAACTCTTCGCCGTGATCGGCGACGACTGGGACATCGAGGAGCGCACCCGGGCCCAGCTCGACCGCCTCGGCCTCGAAGACGTCAGCCTGGCGCAGCCCCTGGACACCCTCAGCGGCGGCCGGATCGTCTCGCTCGGGATCGCGGCGCAGCTCCTGCGGCGCCCCGACGTGCTCCTCCTGGACGAACCGAGCAACAACCTGGACCTCGACGCGCGCCAGAAGCTCTACACCGTGATCGAGGAGTGGAACGGCTGCCTCCTCGTGGTCAGCCACGACCGCGGACTGCTCGACCGGATGGACCGCATCGCCGAGCTCGACAGGGGCGAAGTCCGCTTCTACGGAGGGAACTTCACGGCCTACGAAGAGATGGTGCGCGCCGAGCGGGAGGTCGCCGAGAAGAACGTCCGCAGCGCCGAGCAGGAGGTGAAGCGGGAGAAGCGGGAGATGCAGCAGGCCCGCGAGCGCGCCCAGCGCCGCTCCAGCAACGCCGCCCGGAACATCAAGAGCGCCGGACTGCCCAAGATCGTGGCGGGCGGACTCAAGCGCAGCGCCCAGGTGTCGGCGGCCAAGGCGGACGGCACGCACGCCGCCCGGGTCGGGGACGCCCGGGCCCGGCTCGACGAGGCGGGCCGCGCCCTCCGGGACGACCAGCGGATCACCCTGGAACTCCCCGAGACCCGCGTACCCGCAGGACGGACCGTCTTCCTCGGCGAGGGCGTCCGCATCCGCCGGGGCGAGCGCGAGCTGTTCGCCGGGGGCGGAGTGGACCTCGAAATCCGCGGTCCCGAACGCATCTCGCTCACCGGCTCCAACGGGGCCGGAAAATCAACCCTGTTGCGGATCGTCCAGGGCGAGCAGGTGCCGGAGGGCGGGACCTTGCGGCGGGCCGACGGCCGTATCGCGTACCTCTCCCAGCGCCTCGACCTGCTCGACTCCCGGCGCACCGTCGCCGAGAACTTCGCGGCCTTCGCACCCGCGCTGCCGGAGGCGGAGCGGATGAACCTGCTGGCCCGCTTCCTCTTCAGGGGCCCGCGCGCGCATCTGCCCGTCCCGGCGCTCTCCGGCGGCGAGCGGCTGCGTGCCACCCTCGCCTGCGTCCTCTACGCCGAGCCCGCGCCGCAGCTCCTGCTGCTGGACGAACCCACCAACAACCTCGACCTGGTCAGCGTCGGCCAGCTGGAGAGCGCGCTCAACGCCTACCAGGGAGCCTTCGTGGTCGTCAGCCACGACGAGCGCTTCCTCGCGGAGATCGGGGTGGACCGGCGACTGCGCCTGACCGACGGACGGCTCACGGAGACGGACGCTCCCGGCGACGACTGACCACCCCGGAGTTCCTCGCCCGAGCCCTGCCCGACGGGCACCGCGACCGACCGAACCCAGGTGATCCCCATGAGCCGACCCGCCCTGCTCGCCCACGACCTCGTCGTCACGCTCGGAAGGCGCCGGGTGCTCGACGGCGTCTCCCTCACCGCCGCCCCCGGCCGCCGCATCGGCCTGATCGGGGAGAACGGCGCCGGAAAATCCACCCTGCTGAGCGTCCTCGCCGGGGTGCTCGAACCCGACTCCGGCACCGTCGTCCGTCCCGCCGGCCTCGGCCACCTCCACCAGGAGATGCCGTACGAAGGCGGGTCGACCCTCACCGAGGTGCTCGACGACGCCCTCGCCGAGTCCCGCGCGGCCCTCGCCCGGCTCGACCTGCTCTCCCGGGAGATCGCCGCCGCACCGGAGGACGCCCCCGGCCACGGCGACCTCCTCGCCCGTTACGCGCGGTGCCTGGAACTGGCCGAGGAGCACGAGGCGTGGGACGCCGACCGGCGCGCCGGGCTCGTCCTCGACGGCCTCGGCATCGGGGCGCTGGCCCACGACCGCACCCTCGGCTCCCTCTCCGGCGGCCAGCGCGGACGGCTCGCCCTCGCCGCGCTGCTGATCCGCCGCCCCACCGCGCTCCTCCTCGACGAGCCCACCAACCACCTGGACGACGAGGCCGCGGCCTTCCTGGAGCGGCGGCTCGGCGAGATGCCCGGAGCCGTCGTCGTGGCGGGGCACGACCGGGCGTTCCTCGACGCCGTCTGCACGGACCTGATCGACCTCGACCCCGCCGTCCGGGGCCCGGTCCACTACGGCGGCGGCTACACCGCCTACCAGGACCAGCGGCGGGCCGCCCGCGAGAGCTGGCAGCGCCGCTTCGAGGAGGAGGAGAAGGAACTCGCCGACCTGCGCGGCGCGGTGGAGGTCACGGCCCACCGGGTCGCCCCGGACCGGGGGCCGCGCGACAACGAGAAGATGGGGTACGGCCACGCCGCGGGCCGCGTCCAGAACCAGATCGCCCGGCGGGTCCGCAACGCCGCCCGCCGCCTCGGCGAACTGGAGCGGCAGCGGGTCCCCGCACCGCCGGAGCCGCTGCGCTTCCGTACCCCCGACCAGCTTCCCGCCGGATCCGCCGCGCCACCCGCGGACGACGCCCCGCTGCTCTCCCTCCGGGACGTCCGGGTGCCGGGACGCCTCAGCCTCGACCGCCTGGACCTCCACCCGGGCCGGCGCCTGCTGGTCACCGGCCCGAACGGCGCGGGCAAGTCGACGCTCCTCGCGGTGCTGGCGGGCGCCCTCACGGTCCCCTCCGGCCGGGTGCGGCGCAGGGACGGGCTCCGGGCCGGACTGCTGGCCCAGGACACGGTGTTCGAGCACCCGGGCCGAACCGTCGCCGAGACGTACGCCCTCGGGCTCGGCGAGGAACGGTCCGAACGCGTCCCGCTCGCCACCCTGGGGCTCTTCGCCGCGCGGGATCTCGACAGCAGGGTCGGCGAACTGTCGGCCGGTCAGCGCCGCCGCCTCGCCCTTGCCCTGCTCGTCGCGGACCCGCCCGACCTGCTGCTGCTCGACGAGCCGACCAACCACCTCTCGCCCCGGCTCGCCGACGAGTTGGAGGAGGCGCTGGGCACCGGGCCGGGGACCGTCGTGGTCGCCAGCCACGACCGGTGGCTGAGGTCGCGGTGGCCGGGGGCCGAACTCCGCCTGCGGGCCCCGGCGGAGGAGCGGGCGTGAGGAACATCGCGTTCGCCCGCGACGGAAACCGGACGCCAGTGCGGGAGTGAAGGATGGTCATCGGGTACAAATCGTGGTGATCGTCCGCCCTGCGGCCGGGCCACCGCCCCGGCCG
>NZ_JBHWYX010000073.1:0-23661 GCF_042728795.1 Streptomyces sp. NPDC060184
GCGCCGTTCGGGCCGAGGAGCGCGAAGACGGACCCGGCCGGGATGCGCAGGTCGATGCCGTCGAGGACGGTCTTGTCGCCGTAGGACTTGCGCAGGCCCTTCGCCGCGATGGCCAGGCCGGCGGTGGGGAGGGCGGGGCGTGCGGGGTTCGCGGGGAGTGCCATGGGGATGCTCCTTTACAGGCTGCGGGCGGTGATGTCGCCGTAGGCGGTGGTCGCGTGGATGTCGAGGGCGGCGGCGGCGCCGTCGGTGTTGGCGAGCGCGTTGTGGATCCGGCCGTAGGTGGTACCGGCGTCCAGGGAGGCGGAGACTCCGCGGGCGGCGCCGACGGCGATCTCCCCGTGGTCGGTGCGCAGGATGACGGTGCCGCGCACGGCCTCGGTGATGCGCAGGTCGCCCTTCCGGGTGCTGATCTCGGCGGGTCCGCCCAGGCGGCCGACGGTGATGTCCCCGGCGAGGACGGCGAGTTGGGCACCCGCGGTCTCGTCGAGCTTGACGGTCGCCTGCTGGCCGTCGAAGACGACGTCACCGAGCCGTCCGACGCCCCGGAGTTCGGCGCTGGCCGCCTTCACCTCGACACGGGACCCGGCGGGCAGCTGGACGGTCAACTCGACCGCTCCGGAGGAGCCGAGGATCCGGTTGCCCGCCTCGGGGGCCTCGATCCGCAGGACTCCGTCGGCGTGGGTGACCTCGATCCGCTCGGCCGCCTTGACATCGCGACTCCTGGAGGCGTCCGCGGGCAGGACCTCGACCACGGTGTCGGGCCGGTCGGCGGCGATGAACCGGATGTGTCCGGCGGGGATGTCGACGACGGCCGAGACGGGGGCGGGGGTGGTGAACTTCTGCATCGTTCTCTCCTTGGTCTGCTGGGCGGACCACCGCGGCCCGCCGTTTCCGACATGAGAAACGCTACGTTGCATTCACAGGTCTGGCAACGAAGTAATCCTTGAAAATGCCGTATCCGCAGGTGGATTGAGCGATTTCATTGCAATGGATTTGAATCGAATGCAACGACCCCGCATCCGATCGTTGCAATGACCTGAGCGCGAACGCTCGTGCCGCACCCCAGGGGCACCACCTAGGCTGGGGGCCCACGCACCACGAAGGAGAAACGCGATGCCGGGAGGCAGACTCACCCAGCAGGAGCGCCAGCAGATCGCGCTCGGACTGGCCGACGACCTCGCCTACGCGGAGATCGCCCGGCGCCTCGACCGCCCCACGTCGACCGTCACCCGCGAGGTCATGCGCAACGGCGGCCCCAGCGGCTACCGCGCCGACGTCGCCCAGCGCGCCACCGGGCGCCGCGCGCAGCGCCCGCGGCAGGCGGAGGCCAGGGAGCCGCAGGCACCGGCCCCCCTGGGGCACGGGCGCGACGCGGAGGCGGTACGCGCGTACGAGGAGACGTTCACGGACGTCCTCGTGCAGTCGGGGCTGTCCAGGATGATGGCCGGGGTCCTGGTCTGTCTCTTCACCACCGACGCGGGCAGCGTCACGGCGGCCGAACTCGTCCGGCGCCTCCAGGTCAGCCCGGCGACCATCTCCAAGTCGATCGCGTTCCTGGAGAGCCAGGGGCTCGTCCGCCGGGAGCGCGACGAGGGGCGCCGTGAGCGGTACGCCGCCGACGACGACGTCTGGTACCAGTCGGTGATGGCGAGCGCCCGGTCGACCGCCCAACTCGCACAGGTGGCACGGCAGGGCGTGGGCGTCCTGGGGTCCGGCACCCCGGCCGCCCACCGCCTGGAGAACATCGCCCGCTTCACCGACTTCGTCTCGGAGAGCATCACCCGCGCCGCCGAACAGGCCCGCGACATCCTCGTCGCCAAGCCTGCGGGCGCGGAGTCCGGCACGGACACGGGCAAGGACACGGGCACAGGCACAGGCACCGACACGGGCCGGGACGCGGAGAACTGACGGGCCGGGCGCCTCAGACGTCCAGCCCCGGCACGTCCCTCGGCAGCGGGCAGATCCGCCGGCCCTGGTGGTCGAAGACGTACAGGTGCGCCAGGTCCACCAGCAGGGGCACCTGGCCGCCGGTGCGCAGCCGCATGTCCGGGCTGGTGCGTACGACCAGGTCGCCGGGGGTGACGGCCGGCCGGTCGGGGCCGCTCATGGCCTGCGCCTTGCCGTTGCGGGGAGGTTCGCCGAGCGCCACCACCGGTCCGCTGATGTGGCCGGCCTTCTCCCGGAGGCGTTCCAGGACGCCGAGGCCGCCGCCCCGGGCCCAGGCGGTGCCCTCCCGGCGTCCGCGGTGCGCGGAGTCCCCGTGGTCGCCGTGGTCCGCCCCTCCCGCGCGTCCGCCCGCGGCGCGACGCCGGCGCGTGGACGTTTCCGGGCGGGCGGATTCGAGGTCGGGCACGAGGGCCGGCTGCGATCCGGTGTTGAGGTGCACCAGCGCCTCGTGGCCCTGGTACTCCACGTGCTGGACGATGCCGCCGAGAGCCACCTCGCCGGGGCGGGCCTGGCTCGGCGGGGCGATCCGTACGGCTTCGGAGCGCAGCCCGACGATGATCCTGCGGCCCTGCTGGATGCGGAGCAACTGGTGGTCGGGGCTGAGCGGTTCGGGCAGCGCGAGGCGCTGGCGGCCGAGGTCGAGCGACATCCGGCCTTCGAGCGGCGCGTGGACGACGGCCTGGAGGAGGTTGATCCTCGGGGTCCCGATGAAGGCGGCGACGAAGACGTTCTCGGGCAGCGCGTACACCTCGCGCGGCGAGCTGACCTGCTGGAGGACCCCGCCACGCAGCACCGCGACCCGGTCGCCGAGGGACATCGCCTCGGACTGGTCGTGCGTGACGTAGACGGTGGTGACCCCCAACTCCTTGGTGAGCTGGGCGATTTCCGCGCGCAGGTGGTTGCGGAGCTTGGCGTCGAGGTTGGAGAGCGGCTCGTCCATCAGGAAGACCGAGGGGCGGCGGGAGATGGCCCGGCCCATGGCGACGCGCTGGCGCTCACCGCCCGAGAGCTGGCCGGGGTAGCGGTCCAGGACGCCTTCGATGCCGAGCATCCGGGCGGTGGCCTCGATCTGATCGGTGGCGTCCTCGCGCGGGTTCTGGAGCTTGAGCGGGAAGCCGATGTTGCCCCGGTTCGTCATGCTCGGGTAGAGGGCGAAGTTCTGGAAGACCATCGCCATGCCCCGTTCGCGGGGCTGGAGATGGGAGGCCGGCACGCCGTCGAGCAGGATCTCCCCCTCGGTGGCCTCCTCCAGCCCCGCGATCATCCGCAGGACGGTGGATTTGCCGCAGCCCGAGGGGCCGAGCAGCACCACGAACTCACCGGGTGCGATGTCGAGCGAGAAGTGGTCCACTGCGCGCGGACCCCGTCCGTACGCCTTGCTGATGTCCTGCAGAGAGATCGCGCGAGTCATGAGGTTCCGCCCATGGAAAAGTGATGCGGCTGCACTGTGGGGAGCGGCTGCGTGGCCTGAAGTTAACCCACGGTGCGGGGCGTGTGAATGACTCGCGCGAAGGTTGCGACGGGAGAGGGCGGCGGAGCCGGAAGTGCCAGGAGCGATTCCGGTTGTCGCAATGTTTTCGCCCTGGGGGCAAGGGAGTTGGGGGGTTCGAGGGGCGGACGGCGACGGCCGTGCCCGCCGCGCAGGGGTCACCGCGCCGGGGTCACCGGGCCGTGGTCACCAGGACCGGGAAGCCGTTGAGCACGGCGGTCCCGGAGAGCGGGTCGAGGAGGGTGCCGTCGAGCAGTTGGTTGACGTTGGTGCCGGGCCGGGCGGCGGCGACGGACAGCCGGGTGCCGGGGCGGCCGTGCCCCCAGCCGTGCGGCAGGCTCACCACTCCGGCGCGGATCGTGTCGGTGATCTCGGCGGGTGCCTCGACCGCTCCGCCGGACGCCTCGATCCGGGCGGTGGCGCCGTCCACGAGGCCGATCCGGTGCGCGTCCTCGGGGTGGATCTGGAGGGTGCAGGTGTTCGTGCCCCGGTTGAGCGCCGGGACGTTGTGCATCCAGCTGTTGTTGGAACGCAGGTGGCGGCGGCCGACGAGGACCAGCGGGGCCGGGGTGTCGCCGAGCGCCGCCCGCAGCCGGTGGAGGTCGGCGGCGAGCGGTTCGGGGAGCAGTTCGATCCGGCCGCTGCGGGTCCTGAGGACTTCGGGCAGCCGGGGGCGGAGCGGGCCGAGGTCGATGCCGTGCGGGTGGGCGAGCAGGTCGTCCAGGGTGAGGTCGTACGGGCCCAGCCGCAGCATCAGGTCGAGCCGGCGCTCGGGTCCGGTGGCTCCCGAGAGGCGTTCGGCGAGCTCCCTCGGCGCTCCGGCCCGGTCGAGTGCGGCGGCGACGGCGTACGCGTCGACCGTATCCGGCGGCGCCCCGTGGTTGCCGCCGACGGCGAGGACGAGCCGGGCGAGGATCTCGCTCTCGTCGAGGGCCCCTTCGTCCAGCGGCACGGCCGGGCGGGTGTAGCGGACCTGGTTGCGCACCGCCAGGGTGTTGAGCGCGAAGTCGAAGTGGGCGGAGCGGGAGGGCGGCGGCGGGGGCAGCACGACGTCGGCGTGGCGGGAGGTCTCGTTGAGGTACGGGTCGACGCTGACCATGAAGTCGAGCCCTTCGGCGAGTGCCCGGTCGAGCCGGTCGCCGTCGGGGGCGGAGAGCACCGGGTTGGACGCGAGCACCACGAGGGCGCGGATGCGGTCCTCGCCGGGGGTGTCGATCTCCTCCGCCAGTGCGGCCATGGGGAGCTCGCCCTTGGCCTCGGGGTGTCCGGAGACCCGGCTGCGCCAGCGGCCGAGGACGAAGCCCTTGCCGGGGCGCGCGGGGCGCGGGGCGCGCGCGGTGGCGGCGAGCGGGAAGAGGGCGCCGCCGGGGCGGTCGAGGTTGCCGGTGAGGATGTTGAGGACGTCCACCAGCCAGCTGGCGAGGGTGCCGTGGGCGACGGTGCAGCTGCCGATGCGCCCGTAGACGGCGGCGGTCGGCGCGGCGGCGAGTTCCCGCGCGACGGCCCGGACCGCGGCCGGGTCCAGGTCGCAGGGTCCGGAGACCGCTTCCGGGGTGAAGTCCGCGAGCGCGTCGGCGAGCCGGTCGAGTCCGTCCAGGTGGCCGGCGAGCGCTCCGGGGGCCGCGAGCTTCTCCGCGAGGAGTACGTGGGCGAGGGCGGCGAGCAGCAGGGCGTCCGCGCCGGGCCGGATCGCGAGGTGGCGCCCGGCGAGTTCGGCCGTACGGGTGCGGCGCGGGTCGACGACGGTGAGCCCGCCGCCCCGGGCGAGGAGCGCCTTGAGCCGGCCGGGGAAGTCGGGCGCGGTGCAGAGGCTTCCGTTGGATTCCATCGGGTTGGCGCCGATGAGCAGCAGGTGGTCGGTGCGGTCGAGATCGGGTACGGGGATGGCGTTGGCGTCCCCGAAGAGCAGCCCGCTGGAGACGTGTTTGGGCATCTGGTCGAGGGTGCTGGCGCTGAAGACGTTGCGGGTGCCCAGCGCGGCGATCAGCAGGGGCGGGTAGAGGCCACCGGCCATGGTGTGGACGTTGGGGTTGCCGAGGACGAGCCCGGCGCTCTGCGGCCCGTGGGCACCGGTGACCTCGCGAAAGCGCGCGGCGACGGTGTCGAACGCCTCCGCCCAGGTCGCCTCGCGCAGGAGTCCCGCACGGCGGACGAGTGGGGTGCGGAGCCGGTCGGGGTCGGCGTCGAGTCCACCGAACGCGGCACCCTTGGGACAGATGAAACCCCGGCTGAAGACGTCGTCGCGGTCCCCGCGCACTCCGGTGACGGTGCTCCCCTCGATGGTGAGGGTCAGCCCGCAGGTGGCCTCGCAGAGCGGACAGATGCGGGGTGCGGTACGGGAGTTGGCGGACACGGGGCCTCCCCGGGGAGCGACTGGGTCAGCGCGAGCATACCGACCGGTACGCACGCCGGGGAGCCCCTGGACGAGGCGGGGGTCCGGCACGGGGCCCCTCAGTCGAGCACCCGCGCGAGGTAGGCGTGCAGCAGCACCCGGACCTCCGCGACGATCGCCGGGTCGCCGGACGGGTCGCTGCGGAAGGCGAGTTGGAGCGTGGCGTCGGCCGCCTCCACGCCGACCAGGACGGCGCGGCGCAGGTCCTCGTCCGGGCTGCCGCCCAGGTGTCCCGCGAGGAGTTCGGCGAGCCGGTCCGCGAGCCGGTGGTTCGCCTGGTGCTGGGGGTCGTCCGCGTGCGCGGCGGCCCCGAAGTCGACCTGCGCGAAACCGGGGAGGGTACGCCGCATCGCCAGGTACTCGTCGAGTACGGCGTCGATCGCGCCCCGCCAGTCGGCGGCGGGGACGGCGGCGAGCCGGGTGGTCAGGTGCTCGGTGTAGGAGTTGAGGTTGCGCACCGCGAGGGCGTCCACCAGGGCGCGCTTGTTGGGAAAGAAGCGGTAGACGGACCCGATGGGCACTTCCGCGCGGAGGGCGACGGCCCGGGTGGAGAGTTCCTCGTAGCCGGCCTCGTCGAGGAGCGCGGCACAGGCGTCGAGTATCCGGGTGAGCCGTTCGGCGCTGCGCTGCTGGACGGGAGTGCGGCGCAGTCTCGGTTTCGGGTGGGACACGGCCCCATCATGCCGGAGACCGCCCGGCCCCCACCCTTCCCCGCTCGGCCACCGGACGCGCGGCGATTGGCGTTGACGGGCCTCTTCTCCATTCCTACGGTGGTCCATAGGATTCACCTTCCACGGTTCCCGCGCGTCCCCGAGGACCGCGGGGGCCCGTCTCGGCACCGGGAGCAGCGGTATGGGCGGCACGGACGGCACACGCGGTACGGACGGCACACGTACGCGGAACAGGGACACCACGGACGGCACGGACACCATCGGCGGCACGGACATCCCCCGGGGCGGGACCGCGTCCGGCGGGCCCCTGGCGTACTCCACCGGCTTCGGCAACGAGCACAGCTCGGAGGCGGTGCCGGGCGCGCTGCCGCACGGGCGCAACTCCCCCCAGCGCGCGCCGCTCGGGCTGTACGCGGAGCAGCTCAGCGGCTCCGCGTTCACCGAGCCCCGCGCCCGTAACCGCCGTTCCTGGCTGTACCGGATCCGCCCCTCCGCCGCGCATCCGGCGTTCGTCCGCACCGACAACGGCTCGCTCCGTTCCGCGCCCTTCACAGAGACCGTGCCCGATCCCAACCGGCTCCGCTGGGACCCGCTGCCCGCCCCCTCCCCCGGCACCGACTTCGTCTCCGGACTGTGGACCCTCGGCGGCAATGGCGACGCGGCCGGGCGCACCGGCATGGCGGTGCATCTGTACCACGCCGACTCCTCCATGACGGAACGTGTCTTCAGCGACTCGGACGGCGAACTGCTGATCGTCCCGGAGCGGGGTTCGCTGCTGCTCCGCACCGAGTTGGGCCTGCTGCGCGTCGCTCCGGGCGAGGTGGCGCTGATCCCGCGCGGGGTGCGCTTCCGGGTCGAACTGCTCGACGCGACCGCCCGGGGTTACGTCTGCGAGAACTACGGAAGCCCCTTCCAGCTGCCGGAGTTGGGCCCGATCGGAGCCAACGGACTCGCCAACGCACGGGACTTCCGCGCGCCGGTCGCCGCGTACGAGGACCGCGAGGGTCCGTTCGAGGTGATCAACAAGTTCTGCGGGAACCTCTGGACGGCGACGTACGACCACTCCCCGCTGGACGTCGTCGCCTGGCACGGCAGCCACACGCCGTACGTCTACGACCTGCGCCGCTTCAACGTCATCGGCACCATCAGCTACGACCACCCCGACCCGTCGGTCTTCACCGTGCTGACCTCGCCGACCGACACCCCGGGGCTGGCCGACGTGGACTTCGTGGTCTTCGCACCGCGCTGGCTGGTCGGCGAGGACACCTTCCGGCCGCCGTACTTCCACCGGAACGTGATGAGCGAGTACATGGGGCTGATCGAGGGCGCGTACGACGCGAAGTCCGGCGGCTTCGTCCCGGGCGGCGGCTCGCTGCACAACATGATGTCGGCGCACGGCCCGGACCGGGAGACCTTCGACCGGGCGAGCGCGGCCGAGCTCGTCCCGCAGCGGATCGACGACGGGCTGGCGTTCATGTTCGAGACGCGCCGCCCGCTGACGCTCACCGGTCACGCCGCCTCCGCCCCCCACCTCCAGCGCGGTTACGACGGGGTGTGGCAGGGTCTGGACAGCAACTTCCGGCCATAGCCCGTGTCCGGCGGGCCGGGGGTGTGACCAGGAGGTGGACCGGATGCGAGCAGAACAAACGGACCGCGGCCGGACCCGACGGGGCGGACCGGCCGTCCCGGAGGACGGCGAGGGCGACCCGGGCACGGGGACGGGGGTGGCCGCCTTCGCCCCCGACTCCCTGGTGCTGAACGGGAAGCTCCCGCTCTGGTACCAGGTCTCGCAGTCGCTGCGCGCCTCGATACTCGGCCGTCCGTACGACGCCCCTCCCCGGCTGCCGACCGAGGAACGGCTCGCCGCGCACTACGGGGTGAGCGTCCTGACCATGCGCCAGGCGCTCAAGGAGCTGGAGTCGGAGGGGCTGATCAGCCGGCAGCGGCGGCACGGCACTTTCATCGAGCCCCGGGCCAGGCGGGCCTCGCCGGTACGGGTGCTCGGGTCGGTCGACGCGATCGTGGCCCAGCAGTCGGGCGAGCGGACGACGGTTCTCGGCCACGGCCCCACCGCGGTGCCGGGCGAACTGGCCCACCACTTCCCGGACTGTGCCGAGGTGGTCGGCTACCGGCGGCTGCGCTGCGACGCGGTGACGGGTGAGCCCGTCAACTGGGCGGAGAACATGGTGCGTCCGGAGGTCGCCGCCCGGGTCGACCCGGCCGAGCTCGAGCGCTGGCCGATGACGAAGGTCCTGCGGGACACGGCGGGCGTGCCGATATCCCGGATCACCGACACCGTGGAGGCCCGGCTCGCCGACCCCGCCACCGCCGAACTGCTGCGGGTGCCGCTGCTCAGCCCGATCCTGCACTTCACCGGCGTCACCTACGACACCGGGGGGCGGGTGGTCGACGTGGCCCGCATCCACTACCGGGGCGACCGGTTCTCCTTCTCGGTGACGGTGGACGCGGACTGACCCGGCACGGCACCCCGTGCCGCCCCTTCCCCGTACCGCCGCCCCGCCCGGTCCCCCCTTCCCGTACGGCCCCGCCTCGTACCACCCCGTCCCGTTACGATGCCCGGAGCGGCGGACGTGGCGAACGGGGGGACGACACCGTGGCAGCGGATTCCCGGAAGGACACCGGCCCGGAGGCCGCCCACCTCACCCTGGACGAGCTGATGCCGTGGTCGGTACGCCCGTTGCGGACCGGCAGATCCTGGGTCACCGGCCCCGACCCCGCCTCTCTGAAGGCGCGTTGGGACCGGCTGGTGCGGGCCGACGGCGAGGAGCAGGAGCGGCTGTTCGGGCCCACCCGGTTCCGCACCCCGCGCACTCCGGTCGCCGCGCTCCCCGGACAGACCACCTCCACCGCGCGGTTCGCCCGGGCCCCGGGGGCGTACCCCGATCCGGTGCGCGTTCTGCACGGGCCGTTCGACGAGCAGTGGCTGATTCCGGACCACCGGCTGATCGACGCGGCCCGCCCCGAACTCTGGCGGGTGACCGACGCACACCAGCTCTTCACCGTCGAGCACGGGTACCTCCCCGGCGACGACGGCCCCGCCCTGTCGGTGACCGCGCTGCTCCCCGACGGGTACGCGCCCGCCGGGCGGCCCGGACGCGTCCGGCCGCTCTTCCGGCGCCCCGGCGGGGCGGAACCCAATCTGGCCCCGGGGCTGTGCGCCGTACTCGGAGCCGCCGGCCTTGGCGGCGACGCCGGTCCCGGCACGAACGGCGGGGAGCCGGTGACCCCCGAGGCGCTGCTCGCCTGGACCCTGGCCGCCGCGCGCCCCGCCCCCGGCGGGTGCCTCGTGCCGCTGCCGCGCGAGGGCGCGTTGTGGTCGGCCGGGGTGGAGCTGGGCCGCGAACTGCTCCGGCTCCATCTGCGCGGGGCGCACGGTGGCGAGCGGCCCCGGTTGCCCGGTGGGCAGCGGCCCTACGTGCGGTCCGCGGTGCCGCCCCGGCCGGGTTCGGTGGCGTACGACGCGGGGAGCGGGACGCTGCTGCTCGACGAGGGGCGGATCGCCCCGGTGCCGTCCGGAGCCTGGGAGTTCCGGGTGGGCGGCGCGCGGATGCTGGAGGTGTGGTTCGGCCGGCGGGCAGCCGCGTGGACCGGCGCGGAGCGGGACGGGCTGGACGCGGTGGGGCCGGCCGCCTGGCCCCGGGAGTGGACCTCCGAGCTGCTGGAGCTGATCACCGTACTGGCCCTCCTCGACGGAGTGCGCGACCGGCAGCGGGAGTTGACCGAGCGGATCGGTGCGGCCCGCACCATCGGGCGGGAAGAGCTGTGGGCGGCCGGGGTGCTGCCGGTTCCGGCGGCGGCGCGGCGCCCGTCGACGGTGCTGGGCGGCCAGGAGGAGGGGCCCGAGGGGCAGTTCACCCTGGTGTGAGAACCGTGTGCGAACCGCGTGGGGACCCGGGCCCGCCCCGGCCCCTTCCGCCCGACCGGGTACGGGCCGGCCGACCGGGTACGGGCCGCCCGGCGGGGTGCGGCGCGGGAGAAGCCGTACGGGCACGGGTCACCGGGTGGGGAGGGGGACCGGCGTGCGTACGCCGTTCGTCCGTGCCGCGTCCGCATCCGTCGGGTGCCGCCGTACGCCCCGGGGAGGACGGGTGGGCAGGCGGCGGTACCGGCGTCAGGACATCGGAACGGGGACATCAGGACAGGGCGATCTCCCGGGCCGACCCGCGCGAGGGCCGACCCGGTGGCGGCCGGGCCTGTGTGCGGCCGGGCCGGTCCGGCGGGGGCGACCCGTCAGTGGCGGCTGCCGAAGAGCGAGCGCCGCAGTCTCCGCAACGGGGCGAAGAGCGACACGCGGGCGCTCTTGCTGCCGTGGCGGTGCGCGGCGTCGCGCGAGGTCAGCTCGCGCATCAGCAGCGTCGCCTCGGCCGCTTCGCGCTGCGGGACGGCAGGGCCGCCGAGCACCGCGAGATGGCGGTCGAGCCGCGAACTGGTCGCACTGCTTCCACATGTGATGGCAGGCACGCGCGGCCTGCTGCGGACCGTTATCTGTTCCATGTCACTCCCCACCCGTACGAGGGCACCCGGTGCGGGCAGGTTAACCCTATCGCTCCGCGAGGACACACGCGTATCCCGGGCGCAGGATTACGTACACGCATGCGACGGTTGACGGTGCGTCACGCTATTCGCCTGATACGGGAGGGACTTGGAGGGTTCGTGAAGCCCTCGTGCCCGCCCGTGCCCCGCCCCCGCGCCCTCCCCCGCGAGACCCCCGCATCCGGCGCACCCCACCGGGACGAGGGGCCACACCCGTCGGGGAAACCCGGTGCGCCGGGCCGCACGTTGGCGGATCATGGGCGCATGTCTGCCAACCTCGAGTCCGCGCTGCCGATCCGGCTCACCGTCGACGACAGCGACTCCCCCTCCGACGTGATGGACTCGCTGTTCCTCGGCCGCTTCACGACGGGCGAGCAGCCGTACGCGCACAGCTCCTCGCTGGAGCGCGTGAAGCCGGGCAAGACGCTCGTACCGTCGGACGCCACGGTGGTGCGCACCGCCCGGGAGGACAACCGGAGCGCGACGCTCGCCGAGGGCGAGGGCTGGACCCTGCTCGCGCGGCGGTGGAGCCGGGGCGCCGACGTCAACGTCACCGCGACCAGCGCCGAGCTGGCGGAACGGGTCCTCAAGGAGGCGACGGACGGCGTCCAGGACGAGCCCGAACCCCAGCCCGAGGACGTGAGCATGGGCTTCTGGTACGTCTCGCCGCAGCGCGGGCCGCACCGGACCACGCGCCAGATCTCCGCGGGCACCTGGGACCAGGTCCGCCCCAACTACTCGGCCCAGGTGGCCGGGGCGATGGACGGGCTGATGAAGGTCACCCCGGACGACATCTCCGGGCGGCTCCTGCTGCTGCACGGCCCGCCCGGGACCGGGAAGACCTCGGCGCTGCGGACGCTGGCCCGCGCCTGGCGCGACTGGTGCCAGGTGGACTGCGTCCTGGACCCGGAACGCCTCTTCAACGACGTCGGCTATCTGATGGACATCGCGATCGGCGAGGACGACGGTTCGGAGAAGGGGCGGTGGCGGCTGCTGCTCCTGGAGGACTGCGACGAGCTCATCAGGGGCGAGGCCAAGCACACGGCGGGCCAGGCGCTGTCCCGGCTGCTCAACCTGACGGACGGCCTGCTCGGCCAGGGCCGGAACGTCCTGGTGGCGGTGACCACCAACGAGGACCTGGAGCGGCTGCACCCGGCGGTCGTGCGGCCCGGCCGGTGCCTGGCGCGGATCGAGGTCGGCCCGCTGAGCAGGCCCGAGGCGGTGTCCTGGCTGGGTACGGACGAGGGCGTCGGCCGCGAGGGGGCGACCCTCGCCGAACTGTTCGCGCTGCGCCGGGGCAGCGGCCCGGCCTCCGTCCCGAAGCAGGACGCGGGCGCGGAGGCGGGCCTCTACCTCTGAGCGGTGTGCGCGGCGGGCCCGGGTGCGGCCTGCCGCGTGACGCCCGCCCTCACCCCTCGTACGCCGCCCGCAGCGCGCTCTCACCCCTCGTACGCCGCCCGCAGCGCGTCCTCGGCGAGCGCGCGGGCGTCGGCGCGGGAGAGGCCGAGGCGCCTGGCCTCGTCCGCGTAGGCCTGTGCGGCGGTCGCGGCCCTGCGGTCCGCCGCGTCCCCGGCCGCCGCGACGAAGGTGCCGTTGCGGCCTCGGGTCTCGATGACGCCGTCGGCCTCCAGGGCGCGGTAGGCCTTGGCCACCGTGTTGGCGGCCAGGCCGAGTTCTTCGGCGAGCCCGCGCACGGTCGGCAGCCGGTATCCGACCGGGAGCGCGCCCGAGCGGGCCTGTTCGGAGATCTGCGCGCGCAGTTGCTCGTACGGAGCGGTGCCGGTGTCCGGGTCGATCACGATCGTCAGAGTCACGGTGCAGATTCTGCACCTCCCGCCCTGAAACCCGGAGGCGGCCCGTCGTTTCCCCCGCGTAGGGTCGGTTCCGCCCACGCGCCCCTCCCTGGGAGAGGGCCGCGCCACCGACGCCCGGGCAGGGTCACCGGGCGTACGCGACGGAGGTACCTCATGTCCGCACACCCGGTGTCACCCGCCGACGGATCGGGTGGAGGAGACAGTGACGGGACCGGCGGGGCGACCGGCCTGGTGACCGTCGTCCTGACCAAGGCCGGCCGCACGAAGATCCGCTACCCGGCCCGTGAACTGGCCGACGACGGCAGCCGGGTGACCGTCCACGCCCCGTGGGCCGCCCCCGGCGTACGGGACTTCGGCTTCGTGACGTTCGCGCCGGGTGACGTGTTCACCGAGCACTACTGGCGCGACCGGTGGTACGCGGTGAAGGAGGTCCGCACGGGCGAGGGCCTGCTGAAGGGCTGGTACTGCGACATCACCCGCCCCTGCGTTGTCACCGACGACGAAGTGCGGGTGGAGGACCTGGACTTGGATCTCTGGGTGTCCGCGGACGCCTCGGAGGTCCTGCGGCTGGACGAGGACGAGTTCGCGGCGAGCGGGCTGGCCGACCGCGATCCGGCTGCGGCCCGGGAAGCGGCCGACGCCTTGGACGCGCTGGAGCGCATCGCCCGGGCGGGCCGCCTCCGGGAGCTGCTCGGGGGCATCGGCGCGTGACCTCCGCACCGTCCGGCCGCCCCTTCCGCAGCGTCGCCCGCCGACGCGTCGCCCGCCGAGGAGCCGCCCCCTGAGTGCGCGTCAGACGGCCGGGACCTCCCGCCCGGCCGCCGGTTCGCCGGAGATCGGCGCGGCTGCCTCGCGGGCCGGGCCGCCGGCCACGAGTTCGACTTCGAAGCCCGCGTCGTTCTCCAGGTAGGCGGCGCGGTGCCCCTCGCCTCCCGCGTAGGGGTGCCGGTCGGCGAAGAGCAGCCGCCAGCCGTGGCCGGGGGCCTCCGCCGTGAGCGCGTCGAGCGCCTCCCGGTCCTCGACGTGGAACGCCACGTGGTTGAGGCCGGGGCGGAGGCGGTCGTGGGTCCGCCCGACGACGTCCGGCGACTCCTCGATCACGACGTAGCTGTCGCCGCGCCGCCAGCTGCGGCCGTGGCTCCATCGCTGGTACGGCAGGTGGCCCAGCCGGCCGAGCAGCCAGTCCCAGCCGGGTGCGGCGGCGGCCAGGTCGGAGACCCAGAGCTCGATGTGGTGCACCCGTCCGGTACCGGCCCCGGCGGACGGCAGCGGGACGGCGCGGCGCGGGACGGCGGGGTCGTGGGCGACCGGGTCGCCGTCCTCGTGCCAGTGGATCAGGAAGCGTTCACCCGACCGGTATCCGTCGAGACCGGCCCGGCAGTACGCGACCATGTCCTCGGGCAGCGCGTCCAGCCGGTACCAGTCCAGCTCCGAGCACTTGTCGGGCTCCGCGTTGTACGGCGCCCGCTCGGGGTCGTACTCCGCTTCGAAGAACCAGCCGGTGCGCGGGCTGCCGCCGGGGCCCCGGTGGTGCATGACGAGCGCGACGCGCAGTTCCTCCGGCTGGAGGGTGACGCCGGTTTCCTCGGCCGCCTCGCGGACCATCGCCTCGCGCACGTCCTCCCCGTCCTCCAGGTGGCCGGAGGGCAGGTGGAGGAGGCCGTCGGCGTAGCCCGTGCCGGCCCGGCGGGCGAGCAGCACCCGGGGGCCGCGCCGGAGGATCAGGTGGACGTCGACGACCTCGGTGTGGCGGTACCGGGGTTCGGCCCGGGCCACGACGGCGTACCGCTCGTCGTCCACGTCCTTGCCCCAGAGGCGCGCGTCCCCGGAGAGCGGTTCGTGGTGGACCCGCTCGGTGTGCGGGGCGAGCAGCGCGGTGAGCAGGGCGGCGGAGACACCCACCCCGTTCCACACCCCTTCGACGAGGACGAGCCGGCCGCCGGGCTTCAGCAGCCCGAACCAGGTCGCCAGGGCGGCCTCCGGGTCGGGCAGCGCCCAGAGGACGTGCCTGACCAGGACGACGTCGAACCGCCGGTTGCCGACGGGCGGCCGGGCGGCGTCTCCGATCAGCACCTCGGAGCCGGTTCCGGCGAGTTTGTCGCGGGCTTGGGCGACCATGCGGGGCGACTGGTCGACACCGGTGACCCGGTGCCCCTGGCCCGTGGCGAGCAGGGAGAGGCTGCCGGTGCCGCAGCCGAGGTCGAGGATCTCGCAGGAGGTGACGGGGAGCCAGTTCTGCAGACGCTGTGCCCAGGCGTCGCGTACGACGGGGTCGAGCAGTCCGTGGTCGGGTTCTTCGTCGAAGGAGTCGGCGGCCTCGTCCCAGTAACTGATCGTCGTCATGGCTTACATGGTCCCAGCCCGTACCCGCCCCCACGGCACGGACGGTACGAATTGCGACCGGTCGACGCCGCGCACGGCAAGGATTGCGGCATGCCGACCCGCCGGCACGAGGTTCCACGGCCAGGACCGTCCGCAGCCGGATGATCTCCCGGCCTCCCGCGGGCTCTCGGCGTCGCACCGCCCGCGCCGCGGACCACACGCGCCCCGCTGCCGCACCCCCGTCCCGTACGGCACCCGGCCGCGCGCCGAGTGCCGAGCGCCGCACGCCGAGTGCCGGATGCCGTACGGGAACGCCGGTCAGCTGAGCGCGGAGGTGCAGTCCGTCGTGGTGGCGTGGGCCGGGTCGAGCGCGTTGGCCACCTCGTGGAAGGCGATCTTGTCGGTGGTGCCGATGAGGACGTGCTCGGAGACGTCGACCGCGCACAGGTCCTGGAGCAGGACGTTGCGGACGTTCGCGCCGCTCAGGTACTGGGTGCGGTACGGGGTGACGACCTCGTCGTACAGGGTCGAGATGACGGTGTACTTCACCCCGGCCACCGTGTCGGGGAGGGAGTTGAGCTTGGTGACGAACGGCGATCCGGCCACCTGGTCGGCGAGGCCGGGGGTGGCGGAGGTCAGCAGGGACTCCACGCCGGGGAAGTACGGCAGCAGCTTGGTCAGCCCGAGGAGGGTGGTGCCGTGGTTGTCGGGGGCGAGCGCGACGAGGGCGTTCACCTTGGCGGCGCCGCCGAGGAACTTCAGGTAGTAGTTCGGCATCATGCCGCCCTGCGAGTGGCCCACGAGGTCGGCCTTGGAAGCACCGGTGGCGGCGAGCACCTTGTCGACGAACGTGCCGAGCTGGGCCGCCGACCGGTCGATGGGGCCAAGGCCGTTGAAGACCGGCACGCCGGGGAGCTGTCCGTAGTCGAGCGAGAAGACGCAGTACCCCCGGACCACCAGGTAGGGGGCGAGCACGAGCCAGTTGTCGACGGAGTTCCCGAAGGTTCCGTGGACGAGGACCACGGGGCGCGGGTGGGCGGCGGAGGGCTTGCAGGAGTAGTCGTTCCAGCCGCTCGTGGTGGCGGCGGCCTCACCGGCCGAGGGGGCGGCCGTCGCGGCGGCGGTCGCGGGACCGGCGAGGGCGGCGACGGCGAGGAGCAGCGCGGCGAGCGTTCTGCGCGCACGCGGGGCTCGCGGTGTACGGGTCCAGGGCAGCATCGTGGGATCTCCTTGCGGCTCAGGGAGTGCGATGTGGGGGTGTGCCCTGTGGCCCGGACCACAAGCTTTATGTGCTCATGCCAAATTACGCACGGGTAGCTTCGCGGGGGAAGTTACGCGTCGGTAAAAAAATGCGCCGCCGTCGCCGGTCACCCCGGCACCCCGCCCCTGCCCCCGCCCCCGCGCACCAGCCGGCACCCGGCGCCTCGAAATCGAACATCGCACCCCGCCCCGGGTGGCGAAGGTCATGCGCCGCACTCCGGACGGGGCCCCGGAGGGCGCCTCGACCCCAAGTGCCGTACCGCACGACGGGGATGACGGGCCGGCACCGCGCCCCCGCACCCCTTGTTCGAATACTTCCGCACCGGCCGGGCCTCCACCCGCTCGCCGACCAGCGAGGATGGAGTTAAGGTAATCGAACGAACGTACGAGGGACGTATCGGGCAAAGGTCGGAAATGGGGTGGCGGAATGGAGGTACGGCATGACGGGCTTCGCCCATCTGCACGTCGCGTCCGGTTACTCCGCCCGCTACGGCGCCGCCCACCCCGAGCACCTCGCGCGGCGGGCGGCCGAGCTCGGCATGGCGGAGCTCGCGCTCACCGACCGGTCCACCGTGACCGGCGCTGTTCGATTCGCTCAGGCCTGCGCCCGGGAGGGCGTACGGCCGGTCTTCGGCATCGACCTCGCGGTGGAGGCCCTCGCCCCGCCGCCTCCGGCCGAGCGCCCGCGCACCCCGGCGCGCGGGGGCGCCCATGTCGTCGAACCGCCGCTGCGCGTGGTGCTGCTCGCCCAGGACCGGGCGGGCTGGGCGCGGCTGTGCCGCATCACCTCGGCGGCGCACGCGGGCGCGGTGTCCGGCATCCCGCCGGTGGTGCCGTGGACCGCGCTGCGTGAGCACGGCGGCCCCGGTCTGACCGTGCTGCTGGGCCCGCTGTCGGAGCCGGTACGGGCGCTGGCGGCGGGCCGCGAGGACGTCGCGGTGAAGCTGCTGGCGCCGTGGCGGCAGCTCTTCGGGACCGGGCTGCGGCTGGAGGCCGTGGCGTACCGGCGGGCCGGCACGGGCCCGGGGTCGCTGCGGCTGGCCGCCCGCACCCTGGCGCTGGCCGACCGTACCGGCGTCACCGCCGTGCTCTCCAACGCGGTCCGCTACGCCGACCCCGCCCAGCACCGCCTGGCCGACGTGCTGGACGCCGCACGCCTGCTGCGCCCGGTCGACCGGCGCCGTCTGGACAGCGGGCAGCGCTGGCTCAAGGGCGAGGGCGCCATGGTCGCCGTCGCCCGCGCGGTCGCCGCGTCCGCGGGTCTCGACGACCGCCGGGCGCGCCGGCTCCTCGCGGACACCGCCGCGACGGCCGCCGGATGCGCCCTCGACCCGGTGGCGGACCTCGGGCTGGGCACCCACCACTTCCCGGAGGCGTCCCTGTTCGGCGCCGGGCCGGACACCGGGGGCGCCGCCCGGCTGCTGCGCGAACGCGCCGAGGCGGGCCTGGTCCGCCGGGGCCTGGACCGCGACGCGGACGCCCGGGAGCGGCTGGACATGGAGCTCGGGGTGATCTCCCGGCTGGGGTACGACTCGTACTTCCTCGCCGTCGGCCAGGTGGTGGCGGACATCCGGGAGCTGGGCATCCGGGTCGCGGCCCGGGGTTCCGGGGCGGGCTCGATGGTCTGCCACACCCTGGACATCGCCACCGCCAACCCGCTGGAGCACCGGCTGCTGTTCGAACGCTTCCTCAGCGAGCGGCGCGGTTCGCTCCCCGACATCGACATCGACGTGGAGTCGGCGCGGCGACTGGAGTGCTACGACGCGGTCTTCGCCCGGTTCGGCAAGGAGCGGGTCGCGGTCACCGCGATGCCCGAGACCTACCGGGCCCGCCGGGCGCTGCGGGACACCGGTCTCGCGCTCGGCATCGCTCCGGACGAGGTGGACCGGATCGCCAAGAGCTTCCCGCACCTGCGGGCCTCGGACATCACCAGCGCCCTCGCCGAGCTGCCCGAGCTGCGGCAGCTGGCGTTGCGGGCGAAGCGGTACGGGCCGCTGTGGGAGCTCGCCGAGGGGCTGGACTCCCTGGTGCACGGGATGGCGATGCACCCGTGCGGCGTGATCATCAGCGACGCGGGCCTGCTGGACCGGCTGCCGGTGCAGCCCACCCCGCAGGGCGACTACCCGATGGCCATGGCGGCGAAGGAGGAGGTGGAGGCGCTGGGCAACATCAAGCTCGACGTGCTCGGGGTGCGGATGCAGTCCGCGATGGCCCACGCCGTCGACGAGATCGAACGCGCGACCGGCGACCGGATCGACCTGGACGATCCGGAGCAGGTGCCGCTCGACGACGTCTTCGCGTTCAAACTCATCCAGCAGAGCGAGACGATCGGGCTGTTCCAGCTCGAATCGCCGGGTCAGCAGGATCTGCTCTCCCGTCTCCAGCCCCGCAACCCGCAGGACGTCATCGCCGACATCAGTCTCTTCCGCCCCGGACCGGTCGCCGGAGGCATGCCCGAGCGGTACGTCGCCGCGCGGCACGGCCGGGCCCCCGCCTACGCCCACCCGGACCTCGAACCGGTGCTCGCCGACACCTACGGCGTGACCATCTGGCACGAGCAGATCATCGAGACCCTCTCCGTGATGACCGGCTGCGACCGGGCGATGGCCGAGGTGGCCCGCCGGGCGCTCGGCGACCGCGAGCGGCTGCCCGCCATCGGCAGGTGGTTCCACGACCGCGCGTCGGCCCGGGGGTACGCCCCCGAGGTCCGCGCGCAGGTGTGGGCGACCGTGGAGGCGTTCGGCGCCTACGGTTTCTGCCGCGCGCACGCGGTGGCCTTCGCCGTACCGGCCCTGCAGAGCGCCTGGCTCAAGGCGCACCACCCGGCGTTCCTCCTCGCCGGGCTGCTCGAACACGACCCGGGGATGTGGCCCCGGCGCGTCGTCGTCGCCGACGCCCGCCGCCGGGGCGTGCCCGTGCTGCCCGTGGACGTCAACCGCTCCCGTACCCGGTACGTGGTGGAGCGGACCGGCGACGAGCGGTGGGGGGTGCGGCTCGCGCTCTCCTCCGTACGCGGCATCACCGAGGACGAGAGCGCCCGGATCGAGGCCGGCGCGCCCTACGACTCGCTGTCGGACTTCTGGCAGCGGGCCCGTCCCAGCCGGCCGCTGGCCGAACGGCTGGTCGAGATCGGTGCGTTCGACGGGCTCGGCGGGGGCGCGCTCACCCGGCGGGACCTGCTGCTGCACGTCGCCGAACTGCACCGGCAGTCCCGCGTCCGGTCCGCCGGAGACGGACAGCTCGCCCTGGAGGCGGGCACGGCGGGCGGGGCGGAGCCGAGCGGTCTGCCGGAGATGACCGGCCGCGAGGCCTTGGACGCCGAACTGAACACGCTGGGCATCGACGTGTCCCGGCACCTCATGGTCCACCACCACCGCCTGCTGCGGGAGATCGGCGCGACGGACGCCGCGCACCTGGCCGACGTGCGCCAGGGACAGCAGGTCCTCGTCGCCGGGGTCCGGGCCTCCACGCAGACCCCGCCGATCGCCAGCGGCAAGCGGATCATCTTCGTCACCCTGGAGGACGGCTCGGGCATGGTCGACCTGGTCTTCTTCGAGGACTCCCACCCGGCGTGCGCGCACACCGTCTTCCACAGCGGGCTGCTGCTGGTGCGCGGCACCGTGCAGGTGCGCGGCAACCGGCGGTCCGTCGTCGGCACCATGGCCTGGGACCTGGACCGGATCGCGGCGGCCCGCCGCGACGACGGCCCCGCAGCCGCGCTCGCGCTGCTCGGCGGGGAACGCCCGCACCCGACGCCCGCGCAGCCGGGGCGCACCCTGGCCAACGGCACCTCGGGCGCCCGGCTGCACCCGTACGCCGACCTCCAGCCGGCCGGCAGCCGCTCGGCCGACCTGCGCAAGCTCGGCCACACCAGCCAGGGGAGCGCGGGATGACGCCCCCTCGCCCGGCCCGACGCCACATCGCCCATCTCCACCTGCACGCCGTGCCGGACGAGGAGCGGTACGCCGACATCGTCGAGCTGATGTCCGGCATCACCCCGCACGTCCAGGCCGTGCCGCCCGACGCCGTCCAGCTGGACCTCACCTCGGCGCTGCGCTACTTCGGGCTGACCCCGTACGACCTGGTGCAGCTGGTCATGCTCCGGCTGCTGGCGCTGTACGGGATCGAGTGCGGCGCGGGCCTCGCGGGCAACCGCATGCTGGCCGCCATGGCGGCCGACGCGTCCGGGCCGGGGCACACCACGGAGGTCCCCGGCGACCGGGCGGACTCCTGGCTGCGCCCCCGTCCGGTCACCGCGCTGCCCGGCATCGGCCGCGCCACCGCGACCACGCTCGGGCGGTACGGCGTGCACACCATCGGTCAGATCGCCGACCTGCCGCCGGCGACCCTCCAGCGTCTGCTCGGCGCCGGTCCCGCCCGGCTGCTGGCCGAACGCGCGCACGGCCACGACCCCCGCCCGGTCGTGCCGCAGGAGCCCGCGGCCCACCTCTCCGTCGACCGGGTGCTCGACCGGGACTGCCTCGATCCGGATCTGCACCACCGGGCGGTGCTGGGGCTCGCCGAGCGGCTGGGCCGGCGACTGCGCGCCGGGCACCAGGTCACCGGGCGCCTGACGCTCACCGTGCGGTACGCCGACCGGACGTCCAGCACCCGTACCCGTACCTCCCCCGAGCCCACCGGCCACTCCCCCCTCCTCGCAGCCACCGCCCTGGGGCTGCTGGACTCGCTCGGCCTGCAACGCGCCCGGGTGCGCGCCTACACGCTGCGCGCGGACGGCCTCTCGCCGGCCGGGGACGCCCCGCGCCAGCTCTCCCTGGACCCGGTCGACGAGCGGTCCCGCGCCGCCGAAGCCGCCTCGGACCGGGCCCGCCGCCGCTTCGGCGCCGGGGCCGTACGGCCCGCGACGCTGGCCCCGGCACCGGCGCGTACACCGCGCAGGCGCCCCCCGGCCGCGTGACGGGGGGTGGGGCGGTCCTTGCGCCATTCGGCCCGCCCCGCCTGCGCGACACACCCCCCGCGCCGAGCGTGGAGGGCATGAACTTCGCCGGCGAGGTCAAACAGGCCGTCACTCCCCGGGCCGCCCTGCTCGTCCTCGGCACGCTGGTCCTGCAACTGCTCTTCATCGCCTCCTACGTGGGCGCCCTGCACCGGCCGGTGCCCACCGACGTCCCCTTCGGTGTCGTGGCGCCCCCGCAGGTGTCCCCACAGCTGGTCACCACGCTGGACGAGCTGCCGGGCGGACCGCTGGACCCGCGCGCCGTGGACGACGCCGCCGAGGCGCGCCGGCAGATCATGAACCGCGAGATCGACGGCGCGCTGGTGGTGAACCCGTCCGGTACGACCGACACCGTGCTGGTCGCCTCCGGCGGCGGCTCCGCGCTCGCCAACTCCCTGGGGAAGATCACCACCGAGGTCCTGGCCCAGCAGCAGCGCACCGCCAGGATCGTGGACGTGGCCCCGGCCTCCTCCGACGACTTCGACGGGCTCTCGTCGTTCTACCTGGTCGTCGGGTGGTGCGTGGGCGGATACCTCTGCGCCTCGATCCTCGCGATCAGCGCGGGCTCCCGGCCGGCCAACGCGCGGCGCGCGCTCATCCGCACCCTGGTCATGGCGGCGTACGCGGCGGCGGGCGGCATCGGCGGCGCGCTCGTCATCGGCCCCGTCCTCGGCGCGCTGCCCGGCAGTTTCTGGGGGCTCGCGGGGCTGGGCGCGCTGGTCGTCCTGGCCACCGGGATGATCACCCTCGCGCTGCAGGCGCTGACCGGCATCGTCGGCATCGGGCTGGCCGTCCTGATCATCGTGATCGCGGGCAATCCGAGCGCGGGCGGCGCCTTCCCGCTGCCGATGCTGCCGGACTTCTGGCGCACGATCGGCCCGGCCCTGCCCCCGGGCGCGGGCACCTGGGTCGCCCGCTCGATCGCCTACTTCCGGGGCAACGCGGTCACCGGCTCCCTGCTGGTCCTCTCCGCCTGGGCCGTCGTCGGTACGGCCCTGACCCTGCTGCTCTCCCTGCGGCACCCCCGGACGGAGCCCGGCGAAGACGCCGGGGACGCCGGGGGCGCCGCCGCCGGGACCGGTCCCGGCGCACCAGGAACCCCGGGAGCACCTCCAGGGGGCGCACACACCGTATGACCCCGTTTCTCCCCCAACAGGTAGTGCACACACGGCTGTTGATGGCTCATCATCGAAAGGAGAGCACGTACCGGGCGCGCCGCGTCCGGGCGGCCGGGCGACCTGAGGAGGTACGGGTGCGCAACCGGGTGCGCGTGGCGGACGGACGTCACCTGATCGTGGAGCGGCAGGGGGATCCGCGCGGAAGACCCGTCTTCCTGCTGCACGGAACCCCGGGCAGCCGGCTCGGACCCGCTCCGCGGGGCATGGTCATGTACCAGCGCCAGACCCAGCTCATCACCTACGACCGGCCCGGCTACGGCGAGTCCGACCGGTATCCGGGCCGCCGCGTGGGCGACGTCGCCGAGGACGTGCGGGCCATCGCCGACGCCCTCGACCTGGAGCGGTTCGCCGTGGTGGGCCGCTCCGGCGGCGCCCCGCACGCCCTGGCCTGCGCGGCGCTGATGCCCGAGCGGGTGACCAGGGCGGCGGCCCTGGTGCCCCTGGCCCCCTGGGACGCCCCGGGGCTCGACTGGTTCGAGGGGATGGCCGCCTCCAACGTACTGGCGTACTCGACCGCGGCGGCCGACCCGGACAGCCTCACGGCGTCCTTCATCGTCCGCTCGGCCGAGATCCGGGTCGACCCGGTACGGCTCCTGGACGACCTGCGGCGCGAACTCACCGCGTCCGACCGGGTGGTGGTCAACGACGCGGGCATCCGCTCGATGCTGCTGCGCAACTACAGCGAAGGTCTGCGCACTTCGGCGTACGGCTGGATCGACGACGCCCTCGCGTTCAGCCGGCCGTGGGGGTTCGACCCGGCCGACATCACCTGCCCGGTGATGCTCTGGCACGGCGAGCAGGACGTCTTCTCACCCGCCAGCCACTCCCGTTGGCTGGCCGGCCGGATTCCGGGGGCGACGACCGTGCTGGAACCCGCGGCGGCGCACTTCGACGCCCTGTCGGTGCTTCCGCGGATCCTGAACTGGCTGCTGGACGACCGCGAGGCGGGCGTGGGCTCGATGAACTGAGCAACGCCACCTGCCGGGAGGGGGGGGGCGCCCCGGGGGGGGGGCGCCCCCCCCCGGGGGGGACCACAGGGTGCGGGAAAGCTCCCCCGCGCAACACCCCACCGCC
>NZ_JBHWYX010000074.1:0-23416 GCF_042728795.1 Streptomyces sp. NPDC060184
GGGGCCGGGGGGGGGGCCCGGGGGGCGGCGGCGGACCGCCGACAGAGCCGGATAGAGCCCGTACACGCGGGTAGAGCCCGTACGTGGACCAAGAACCTGACGGCCTCAAGGCCCTCACCGAACGCGCGATGCGGATCCACGCGCTGTACGACCGCCTCAATCTCGCGGCCCGCGGGCGCACCTGGAACCGGGAGGAGTTCGCGCTCGGGTTCGTCGGCGACGTGGGGGACCTCGCCAAGCTCGTGATGGCGGAGGAGGGCGCCCGCCCGCACCCCGCCGCCACGCCCGGCGGTCTCGCGCACGAGCTCGCGGACTGCCTGTGGTCCGTGCTGGTGCTGGCCCGCCTGTACGACGTCGACCTCGGGCGCGCGTTCGCCCGGACGATGTCCGAGCTGGAAGCCGCCATCGGGGCCGACCTGGAACGGGCCACCACGCGGCCCGGGGAGCACACGTGACGGCCAGGGAGCCGGAAGAGCCCTTCGACCTGGCCGCGTACGAGCCGCGCGCCCGGAGCGGTCCGTGCCTCGTGTGCGCGGCCGTGGCCCGGCGGCCGGGGTACCCGCACGAGGTGGTGTACGAGGACGCGCTCCACATCGCGTTCCTGGACCGCCGGCCCGACCCTCCCGGCGAAGGTGCTCGTGGCGCCCAGAGCGCAGGGGAGCATGTGGTCGCCGGGGAGGCGATCGGGAGGCGGTCGCCGAGGCGGTCCGTAACGGTGCGCCGCGCTGAGCCGTTGGGGTGACGCCGAAGACCGGTGCGGGCCCTCCTGCCGGACGGACCGGCACCGAACCCGCCCGAACAGGGGCGGCGTAGGATGCGGAACCCGGTTTTCACCCGGGCCCGGATCATGACCAGGTGAGGGAGGCGAACGTGCTGATCACTGTCACGGACGTGGAGGCTGCGGCCGAACGGATCGCCGGGCATGTCGTACGGACCCCGACGGTGCCGAGCCCTGGACTCTCCGCGCTCCTGGGCGCGCAGGTCACCGTGAAACTGGAACTCCTGCAGCGCACCGGGTCCTTCAAGGCGCGCGGTGCCACGGCGAAGCTGCTCACGCTCGACGAGGCCCGACGGTCCGCCGGGGTCGTGGCGGTGAGCGGGGGCAACCACGGCATCGCGGTCGCGGTCATGGCCGGCGCGCTGGGTATCGGGGCGACCGTGGTCATGCCGCGGTCCGCCCCCGGTCGTGCCGTGGACATCGCCGAGGCCTCCGGGGCGAGCGTCGTCCTCGCGGAGACCATGCACGACGCGTTCGCCCTCGTGGACGAGTTCCGGACCAAGGGGCTCACCCTGGTCCACCCCTTCGACGACCCCGTCGTCATCGCCGCGCAGGGCACGGTCGGCCTGGAGTTCGCCGAGGACGCCGGGGAGCTCACGGACGTACTCGTCAGCATCGGCGGCGGGGGACTCATCTCCGGGATCGCCGCCGCGCTGCGCGCGCGCCGCCCCGGTGTACGGATCTGGGGTGTGGAGACCGAAGGCGCGCCGGCCATGTCGGCGGCCCTGGCCTCCGGCGGGCCGGTGCCGGTCGAGTTGTCTTCGATCGTCTCGACCCTGAGTGCCCCCAGCGCCTCGCAGCTCACCTACGAGCACGTCTCGGCACTGGTCACCGAGGTGCTCACGGTGACCGACGCCGAGGCCGTGCGGGGCGTTCTCGACCTGGCCGACCACGCGAAGGTCTGGGCCGAACCCGCCGCCGGATGTCTGCTGCCCGCGGCACGCCAGGTGCTGGAGCGCGTCGGCGGGGACGCCAGGCTCGGCCTGGTGGTCTGCGGAGGCAACGCGACGGCCACCGACATGACCGCCTGGGCCGAGCGCTTCGGTCTTCGCTGACCGTCCGGTGGGGGCGGCGGTCGCCCCGGTCGGTCCGGTCTGTCTCCGGCGTCGCGAGACGGAGAGGGCATCGCGAGACGGAGAGGGCATCGTGAGACGGACCAGGCGTCGTGAAACGGATCGTGGGAAGGGCCCGCGCGCGTGACCATGCACGATGACCAGGCGGACGTGACCGCACACGTCGCCGCGACCCTGATCCGGGACCAGTTCCCTCAGTGGCGCGGCAAGGCGATCCGGCCGGTGGCGTCGACCGGGACGGTCCATGCCGTCTTCCGCGTCGGGGACGACCTCTCCGCGCGTTTCCCGCTGCGTCCGGCCGATGCCGCGGAGGCGCTGGCGGTGCTGGAACGGGAGGCCCGGGCGAGCGCGGAGCTGGCGCGGGCGTCCCCGTTCCCCGTTCCGGAACCCGTGGCCCTGGGAAGGCCCGGCCCGGGTTACCCCATGCCGTGGTCGGTCCAGACGTGGCTGCCGGGAACGGTCGCCTTCGACGCCGACCCGAGTGGGTCGGACGCCTTCGCCGAGGACCTCGCGGCCTTCGTCGCGGCCCTGCGGGGCGTCGGGACGAGGGGGCGGCGTTTCGGCGGCGAGAACCGTGGCGGCGTTCTCGCCCACCACGACGACTGGATGGCGAAGTGCTTCGCGGAGAGCGAAGGGCTGCTCGACGTGGACCGGCTGCGCCGGCTGTGGAGCCGCTTCCGGGAGCTGCCCCGCACGGGTGCGGACGTGATGAGTCATGGCGACCTGATTCCCGGCAACGTACTGGTCCTGGGAGGCCGGCTCGGCGGGGTACTCGACACGGGGGGCTTCGGCCCGGCCGACCCCGCGCTGGATCTGGTCGGTGCCTGGCACCTGTTGGGGCCGGGCCCGCGGGACGTGCTCCGGCGGAGACTGGCCTGCGACGAGCTGGAGTGGGAGCGCGGGAAGGCGTGGGCGTTCGAACAGGCGATGGGGCTCGTCTGGTACTACGCCGAGAGCAATCCGACGATGAGCGCGATGGGGCGCCGGACCCTCGACCGCCTTCTGGGGTCGGCGGAGTAATGCCGTCCCGCGCGCGGGCGGTGGTGGAGGCGCGCCCCGCCCTGCCGCCTCGTCGCACGCGCGCGGAGGGCGCAACCACCGGATCCGGCACCGTGCGCGCCGATCGGGTGCCTCCGTGAACACGGGCGCCCGGGCATGACCGTTCGACGGCGATGTACTAGAGTTATCTCGACATCGAGATATCTGCCGAGGCGCACCGCAGCCGCCGTTCGGTAAGGGTTACCTAACTAATCCTTACCTTAGCGGATCGGCGAGAGGTCGTAGGCGGCACCACACGGCGCCCGCCGTGAGTGAGGCGCGGCGCGGTAGTACGCGCACATTGATGAAGGAGACTGTCGTGTCGGCGAACAGCTTCGACGCCCGCAGCACGCTGCGCGTGGGCGACGAGTCGTACGAGATCTTCCGGCTGGACAAGGTGGAGGGCTCCGCCCGCCTCCCGTACAGCCTGAAGGTGCTGCTGGAGAACCTCCTCCGCACCGAGGACGGCGCGAACATCACCGCCGACCACATCCGGGCGCTGGGCGGCTGGGACTCCCAGGCCCAGCCGAGCCAGGAGATCCAGTTCACGCCGGCCCGCGTGATCATGCAGGACTTCACCGGCGTTCCCTGCGTCGTGGACCTCGCCACCATGCGTGAGGCCGTGAAGGAGCTCGGCGGCGACCCGGCGAAGATCAACCCGCTGGCCCCGGCCGAGCTGGTCATCGACCACTCCGTCATCGCCGACAAGTTCGGTACCAACGACGCGTTCTCCCAGAACGTCGAGCTGGAGTACGGCCGCAACAAGGAGCGCTACCAGTTCCTGCGCTGGGGCCAGACCGCCTTCGACGAGTTCAAGGTCGTCCCCCCGGGCACCGGCATCGTGCACCAGGTCAACATCGAGCACCTGGCCCGTACGGTCATGGTCCGCGGCGGCCAGGCGTACCCCGACACCCTCGTCGGCACCGACTCGCACACCACGATGGTCAACGGCCTCGGCGTGCTGGGCTGGGGCGTCGGCGGCATCGAGGCCGAGGCCGCGATGCTCGGCCAGCCGGTCTCCATGCTCATCCCGCGCGTCGTCGGCTTCAAGCTGACCGGCGAGCTGCCGGCCGGCACCACCGCCACCGACCTC
This sequence comes from Streptomyces sp. NPDC060184, assembly GCF_042728795.1. Taxonomy (NCBI): domain Bacteria; kingdom Bacillati; phylum Actinomycetota; class Actinomycetes; order Kitasatosporales; family Streptomycetaceae; genus Streptomyces; species Streptomyces sp. NPDC060184. The sequence continues at coordinate 3,983 of NZ_JBHWYX010000074.1, forward strand.
GTGCTCACGATCACCGAGATGCTGCGCAAGCACGGCGTCGTCGGCAAGTTCGTCGAGTTCTACGGTGAGGGCGTCGCCGCCACCTCGCTGGCCAACCGCGCCACCATCGGCAACATGTCGCCGGAGTTCGGTTCCACCGCCGCGATCTTCCCGATCGACGACGAGACCCTGAACTACCTGCGCCTGACCGGCCGCGACGCCCAGCAGGTCGCGCTCGTCGAGGCGTACGCCAAGGAGCAGGGCCTCTGGCTGGACCCGGCCGCCGAGCCGGACTTCTCCGAGAAGCTGGAGCTCGACCTCTCCACGGTCGTCCCCTCCATCGCCGGCCCGAAGCGCCCGCAGGACCGCATCGTCCTCGCCGACGCCAAGGCGCAGTTCGCCCAGGACGTGCGCAACTACGTCTCCGACGACGAGGAGTCGGGCAAGGAGTCCTTCCCGGCCTCCGACGCCCCGGCCGCGCACAACGGCGTCCCGTCCTGCCCGACCACGGTCACGGCCCCCGACGGCACCACGTACGAGATCGACCACGGCGCCGTCACCGTCGCCGCGATCACCTCCTGCACCAACACCTCGAACCCCTACGTCATGGTCGCCGCGGCGCTCGTGGCCAAGAAGGCGGTCGAGAAGGGCCTGACCCGCAAGCCGTGGGTCAAGACCACCCTCGCCCCGGGCTCGAAGGTCGTCACCGACTACTTCGACAAGGCGGGTCTCACCCCCTACCTCGACAAGGTCGGCTTCAACCTCGTCGGCTACGGCTGCACCACCTGCATCGGCAACTCCGGCCCGCTGCCGGAAGAGGTCTCCAAGGCCGTCAACGAGAACGACCTGGCCGTCACCTCGGTGCTCTCCGGCAACCGCAACTTCGAGGGCCGGATCAACCCCGACGTCAAGATGAACTACCTGGCGTCCCCGCCGCTGGTCGTCGCGTACGCCATCGCCGGTTCGATGAAGGTCGACATCACCAAGGACGCCCTCGGCGTCGACCAGGAAGGCAAGCCCGTCTTCCTGGCCGACATCTGGCCGTCCGAGGCCGAGGTGAACGACGTCGTCGCCAACTCCATCGGCGAGGACATGTTCAACAAGTCCTACCAGGACGTCTTCGCGGGCGACGCCCAGTGGCAGGCGCTGCCGATCCCGACCGGCAACACCTTCGAGTGGGACTCCGAGTCCACCTACGTCCGGAAGCCCCCGTACTTCGAGGGCATGACGATGGAGACGACCCCGGTCGTCGACATCACCGGCGCCCGGGTGCTCGCCAAGCTCGGCGACTCGGTCACCACCGACCACATCTCCCCGGCCGGTGCGATCAAGGCCGACACCCCGGCCGGCAAGTACCTCACGGAGCACGGCATCGAGCGTCGTGACTTCAACTCCTACGGCTCGCGCCGTGGCAACCACGAGGTCATGATCCGCGGCACGTTCGCCAACATCCGCCTGCGCAACCAGATCGCGCCGGGCACCGAGGGCGGCTTCACCCGCGACTTCACGCAGGCCGACGGCCCCGTGTCGTTCATCTACGACGCCTCCCAGAACTACCAGGCCGCCGGCACCCCGCTGGTCATCCTGGCGGGCAAGGAGTACGGCTCCGGTTCGTCCCGCGACTGGGCCGCCAAGGGCACCGCGCTGCTGGGCGTCAAGGCCGTCATCGCCGAGTCGTACGAGCGCATCCACCGCTCGAACCTCATCGGCATGGGCGTCCTGCCGCTCCAGTTCCCGGAGGGCCAGACCGCCGCTTCCCTCGGCCTCACCGGCGAGGAGACCTTCTCCTTCACCGGCGTGACCGTGCTGAACGACGGCACCACCCCGCGCACGGTCAAGGTCACCACCGACACCGGTGTGGAGTTCGACGGCGTCGTCCGCATCGACACGCCCGGCGAGGCGGACTACTACCGCAACGGCGGCATCCTGCAGTACGTGCTCCGCAGCCTGATCCGCAAGTAGGCCCGGACGGCGCGCCACCGCGCCGTGAAGAGCCGACGAAGGGGCCGCACCACCCCGGACGGGAGTCCGGCGGGGGTGCGGCCCCTTCCGCGTGCAAGCACCACGTGCGGGGACCACGTGCACGGACCACGTGCGGGGACCGGGCGCCGGGAGACGGAAACGGGGCCGTACGGCATGCGTCGAACATGCCGTACGGCCCCGCACCCGATGGCTCCGGGGGTCAGGACCCGGAGCCGAGCCCGGCTACTTCCGGTGGGCCTTGATCAGCTCCTGGTACCAGCGGTAGCTGTCCTTCGGGGTGCGCTCCTGGGTGTCGTAGTCGACCCGGATGATCCCGAACCGCTTCGCGTACCCGAGGGCCCACTCGAAGTTGTCCAGCAGCGACCAGACGTAGTAGCCCTGGACCTCCACCCCTGCGTCCATGGCCGCCTTGAGGGCCGTCAGGTGGTCGCGCAGGTACTCGACGCGGTCCGTGTCGTGCACGGCGCCGTCCGCGTCGACGGTGTCGTACTCGGCCGAGCCGTTCTCCGTGATGTGGATGGGCGGCAGGGCGTCGCCGTAGGTCTTCTTCAGATCCGTCAGCAGATCGGTGAAGGTCTCCGGGACGACCGGCCAGCCCATCGCGGTGCGGCGGACGTCCGGGTACTCCGTCTCGCGGAGCCGGTTGTCGGTCGCCACCCGCAGCGCCGGGTCGGCCTCGCGGTACGGGGCGTCGGCGACGACGATCGGGCGGTAGTAGTTGATGCCCAGGAAGTCGAGCGGCTGGGAGATCAGCTCCAGGTCGCCGTCGAGACGGAAGTCCTGGCGGGTGATCAGCTCGCCCCAGGTCTCCTCGTCACTGGCCGGGTAGCGGCCCGCGAGGATCGGCTCGGTCCACACCAGGTTGTGCTGGGTGTCCGCGCGGAGCACCGCACCGCGGTCCGCGTCGGTGTCGGCCGCCGGGAGGTTGCGGTCCAGGTTGAGGGTGATGCCCGCCTCGCGGACGCCCGCGGCGCGCAGCGCCTTCATGGCCAGGCCGTGGCCGACCAGCAGGTGGTGGGCGGCGGCCAGCGCGCCGGTGCCCTCCTGGGCGCCCGGGGCGTGCCGGCCCACCGAGTAGCCGAGGAAGGCGCTGCACCAGGGCTCGTTGAGGGTGATCCAGCGCGGCACCCGGTCCGCCAGGTGCTCGGCCACGATCGAGGTGAACTCGCCGAAGCGCTCCGCCGTCTCACGGACCCGCCAGCCGCCCTTGTCCTCCAGGGCCTGCGGGAGGTCCCAGTGGTAGAGGGTGGCCGCCGGCTCGATGCCCGCTTCGAGCAGGTTGTCGACCAGACGCGAATAGAAGTCCAGGCCCTTGGCGTTGACCGGACCGCTGCCGGTCGGCTGGACGCGGGGCCAGGCTATGGAGAAACGGTACGAGTCCACGCCCAGGTCGCGCAGGAGCGCCACGTCCTCGGGGTAGCGGTGGTAGTGGTCGCAGGCCACGTCACCCGTGTCGCCGCCGTCCGTACGTCCCGGCGTGTGGCTGTAGGTGTCCCAGATCGAGGGGCCGCGGCCGTCCTCGGCCACCGCGCCTTCGATCTGGTACGACGCGGTGGCCGCACCGAACACGAAACCCGGAGGGAAGACAGGGAACTCACTCATGAAAAGCCCTTACTTGACCGAGCCGCCGGTGATCCCGGCGGCGATGTACTTCTGGGACAGGACGAGCAGCACGGCCGCCGGGATCGCCGACAGCACCGCAGCGGACATGACCGAGCCCCAGTCTCCGACGTGCGCACCGATGTACTGGTAGATGCCGAGGGTGATCGGCTTCACGTCGTCCGTGGTGTTCAGTGTGAGGGCAAACATGAAATCGCTCCAGGCATACAGGAACGAGAACAGCCCCGCCGTGATCAGGGAGTTGCGGCTCATCGGCAGGACAACCTGGACAAAGGTGCGGAACTTGCCCGCGCCGTCGACCTCGGCGGCCTCGATGACCTCGCGCGGGATCGCCACCATGAACGAGCGCATCAGCACGATCGCGAACGGGATGCCCAGCGAGGCGTCCGCCAGCATCAGACCGGCGTACGAGTTGACCAGCCCCAGGTCCACGTAGGCGCTGTACAGGGCGTTGGCGATGACGATGCCGGGGACCATCTGCGTGATCAGGGTGCCGAACACGACGGTCTTCGTCCCGCGCAGCTTGAACTGGGCGAGCCCGTAGGCGGCCGGCGCGGAGAACGCCAGGCAGATGACCACGGCGCCGAGCGCGACGCCGAGCGAGGTCAGCAGGTGCCCGCCCTGCTCCTTGAACGCGTCGCTGAAGCCCGAGAGGTCCAGGCTGTGCGGGACGGGGGAGACCTCCAGCAGGCCGGACTCCGGCTGGAGGGCCGTGTTGACCATCCAGTAGAGCGGGAAGAGCATCACGCAGAGGATGACGATCCCGATGATCGTCGCTCCCCAGCGGCGCTTCGGCCGGTTCTCGGCCGGGCTGCCCGGAGTGCGGGCCGAAACGGCGGGAGTGGTGGTCGCCATGCCGTTCACTTCCCCTCGTTGCGGTTGGCCCGCAGGTAGAACACCGCGAAGACGGCGGAGATCAGGATCAGGATGTTGCCGACCACCGCGCCCGCGCCGAAGTCCAGCTGGGTGAAGGAGTTCTGGTACGTCAGCGTGCCCAGGGTCTGGGTGGAGTCGGCGGGACCGCCGTCGGTCAGTGCGAGGACCAGGTCCAGGATCTTGACCGTCGACATGAAGCCCAGCACCAGCACCACGGTGATGACCGGCTTCAGCAGCGGCAGGGTGATGGAGCGGAACTGGCGCCAGGCGGAGGCGCCGTCGAGCGAGGCCGCCTCGTACATCTCCTTCGGGACCTCCTGGAGGCCGCCGTAGAGGATCACCATGTTGAACGGGATGCCGATCCAGATGTTCACCATGACGACGGAGATCAGCGCCATGCCGGTGCTGCTCAGCCAGGGGGTGTCACCGGCACCGAACAGGCCGAGGAAGGAGTTGAGCACGCCGGTGTCCTGGTCGAGGATGCGGCGCCAGACGACACCGGACACGACCATCGGGACCAGCCAGGGCAGCAGGATCAGCGACCGCAGCACCCCGTTGAGGGGGAAGCGGCGGTTGAAGAACACCGCGAGGGCGAGGCCGACGCAGAACTGCCCGATCAGCGAGCCGACCGTGAAGAGGACGGTCTGCCACAGGGCCTTGCCGAACAGGTCGTCCTGGAAGACGTTCTTCCAGTTGTCGAGCCCGTTGAAGGGCGCCTTGCCCGTGAAGAAGGTGGACGGCGTGTAGTGCTGGAAGCTCATCACGACGTTGCGGACGAGCGGGTAGCCGAAGAACAGCAGCATGAAGATCACGGCGGGGGCGATGAACCCCCACTGGGCCAGCGTGCGGCGGCGCTTGACCGAGCCCGGCTTCGGGCTCTTGGCCGCGGGGACCACCACGGGGGCGGACGCGGCGGCGGGTGCGGAAGCAGCGGTGGACGACATGTTCGGATACCTCAGTTCCCGCTCTCGACACGCTGCTGGGCGTGGTGGAGGGCCGACTCACTGGACTGGCCGGTGAGGGCCGACTGGAAGGCGCTCTGCAGGGCCAGGGACACGGAGGTCCAGCCGGAGCCGAGCTGCGCGGTGCGCGAGCGGGCGGTGGCCACCTGGTCGGCGAGCGAGCTGAGCGACGGCACCTTCTTCCGCCACACGGCGGCGGCCTTCTCGTTGGCCGGGATCATCCAGCTGTTCAGTGCGTAGGTGACCTCCTCCTGCTCGCTGGTCATGCAGTTGACGATCTTCGCGGAGGTCTTCTCCCGCGCGGTGTCGCCGACGTCCGGGATGGTCAGCATCCCGCCGCCCAGCGGACCGACCGAGTCGTCGCCGGCCTTCGGCACGGGGATCTGCGCGATGCCCCAGTGCAGGTCCTTCTTCGTGTTCAGCGTCTCGACCTGCCAGGGACCGTTGATCATCATGGCCGCGTTGCCCGCCATGAACTGGTCGTTGACGTCGGCCTGGGTCCAGTTGACGGTGGACTTGGAGAGCGAGCCGTCCTTGATGAGGGACTTCCAGTAGTCCAGCGCCTGGACCACCTGGGGCGAGTCGAGGTCGGTCTCGTCGCCACCGTTGGACCACATGAACGGCGTGAACTGGTAGACCCCGTCCTCCGCGCCGCCCGCGCTGAGCGCGATGCCGTAGCTCCCCTTCCCGGTGAGCTTCTTCGCGGTGGCCTGCATCTCGGCCCAGGTGGTGGGCACCGGCAGCCCGGCCTTGTCGAGGACGTCCTTGTTGTAGAAGAGCGCGAGGGTGTTCACCGTGCGCGCCGCTCCGTAGTAGGTGCCCTTGTACGAGCCGTAGTCGAGGATGCCCTGCGGGATGTCCGCGGTGGAGACACCGAGCTTCTTCAGGTCGAGCAGCCCGCCGGTCTCGGCGAACGTCGGCATCTCGGAACCGTCGAACTGGATGATGTCGGGCAGCGACTTCGACGAGGCCATCCGCAGCGACTTCGTCATGACCTGCGCGGCCGGTACGGACTGCTGCTCGATGGTGACACCCAGCTGCTTGCTGCAGCGCTTCAGGGTCGCGGCGTCCCAGCCGTGGTACGAGTCGTCCGTCGAGGAGTTCAGGACGGTGAACACGCTCGCGTCCCGCTGCTGGCCGCAGCCGGTGAGTGCCGCGGCGCCGACGAGCGCGGAGACAAGGGTGAGCGGGACGAGAACCCGCCGGTCGAGACGACGGCGCCGCTGGCGCGATCCGTCCGTTATGTGTGCTGTCACGAGGTTGCCCTTGCGTGGAGAGTGGGCCGGGCTCGGGGAGACAACGGTGTCTCCGAGAGGGAGGGCGTGCTCCGGGTACGGGTCCGGCTGGTTCCGTACCCGGCGGGGGCGGCCCGCGCGGCCACGCGCGGGGTCACCCCGGCCATGGGGTCACGGGTCAGGGGAACCTGTCCGCGCAAGCGGGAGTGAAACGGTCCGACATGCCTGCCTCGTGGTCGACGGGGCGGACGGCTCCTCGGCCGTCCGCCCAATTTGTTCAGTGCAAGTACTAATACATCCTTAACGGGTGTCGCACCAGACCTCTTCTGTGACACATCGGTCACTCCGGGGCAACCTCACCAACCCGTGCCGGTCCACATCGTCCCGAGTGTCGATATTCACGGCCGATCCACAGCAATCGCGACGTATTTGTTTTGTGTACGATCAAATGAGACCCCCTGCAGAACGGCTAAGGACCCCCCATGAAGTTCACCGATGGCTTCTGGCAGATGCGGGACGGTGTGGTCGCCTCGTACGCCACCGAACTCCGCGATCTGCGCCTGGACACCGACCGGCTCACCGCCTACGCGGCCGTCAAACGCGTCACGCGCCGGGGCGACACCCTCAACGCGCCCCTCATCACGGTCGAGGCGCACTCGCCCGCCGAGGGCGTCATCGGTGTGCGCGTCACCCACCACGCCGGAAAGCGCAACCCAGGACCGGAGTTCGGCCTGCCCGGCGCCACCGGGGAGGCGACCGCCACCACCCGCCGCGAGAACGGCGCCGCCGAGCTCACCAGCGGCCCGCTCACCCTGCGCCTCTCCGAATCGGGCGCCTTCGGCCTGGACTTCCTGGACGGCGAGGGGCGCCTGCTGACGAGCGCGGGAGCCAAGGGCACCGCCTTCGCCACCGTGCCGGACGGCGGCCACCACATGTTCGCCCAGCTCGCCCTGGGCGTCGGGGAGACCGTCCACGGGCTCGGCGAGCGCTTCACCCCGTACGTGAAGAACGGCCAGGTCGTCGACATCTGGCAGGCGGACGGCGGCACCAGCAGCGAACAGGCCTACAAGAACATCCCGTTCTACCTCTCCTCGCGCGGGTACGGCGTCTTCGTCAACCACCCCGGCAAGGTCTCCTTCGAGGTCGGCTCCGAGGCCGTGGGGCAGGTGCAGTTCAGCGTCGAGGACCAGACGCTGGAGTACTTCGTCATCGCCGGACCGACGCCCAAGGACGTCCTCGCCCGCTACACCGCCCTCACCGGCCGCCCCGCCCTGCCTCCGGCCTGGTCCTTCGGCCTCTGGCTGACGACCTCGTTCACCACCTCGTACGACGAGAAGACCGTCACCTCGTTCGTGGAGGGCATGGCGGACCGGGGCATCCCGCTCTCCGTCTTCCACTTCGACTGCTTCTGGATGCGCGAGTACCAGTGGTCGGACTTCGAGTGGGACCCGGAGGTGTTCCCGGACCCGGTGGGCATGCTCACCCGCCTCAAGGCGCGGGGCCTGCGGATCTGCCTCTGGATCAACCCGTACATCGCGCAGAAGAGCGCCCTGTACGCGGAAGGGGCCGAGAAGGGCTACTTCGTCCGCACCACCGACGGCGACGTCTGGCAGTGGGACAAGTGGCAGGCCGGCATGGCGCTGGTCGACTTCACCAACCCCGAGGCGACCGCCTGGTTCCAGAGCAAGCTCAGGGTGCTGCTCGACCAGGGCGTCGACGGCTTCAAGACGGACTTCGGCGAGCGCATCCCCACGGACGTCGTCTGGCACGACGGCTCCGACCCCGAGCGGATGCACAACTACTACACGCACCTCTACAACAAGGCCGTCTTCGAACTCCTGGAGAAGGAGCGCGGCCAGGGCGAGGCCGTCCTCTTCGCCCGCTCGGCGACCGCCGGCGGCCAGCAGTTCCCCGTCCACTGGGGCGGCGACTGCTGGTCCTCCTTCGGCGCGATGGCCGAGTCGCTGCGCGGCGGACTCTCGCTGAGCCTGTCCGGCTTCGGGTTCTGGAGCCACGACATCGGCGGCTTCGAAGGCACCCCCGACCCGGCCGTCTTCAAGCGCTGGCTCGCCTTCGGCCTCCTCTCCTCGCACAGCCGGCTGCACGGCTCCTCGTCCTACCGCGTGCCGTGGGAGTTCGGCGACGAGGCGGTGGACGTGGCCCGGCAGTTCACCGAGCTGAAGCACCGGCTGATGCCGTACCTGTACGGAGCCGCCGTGGAGGCCCACCGCACCGGCGTCCCGGTGATGCGCCCGATGCTGCTGGAGTTCCCGCAGGACCCGGCGGCGCGGACGGTGGACCGGCAGTACCTGCTCGGCGGGGACGTGCTGGTGGCCCCGGTCTTCACCGAGGACGGGCAGGTCGAGTACTACGTCCCCGAGGGGACCTGGACCCACCTGCTCACCGGCGAGACCGTCACCGGACCGGCCTGGCGCCAGGAGGTGCACGGCTTCGACAGCCTCCCGCTGCTGGTCAGGCCCGGCGCGGTGCTGCCGCTCGGCGCGGACGTCTCGCGTCCGGACGGCGACTGGCTGGACGGGCTCGAACTGCGCGTGTACGCCCCCGCGGGCACCGGTGACTTCACCCGCACGGTCACCGTCCCCGGCCTCACCGGAGCCCCCGCGGCGACCTTCCAGGTGGTCCGCGAGGGCGACACGGTCCGTGTGACCTCGGACACGGCCCGCCCGTACACCGTCGAGCTCGTCGGCGAGGACGCCCTGCGGGTCGTCCGCGACTGATTCGTATACGACCCGTGCACGGCCACCGGCCCCGGTGACGGATGAGCGCTCGCGGCTCGCGCGTCACCGGGGCCGGTGGGCCCGGTACGGGGGCACGTGTGGGAGGGGGCGCGGGCGGGCGCGTCGCGGGGCGGCGGTCCGCGCGGAATGCGATCGTGGTCCGGCGGGTTTGCATGATCGCAGCGACACGCACGAAGAACGGACGCACCATGGGCGAGTTGATCCTGATCCGGCACGGCGAGACCGAATGGTCCCGCAACGGCCGGCACACCAGTTACACCGATCTGCCGCTCACGGAGTTCGGCGAGACCCAGGCCCGCGCGCTCGTCCCGCTCCTCGCGGACCGGCACATCGGACTCAGCCTCGTCAGCCCCTCGGTCCGCGCCCGCCGCACCGCCGAACTGGCCGGACTCACCTCGCCCCGCATCATTCCTGAGCTGCGCGAATGGGACTACGGCGGCTACGAGGGCATCACCACCGTCGACATCCACCGCACCCGCCCCCTCTGGAACCTCTGGACCGACGGGGTCGAGGCCGGCCCCACCGCGCACCCCGGTGAGAGCCCGGCCCAGATCGGCGAGCGGGCCGACAAGGTGCTCGCCGGGGTACGCGCGACGGCCGAGGGCCTCGCGAGCGACGAGGACATCGTGCTCGTCGCCCACTCCCACTTCCTGCGCGTGCTCACCGCCCGCTATCTGGACCTGCCCCCGGCCGGCGGCAACCTCTTCCAGCTGGCCACCGGGGCGATCTCCCGGCTGGGCACCGAGCACGGGCAGCCCGTGATCACCGCCTGGAACCTGGCCCTGCCCGAGAGCCTCGTCCGCGAGGTCCGCCGGGAGCGCTGAGCCCGCCCGCGCACCGCGGGCCCCGCGCGGCGACGGAAGGTCGCGCATCGCGCACCTCGGGTGACGCCCCGACCCGTACGGCCGGCACCGGTTGGACCCGGTGCCGGCCGTTCCGCTTTTTCCGGGCCGTTCCGCGCCCGCCCGCAGGGTCCTGCCGCCTTCGTTTCTTGCACGTTCGGGAATTGAACACAGACGCACCGGTGATGCGCGTGTACGACATGAACTCGACCGATTCGCCCGAATCGAATTCCTCGCGCTCCGGCGGATATCACGCGATTTTCCGGCCCGAATCGGTGTTTGACGCCACTTGTTGTGATCCGGGCCGCGGAGTGATTGCGCCGGAATCGGGCACTCCGGACGCCTCGCGCGGACCCCTGCGGCGGGCGGGTGGTCCCGTGTTTCACAGCGGTTACGGGAGAGGCGCCGGGCGAATCGTCGAATTACCGGAAATGCTGCCGTCGGGCCCGGGGCGCACGGTGCCGACGTATCGGCGAGGTCTCAACTCGGGAAAGACTCCCGGGCAAACCTGCATTCGATCTTGCTCCGCCGCCCGCAAGTGGACTATACCTGTCGGCGTCTGCACAGCCGTTTCACACGGTTGCGCACTCGGAGGAGTGCGGGGGAGCGGTACGAGGCACGTCCTGAGCTGCTTCGCTGTACGTTCTTCCGACACGCCAGGCCGAGCCAGGCAATCCGGTACGTCTCTCTGCATGACCCAAGCGCAACCGACCGCGCGGTGGCGGGACCCTTCGCCTGAGGCGAGATCTCGACGGGTGACCGGTACACCGCCTGAGTCCTGATGAAGGTGAGGACTTGAGCATGGGATCGACCTCCGCCCACAACAATGAGGGTCTCGGCCGTCGCGATCTGATCAAGCGGTCCGCCGCTCTCGGCGTGATCACCGTTCCCACGATGAGCTTCCTGGCGTCCTGCGCCAGCGGCGACAGCGGCTCCGACGAGAAGGTCGAGAAGGGCACCAAGTCGGCGGAGAACCCGCTGGCCGTCAACGAGAGCGCACCGCTCGAACTGGTCATCTTCGACGGCGGGTTCGGCACCAAGTACGCCGAGGACGCCAAGGCCGTCTACGAGAAGACGTACCCCAAGGCCAAGGTCACCTTCTCGAAGACGCAGAAGATCCAGTCGGTCCTCCAGCCGCGCTTCAACGGCGGCACCCCGCCGGACCTGATCGACAACTCCGGTGCCCAGCAGATGGACATGGGCGTCCTGGTCGGCAAGAAGCAGCTCGCGGACCTGACCCCGCTGCTCGACTCCCCGTCCATCGACGACCCGAGCAAGACGGTGCGCGACACCCTGCGTCCGGGAATCGTCGAGATGGGCCAGTTCGACGGCGACCCGGTCTGGATCATGTACTACGCCTACACGGTGTACGGCGTCTGGTACTCGCAGACCGCCCTGGACAAGCTCGACGCGACGTACCCGGAGAACTGGGACGACATGCTCGCGCTCTGCGCCAAGGCGAAGAAGAAGGGCATCGCCGGCTGGACCTACGCCGGCAAGTACCCGTACTACCTGCCGTTCTCGCTGTACCCCTTCATCGCCAAGATCGGCGGTTCGGAGGTGCTCGACGCGATCGACAACCTGGAGCCGAAGGCCTGGGAACACCCCGCCGTCAAGGCCGCGTTCGAGGCGTACTACGAGCTCTACAAGAAGGGCTACATCCTGGAGGGCACCCCGGGTCTCGACCACCGGGGCTCGCAGGGCGCGTGGGCCAACGGCAAGGCGCTCTTCATCCCCAACGGTTCCTGGGTGGAGAACGAGGAAGCCGCCATCATCCCCAAGGACTTCAAGCTGTCGGTGGGCGCTCCCTCCAGCCTCGACGCCTCGGACAAGATGCCGTTCGGCACCATCTGGGCGTCCGGCGGTGAGCCCTTCATCGTCCCGGCGAACGCGAAGAACGCCGAAGGCGGCATGGAGCAGCTGCGCATCATGCTCAGCGAGGCCTCCTCGAAGTCCTTCACCACCAGCACCAAGTCGCTCTCCGCCTACAACGGCGGCACCGACGGCATCGAGCTGTCGGACGGCCTCAAGTCCGGTGTCGCCGCGCTGGAGAAGGCCGGGACCAACGTCGTCAACCCGCGCCTGCAGGACTGGTACGTGAAGCTCCAGAAGGAGCAGATCGGCGTCTCCGGTCTCGGCGAGATGATGGCCGGCCGCGCGACCCCCGCCGAGGCGATCAAGAAGATCCAGGGCTACGCGGACGCGGCGGCCAAGGACCAGTCCATCAAGCACTTCAAGCACCAGTGATCCACGCGTCACCAGCGGCGGCACGGCAGGAAGGTCGGAGTCGGTAACGATGCAGCACGGTAAATACCGGTTCATAGTCGGGTTCTTGATCGCCCCGATGGCGTTGTACGTCATCTTCGTCGTCTGGCCCTTCATCCAGTCCATCTACTACTCGTTCACGGACTGGACGGGGTTGAGCCCCGACTTCGAGATGGTCGGCTTCGACAACTACACCAAGATGTTCAAGGACGACGTCTTCTGGAAATCGCTGGAGCACAGTGTGCTGCTGGCGATCCTGCTGCCGCTGGTGACGCTGGGGCTCGCCCTCTTCTTCGCCTTCATGCTCAATGTGGGTGGCCGGCGCCGAAAGGGCGCGCTCATCTCGGGCGTACGCGGATCGGCTTTCTACAAGATCGCCTACTTCTTCCCGCAGGTCCTCTCCATCGCGATCGTGGCGATCCTCTTCCAGTTCGCCTTCGACCCCGCCCAGGGCATGATCAACGGCTCGCTGAGAGCGTTCGGAATCGATCACCCGCCGAACTGGCTCGGCGATCCGAAACTCGCGCTCTGGTGCATCATGGCGGTCCTCGTGTGGTGCACGACCGGCTTCTTCGTGGTGCTCTTCTCGGCGGGCATGGCGTCCATCCCGAAGGACTTCTACGAGGCGGCGCTGCTGGACGGGGCGAGCAGGTTCACCACGTTCTTCCGGATCACGCTCCCGCTGCTCTGGGACACCGTGCAGTCCGGCTGGGTCTACATGGGCATCCTCGCCCTGGGCGCCGAGGGCTTCGCCGTGGTGAACATCATGAGCGTCGGGCCCGGCGGACCGGACTACTCGACCACCGTCCTGCCGCTGTACGTCTACCAGGCGGCGTTCCGCGACGGACAGGCCGGATACGCGACCACGATCGGCGTCGCCCTGCTCCTCGTGACCCTGGCGTTCGCCGCCGTCGTCATGAAGCTGGGCCGGCGCGAGCGGCTGGAGTACTGATGAAGACCACCGACACCCCGCCCGTCCTCCGCGAGGGGGCCGAGGTTCCCGGTCAGCGGAGCGCCAGGGCCGGTTCCGCGGGCACGTCCCGGGCGAAGCGCGGCGAGGGACACACCCTCAACGTGTTCTCGCACGGCGTGCTCGTCATCTGGGCGATCCTGGTGATCCTGCCGCTGTTCTGGGCCGTGATGTCCGCCTTCAAGTCGGACAAGGCCATCTTCAACTCCCCGTGGGCGCTGCCCGACTCCCTGAGCTTCGACGCCTGGGGGCGGGCCTGGAACCAGGCGCACATGAGCGAGTACTTCCTCAACACCGTCCTGGTGGTCGGGGGATCGCTCGTCGGCACGCTGGTGCTGGGTTCGATGGCCGCGTACGTACTGGCCCGGTTCGAGTTCCCCGGCAACCGGTTCATTTACTTCTTGTTCGTCGGCGGCATGAGCTTCCCGGTCATGCTGGCCCTGGTCCCGCTGTTCTACGTCATGGACAACATGGGGCTGCTGAACACGATCCACGGTCTGATCCTCGTGTACATCGCGTACTCGCTGCCGTTCACCGTGTTCTTCCTGACCTCGTTCTTCCGCACCCTGCCGACCTCGGTCGCGGAGGCGGCGCTGATCGACGGCGCCTCCCACACCCGGACCTTCTTCCAGGTGATGCTTCCGATGGCGAAGCCGGGGCTGATCAGCGTCGGGATCTTCAACTTCCTCGGGCAGTGGAACCAGTACATGCTGCCCACCGTGCTGAACACCGACCCGGACAGGCGGGTGCTCGCGCAGGGCCTGGTGGAGCTCTCCACCAGCCAGGGGTACAAGGGGGACTACTCCGGGCTCTTCGCCGGACTCGTCATCGCCATGCTCCCCGTCCTCGCCGCGTACATCGTCTTCCAGCGTCAGGTGGTGGCCGGCCTGACCGCGGGAGCGCTCAAGTAGCACCTCCGCTTCATCCCGGCTTCACCACGGAACCGCCCAGCCGCCTCCGGCCGTTGGGCGGTTTCGTCCGTGTTCCCCCGAATTCCACCCGCCTCATGTGGGGAGGTGCCGCGCTCATACGGGCTCCGCACGCTCAAGGTCTTGACGGGGCACACCCTGGAACGGTCAGCTATTGGTTCACATGTTGGAGAAAACGGCAGGAGTGAGTGAGTCGATGGAGACTCCGGGGTCGCAGACATCTCTGCATCGGGCCAATCTCGAACGGGTCGTACGTGCCGTGCGCATGGCGGGGTCGCTCACCCAGGCGGAAATCGCCAGGAGCACCGGCCTTTCCGCGGCCACCGTCTCCAACATCGTGCGCGAGCTGAAGGACGGCGGCACCGTCGAGGTGACCCCCACCTCGGCGGGGGGCCGCAGGGCCAGGAGCGTCTCGCTCAGCGGCGACGCGGGCGTCGTGATCGGGGTGGACTTCGGCCATACGCACCTGCGGGTGGCCATCGGCAACCTGGCCCACCAGGTCCTCGCCGAGGAGTCCGAACCCATGGACGTGGACGCCTCCTCCGCGGAGGGGTTCGGCCGGGCGGAAGCGCTGGTCAACCGGCTGGTCAGGACCACCGGTATCGGGCAGGACAAGATCATCGGCGTGGGGCTCGGAGTGCCCGGCCCGATCGACGTCGAGTCGGGCACCCTCGGCTCCACGTCGATCCTGCCGGGATGGACGGGCATCAATCCCAGCGCGGAACTCGCCGCCCGCCTCGGTGTGCCCGTCTACGTCGACAACGACGCCAATCTCGGGGCCCTGGGGGAGCTGGTCTGGGGGAGCGGGCGGGGGGTCCGGGACCTCGCGTACATCAAGGTCGCCAGCGGGGTGGGGGCCGGTCTGGTGATCAACGGGGCGATCTACCGGGGTCCCGGGGGGACCGCCGGCGAGATCGGCCACATCACCCTCGACGAGGCCGGTCCGGTCTGCCGCTGCGGCAACCGCGGGTGCCTGGAGACCTTCACCGCCGCCCGGTACGTCCTGCCGCTCCTGCGGCCCAGCCACGGACCGGACTTGACCATGGACCGGGTCGTCCAACTGGCCCGCGAGGGCGACCCGGGGTGCCGCCGGGTGATCGCCGACGTCGGCCGGCACATCGGCAGCGGCGTGGCGAACCTGTGCAACCTGCTCAACCCCAGCCGGGTCGTCCTCGGCGGATCGCTCGCGGAGGCAGGGGAGTTGGTCCTGGGGCCCATCCGCGACTCCGTCGCGCGCTACTCCATCCCGAGCGCCGCGCGACAGCTCTCGGTGCTCCCCGGGGCGCTCGGCGGCCGGGCCGAGGTGCTCGGCGCGCTGGCCCTCGTGCTGAGCGAGATGGGCGATTCGACCCTGTTGGAGGCCACACTCTCGCCGGGCACCCCTGCCTTCACTTAGATAACGAATGGCACCGTTGTCATCTCGTTAAGTATTAACTCCTTGACGCCGCCTCTGCGGCCGAGTTGACTTCCGTCCACCTCGGCCGCAACGTCGCGGCCTCGTCAGGGAGGTTCGAGTTATGAACACGCGTATGCGTCGTGCCGCTGTCGCCGTTGCCGCCACCGCCATGGCGGTCTCGCTTGCCGCTTGTGGGAGCGCCAAGGAGTCCGGTGGCAAGTCGGACGACACGTCGGCCGCCAAGAAGGGCGACGACCTCAAGATAGGTCTGCTCCTTCCGGAGAACGCCACCGCCCGTTACGAGCAGTTCGACAAGCCGATCATCGAGAAGAAGATCAGCGAGCTCACCGGCGGCAAGGCCAAGGTCGTCTACAGCAACGCCAAGCAGGACGCCACGCTGCAGGCGCAGCAGGTCGAGACCATGATCACCAACAAGGTCGACGCCCTGATCATCGACGCGGTGGACTCCAAGTCGATCGCCAACAGCGTGCAGAAGGCCAAGGACGCGGGCATCCCCGTCGTCGCCTTCGACCGCCTCGCAGAGGGCCCCATCGACGCCTACACCTCCTTCGACAACGAAGAGGTCGGCCGGGTCCAGGGCAAGGCTCTTCTGGAGGCGCTGGGGGACAACGCCTCCAAGGGTCAGATCGTGATGATGAACGGCGCCATCACCGACCCGAACGCCGCACTCTTCAAGAAGGGCGCCAAGTCCGTCCTGGACGGCAAGGTGACCGTCGGCAAGGAGTACGACACCAAGGAGTGGAAGCCGGAGAACGCCAACGCCAACATGGAGGCGGCGATCACGGCTCTCGGCAAGGACAAGATCGTCGGCGTCTACTCCGCCAACGACGGCATGGCCGGCGGTATCATCACCGCCCTCAAGGCCTCCGGCCTGAAGACCCTCCCGCCGGTCACCGGTCAGGACGCCGAGCTCGCGGGTGTCCAGCGCATCGTCGCCGGTGAGCAGTTCATGAGCGTCTACAAGCCGTACGCCCCCGAGGGTGAGGCCGCCGCCACCATGGCCGTCTCGCTGGCCAAGGGCGAGAAGATCGCCGCGTCGGTCGCCACCTCGACCGTGGACAGCCCCACCACCAAGGGTGTCCCGACCTACCTCGTCCCGGTCGTCTCGCTGACCAAGGACAACATCAAGGACACGGTCATCGAGGACGGCGTCTACACCGTCGCCCAGATCTGCACCGGCCAGTACAAGGCCGCCTGCGACACGCTCGGCCTGAAGTAGTCCCACCCGCCGGACCCCGCCACCGCCTCCGCGCGGTCGGCGGGGTCCCGGCAGGGACCGGCCCCCGCCCGGCGGAGCAGCCGGCCCCGGGCCCGCCGCGCAGCGGGCCGCCCCCAGAAGCCTGTCCGGTGCCCCGCCCCACATTCAGCCCCGCTAACGGGCGGGGCGCCGGACGGAAACGCTTCTCGCTTTCTCTTCTGCTCAACCACCGCGCCTCCCCCCAGGCGCGGCATCCCCGCCGGTCAGGCGGCGAAGGAGATGGTTCACGTGTCCGCTACGCCCGTGTTGGCGTTGCGAGGAGTCTCGAAGCGGTTCGGTGCCGTGCAGGTACTCACCGAAGTCGACCTCGAGGTTCACGCCGGAGAGGTTGTCGCCCTGGTCGGCGACAACGGAGCCGGTAAATCAACGCTCGTCAAGACCATTGCCGGTGTCCACCCCATCGATGACGGCGTCATCGAGTGGGAGGGCAAGCCGGTCCACATCAACCGCCCCCAGGACTCCCAGGGTCTGGGCATCGCGACGGTCTACCAGGACCTCGCCCTGTGCGACAACCTCGATGTCGTGGGCAACCTGTACCTCGGCCGGGAGCTCCGCCGCTTCGGCGTCCTCGACGAGGTCGAGATGGAGCGCCGCTCCCGCGAGCTGCTCTCCACGCTCTCCATCCGCATCCCCAGCGTCCGCATCCCGATCGCCTCGCTCTCCGGCGGTCAGCGCCAGACGGTGGCCATCGCGCGTTCGATGCTGGGTGAGCCGAAGCTGGTCATCCTCGACGAGCCGACGGCCGCCCTCGGCGTCGAGCAGACCGCCCAGGTCCTCGACCTGGTCGAGCGGCTGCGCGAGCGCGGTCTCGCGGTCATCCTCATCAGCCACAACATGGCCGACGTCAAGGCGGTGGCCGACAAGGTCGCCGTGCTGCGTCTCGGCCACAACAACGGCGTCTTCGACGTGAAGACCACCTCGCACGAAGAGATCATCTCTGCCATCACGGGCGCCACGGACAACGCCGTGACCCGTCGTGCGGCGCGCACCGCGGAGGTTTCGAAGTGACCACGGACAAGACCTCCACCGCCACGGCGGAATCGCCGGTCGTCAACCAGGAGGCCGCCGACGGTGCCGCCACCGCGGTCGACCCCCGGCTGCTCGTCCGCGAGCAGGGCCTGAGCGGCTACTTCAGCGAGTTCAAGCGCAAGATCAGCGCGGGTGACCTGGGCTCGCTCCCGGTCGTCATCGGGCTGGTGATCATCTGCATCGTCTTCCAGAGCATGAACTCCGAGTTCCTCTCCGCGAAGAACATCACCGACATCTCCGTCACGATGGTCGCGACCGGCATGATGGCGGTCGGCATCATCTTCGTGCTGCTGCTCGGTGAGATCGACCTCTCGGTCGGCTCGGTCAGTGGTGTCTCGGGCGCCCTCGTCGCGGTGCTCACCATCACGCACGGCATGAACGAATGGCTCGCCATTCTCATAGCCATCCTCAGCGGTGCGGTGATCGGCGCGATCCACGGCTTCTTCTTCGCCAAGATCGGCGCCCCGGCCTTCGCCGTCACCCTGGCCGGCCTGCTGTTCTGGCTCGGCTTCATGCTCAACCTGCTCGGCGACACGGGCACCATCAACCTGGACAGCAAGGGCGTCGTCGGTCAGATGACGACGTACTACTTCACCGACGTCGCCGCGGCCTACGGCCTCGCCATCGTCGGCGTCGCGGCCTTCTTCCTGTCGGCCTTCTTCGACAGCCGCCGGCGTGCGGCGGCCGGGGTCCCGTCCCGCCCGCTCTCCGACATCATCCTGCGCACGGTCGTCCTGGCGGTCTTCGCCTTCGCCGCCGCGTTCATGTTCAACCAGGACCGCGGTCTGCCCCTGGCCTTCGTGCTCTTCATCGTCGCGCTGGTCATCACGGACTTCGTCCTGCGCCGCACGGCGTACGGCCGGAAGATCTTCGCCCTCGGTGGCAGCGTCGAGGCCTCCCGCCGCGCCGGTATCAACGTCACCGCGATCCGCGTCTCGGTGTTCGCCATCGCCGGTACGTTCGGCGCCATCGGCGGCCTGTTCTGGGCCTCGAAGATCGCGTCCGCCAACCAGAGCGCCGGCACCGGCGACCTGCTGATGAACGTCATCGCGGCGGCCGTCATCGGTGGCACCAGCCTCTTCGGTGGCCGGGGCCGCACCTGGAACGCTCTCCTCGGCGTGATGGTGATCGTCTCCATCCAGTACGGTCTGAACCTCGAAGGCATCGCCACCCCGGTCCAGTACATGATCACGGGTGCCGTCCTCCTGGCGACGGTCTGCATCGACTCCGTCACCCGGAAGACCCAGAAGACGGCGGGCCGCGCCTGAACCACGGCTCCGCGCGGGTGCCCGGCGTCCCCCAGGGGGCGC